>CALMZR010000376.1 GCA_937870845.1 uncultured Chloroflexota bacterium
GGATCGCCGTGGGCGACGGCGCCGGCGCGGCGGTCGCTGCCGGCGCGGCCTGGGCCACGGCGGCGGCGGTGGCTCGCTCCCGCGACGCGGCTCGTTCCACGCGCGTCTCGGTCTCCACCGGGGTCGCCGTGGCCGCCGCGTTGCGACGCTGGCGTGGCCGCGAGGGCGCGGGCGGCTCCGGCAGGATCGCCGGGGTCGGCGCCGCCACGGTCGGCGTTGCCGCGGGCTCGGGCGTGGCGACGATGGGGACCGGGGCGACGAGGGGCGCCTCCAGCGCCGGCGTGCCGTCCACCACCGGCGCCGTCTCCGGCGCCTCGGGTTGCGGCGTCGCGCCCGTGGCGGCGGCGAAGTCGTGGATGCCCATCCCCTCGTCGCGCCCCGCGCTGGCGATCGTCACCGGGCCGCCGTCGATGACCACTTCATCGTCGGGGGTGGCCGGCGGCGACGACGTCACCCCCGGCCGTGGCGCGGCCGCGAGATCGGACAGCGTCAGCGACCCCGGCGGCAGCGTCTTCGTCGCGCCGCTGAGCGGCTCCGCACGGGCGACGATGCGCCAACCGGCGCCCGTGCCGCGCAGATCGGCGACGGCGAACGGCTCCAGCTCGGCGGCGCTGGTCTGCACCGCGCCGAGCGCGGTCTTCGCCCCGAACGCGGCAACACGCGGCGCGGTGATCGCCAGCTCGCCGCCGGTGACGACCACCTCGGTCGTCTCCTCCCCGGCCAGAACCGGCGCCGTCAACAGCGCGCTCACGGCCAGGGCGCCGATGACGATGCCCCGCATGGAGAAGCGCGTAGTTCGTCTGTCCTTCATGCCGTCGCCTGCTTGCCTGTGGCGTCTCTTGTTGAATGGTCCCGCGCACGCGCGCCAGCCCGTCCAGCCTCGTCCGCCAAGTGTGACGGGGAGACCGTCGCATGCCCGTGGCGCCCCCGATCGCGGGCGTTGCAGGTTCGTGTCAACTTCCGCGGCGGGGCTACGGCAGGCCGATGAGCTCCTGCCTACGCATCGCTCGCGGCAGGCTCAATCGGCGAGTCTTGTTCATAACGCACGATTGGTTTTCGCCTACGGCGAAACTGGTTATCTGTTCATTGAATGAAGCGTATCTCCACGTGGGGGGACGACGTTTCCGAAGTGCGGCACGCTAAATGCGATATTCATTCGCGTGATCGGGTTACATTCGTCCGAATGAGCCAGAGAGGAGGACCGATAGAGGTTGACCTTCCTTTTAGATCATGCTAACGATTAGGGAACCGCGCAATCAGGTCGGAGGGGAATTCGGGCTGAACGCCGAACGCATCCGCCAATCCAGGCTCGTAGCAACGGGCTGCCGCGCGACGCGGGGGCTCAGGGTGGAGGCGGGCGAGCAGTTTGGGGGAATGATGTGAGCGTGGGTGGAGCGCGCCGCGCGTCGGCACTGAACAGCCGGCTGATTGCCGCCTACGAAGCGGCGCTGGCCGTCGCCAGGGAGGTCACGCCGGAGGCGGTGCTGCAATGCATCGTCGACCTGGCCCGGGAGCGCGTCGTTCCCGCCAGGTATGCCATCCTTGTCGCGGCGAACGGAGCCGGCAGCATCACCGATTTCATCACCTCCGGCTTGACCCAGGAAGAGCGCGCCAGCCTCCGGACATGGGCGGAAGCTCGCCATCTCGTTGGCGAGCCCATCCGCAGGACCGTTCCCATCCTGCTCCCCGATATCGCCAGCCACCCGGAGTTCATCGGCTTCCCCCCCGAGCTCCCGTCCATGAAAACACTGCTCGGCGTGCCCGTCCTGCTCGGCGAGCGGGTACTCGGCACGCTCTACCTGACCGAACGCGAGGACGGCGAGCCGTTCGACGAGGTAGACCTGGCCGCCTTGCAGGTGCTGGCCGCCCACGCCGCCGCCGCCATCGACCGCGCCGAGGCCTACCGCCACGCCGAGCAGCAGCGCGATCAGCTCCGCGTCATCCTCGACAGCCTTCCCGCCGGCGTGCTCATGCTCGGAGCCCCGGACGGGCGCATCGAGCAGGCCAACTCGACCGCCGTCGAGATGATCTTCGGCGCCACGGGACTGACCGGCATCCTCCCGGTCTATGGCCGCGACGTGCGCATGCTCGACGCCGATGCGAAACCCTTGCCGCACGAGCAGCGCCCCGGGGTCCGCGCCCTGAACGGCGAGGAGACGCGCAATCAGCAACTCATGCTGGACTGCGCCAGCGGCAAGCGCGTGCCGGTGCTGATCCAGGCCGCCCCCCTCCCCGATACCGCCGGCGCCTGCGAGCGCGCCTTGCTGGTGCTGCAGGACGTGACCCAGTTGCGGCGCGCCGAGCAACTCAAGGACGATTTCCTCTCCCTCATCTCCCACGAGTTCCGCACCCCGCTGACAGCCATCCACGGCGGCGCCCACCTGCTGACGGAGCGGGGCGAGGCGCTGGACGAGGAGACGCGGCGGGAGATTCTGGCCGACATCGTGGTCGAGAGCGACCGCCTCGACCGCATGCTGGCCAACATGCTGACCCTCACGGCGGTAATGGCCGGCCGCCTCACCTCCAGCACCGAGCCGGTCCTCGTGGCGCCGCTGGCGCGCGAGGCGTGCCAGGAAGTGGCCGAGCGCACCCCCACCCATTCCTTCCGCGTCGACGTCCCACCCGATGTGCCGCCCGCGGAGGGCGATCCCGCGCTGCTGGCGCAGGTGCTGCGCAATCTCTACGAGAACGCGGCCAAGTATTCCCCGCCCGGGAGCGAGATCGTGACCACCGGCTACCGGCAAGACGCCACGGTCATCATCGAGGTCGCCGACAACGGGATCGGCATGGACGCCGCCAACGTCGAGTTGGTCTTCGAGCGCTACCACCGCGCCGGGGATGACCCCACGGTGCGCGGCATGGGCCTCGGGCTCTACCTCAGCCGCCACTTGGTGGAGGTCCAGGGGGGCCGCATCAGCGCCAGCTCGGCCGGCCTGGGCCAGGGCGCGACCTTCGCCGTCACCCTGCCCATCGCGCGCGGCTGGATGGCGGCCGCGCAGGAGTCGGCCGCCAACGGGAACGGGACGGGATAGCCATCGTGGTGCGCAAGCAGATGATCCTCGTCGTCGACGACGAGCCAGCCATCACCCGGCTGGTGCGGGCCACCCTGCAGGCCAACGGCCACGCGGTAGTCACCGCCGCGCGTGGCGAAGAGGCGCTGCAGCTTCTGGAGGATGAGCGGCCCGATCTGGTCGTGCTCGACCTGATGATGCCCGGCATGGACGGGTTCGAGACGTTGCGCCGCATCCGCTCCCGCGGCCAGACCCCGGTCATCATGCTCACCGCCCGCGCCGGCGACGCCGACAAGCTCAAGGGCCTGCAGGGCGGCGCCGACGACTACGTCACCAAACCGTTCAACCCGGAGGAGCTGGCGGCGCGGGTGAACGCCGTGCTCCGCCGCGCGGGCGGCGGGGTCCCGGCCGGCGGCGCCACGCTGCTGCGCTACCCGGGGCTGGAGATCGACCTCGAGCTGCGCCGGGTGTCCGTCGGCGGCGAAGAAGTGCGCCTCAGCCGCACGGAATGGGCGCTGCTGGAGCAACTGGCCGGCAACGCGGGGCGGGTCATGCTCCACCGGGAGCTGCTCAGCCGCATCTGGGGGCCGGAGTTCCGGGATGAGTCGCAATACCTGCGCACCTGGGTCAGCCGCCTGCGCGCCAAACTGCAGCCCGACAGCGAGGACGGGTTCATCACCACCTTCCCCGGCGTCGGTTATCGCCTGGAGCCGCCCGCCGAGTAGCCACTCGGCTTCCCTCCCCGCTGCAAAGAAACTGGCACGGTTTTGACACATGGCGCCGGTCCCCGCTGACGACCCCGCCACGGTCCCGACGCTATGGTGGGAATCGAGACGAACGACCACGCCGCCGGCCGCGATAGCCGGTCGCGGCTCGAGAAGGACCCGATGGGCGCGAACTCCGCAGTGTGCAATCAGACGCCGACTCCCGGCCCCGGCCGGCCCGTGCGTGCGTGGGCCGGCGGCCCGCGGCGGGCGCTCCGCGCCGGCGCCGTCGCGGCCTGCCTGGCAGCGCTCGGTCTGACGCACGCCATCCCGGCGCTCGGCGCCACGGCGCCGGTTGCGGCGCCCCGTACCGCCATAGTCCGTCACCAGGACCAGGCGCAAGAGCGCGAGCAGGAGGGGCTCGAGGCCTCGACCGCCGTCGATATCCTGCACCGCCAGGGCGCCGAGGGCGCGGCCAGCCTGGAGCGGATGGCCGGCGTCGACGTCGAGAACCCCCTGCCCCTGCCGATGCCCGCGGCCACCGTGACCATCACCATCGAACCGACCCCCACCGTCGATCTCGCCGCCACGGCCGAAGCGAACGCCGCCGCCGCTGCCGCCGCCACCACCGCGGAAGCGAACGCCGCCGCGGCCACCGCCACCGCCGAGGCGCGGGCGGAGATGTCCCAGATGCTCGACGCCGCGCTGGCGGCGCTCGCCGCGGCCGCCGCGGCGGCCGCGACCGCCGTCGCGCGGGCCGAGCAGGCCGCGGCGGACGCCGAAGAGCGGGTCACGGCCGCCTCGGGGCGGGCGATCCAGGCCGCCGTCGCCAGGGCGATGCACGCGGCGCCGACGCCCGCGCCCGAGGCCCCGCCCGCCGCGCCGGACCCCGGAATCTCGATCGCGTCCGATCCGGTCTCCCTGGTGTCGCTGGCGTTGGCGCCGCTGCTGGCCCTCGTCCTGATCTTCCGCATCTGGCGCCGCAAGAGCGAACCATTCGTCATCAAGGCGAAGCCGGTCGCGGCGTAGCGAAGGGAACGGGTGACCGTGTCGGGAACACTGCTGGCTTTGCGCGAGGAAGACGCCGTCGCCCCTGGGGCCGGCCCGCCCGCCGCGCCGCCCACCCCATCCGGCGCGCTCTTGCCGCCGGACGACGCGCCGGAGCCGTCGCACGGCGTTGTCCGGTATGAGCGCGGCAGCCGGGTCTACGCCAGGGACGGCGCGGTCGGCACGCTGCGGCAGGTCGTCATCGACGAGGACCTGGGCGAGGTCAAGGCGCTCGTCGTGCATACCGACGACCGCCACGAGTCGGTGCTCGTGCCGCCCGACCTGATCGAGAGCGGCGACGGCGACGCCATCCACCTCACCGTGACGCGCCAGCAGTTCGCCAGGGGCGCCAGCCGCTCGCCCCGCTTCGATCCCCGCATGTTCACCGCCGCCGACGTGAAGCGGGTGGCGGGCATGATCCCGCTGCTGTTTCAGGGCGACCCGCGGCGCTCGGTCGTCGACCTCTCCGCCGATTTCGTGGAGACGAGCGACTCCCGCGCCTCGATCCGCCACACCCCCGCCGAGCGCACGCCTGCCTGGAAGCGCTTCTGGCGCAGGTGACCGCGCCGCCTCGCCACGCGGCCACGCCGCCCCGGCGGCCAGGGAGCGAGCGGCACGACTCCGCCATGACCGGCGTCGTCAACACGCGCAACGGACGCATCTTCCTCACCGACCTGCGCGCAGCGCGCGGGCCCTGGCAAGCGTTCGCCGGGCTCATGCTCCGCGCCTCGCTCCCCGCCGGCCAGGGGATGCTCTTTCGCCCGGCGCGCGGCATCCACACCCACTTCATGCGCTTCCCCATCGACCTGGTCTACCTCGACGAGACGAACCGCGTCTGCACGGTCCGGCCGGCGATGGCTCCCTGGCGGTTCGATTTCCGGCGCGCGGCCGCGGTAATCGAGGCCAACGCCGGGGCCGCGGCCGCCGCCGACGTCCAGGTTGGGGACGTTCTCCGCTTCGATCGTTTCTGACGGGCGTCAGGCTCCGTCGCCGCGCAGTTGCCCGGCCGGGATCAGGAACGCGGGGACCTCGGCCCCGTCGACGTTGACGAGCACGGCGAGATCGCCCTCCGATGCAGCCGCCGGGACCACGAACGCCGCGGCGGCGGCCGCGCCGGTCGTCCAGGCCCCCGCGGCCGAGCAAGGCGGGGCCGCCCCCTCGCTCCCTTCGCTGAGCGCCTCGCTCAGCGCGGGATCGGGCCCGAAGCGGGCGTCGGGAGCGATCAGCGTGATCCGCTCGCAGGTGATCTCGCCGGCCGCCTCGCCGTCAGCGACCTGGAGCACGCAGCCGATGACCCGCTCGTCGCTCGCGACCTCGCCCAGGCAGCTCATCACCAGACGCATGCCGGGGATGCAGGCCGAATGGCCGGCCACCCAGCGCGTGCCCAGGTCGGCCGGCATCGCCACCGACCGCGGCGCCGAGATGCCGACGCCGTTGCACCCGGGACCGTAGTCGGCGTTGCGCTGCTTCAGCTCGGCGATGTAGCGGAGCTGCGAACCCTCGCCGGGATCCTGAGCCAGCGCCGCGCCCGGGACGCTGACCCACACCAGACAGCCAAGGAGCCACAACCAGCGGCGGCGCGACATCGGCGCTCTCCCTTCGTCTCGCCCCGTATCGTAGCCGCCCGCGCCGTCGCGTGCCGACATCCTCGGCGCCGTGTGGCCCGCGGCGAACTTTCTGAACTTCCTGAACTTCCGGGGGGACGGGGCGGCATGGCGCCGGCAGCCGGGCCTACCCGAACGGCCAGTTGTCGCGCACGGTTCGGCGCGCTATCACTCCGTCAACGATGGCTTTCCTCTCGGCGCGTCCTGGATTCCGGCTGCCCGCGAGGCCCGCCCCAGGAGCGCATGGACACCTCTCCCAACGGATCGCCGCCAGACCGCAACAGCCGCCGCCTCTCCCCGGCCTCGCAAGCCATCCCCCTCCGCGGCGACGGCCGCTCCACCCTGCCCTCCAATGGCTCCGCCCCGGAGCCGGGCGACGCCCCGCGCCGCCTGCGCGCCCCCCGCCGCGACGACCTCGACGCCGTCGTCAACGGCGCCCGCCAGACCTGGCGCAGCATCGTGCGCGTCATGGCCCTCGTCTGGGCCACCAGCCCCAGGCTGACCAGCTCGCTGGCCGTCGCCACCATCCTGCAGAGCATCACCCCCGCCGCCCAGGTCTGGCTGGCCGGCCGCCTCATCGACGAGGTCGTGGCCGGCATCCAGACCGGCGGCGCCCCCGCAAGCATCCAGGCCATCGTCGTCATCGCCATCATCCAGCTCGCGATCCTGCTCGGCTCCAGCTTCCTGCAAACCGCCGGCAACATCTCCCAGCAACTGTTGCAGGAGCGGATGGCGATCCACGTCCAGCTCCAGATCATGCGCCACGCCGCCGCGCTCGACCTGGCCGACTTCGAGGACGCCGCCTACTACGACCAGTTGCAGCAGGCGCAACGCGAGTCCGCCCGGCGCCCGGTGGAGATGGTCTCCGGCGTCTTCGGCCTCGGCCGCTCCCTCGTCACCTTCGCCACCATGGTCGCCCTGCTGCTGGGGCTCTCCCCCTGGGTGGCCGCCGCGGCGCTCATCTCCCCCATCCCGGCCTTCATCTCCGGCTCCCGCTACGGTTGGTGGGGCTTCCAGCAGATGCGCCGGCAGTCCCCCATCCGCCGCGTCATGTCGTATCTGACGACGCTGATGACCACCGATGAGTACGCCAAGGAAGTGAAGCTCTTCACCGCCGGCGACTACTTCATCGACCGCTACGAACGCACCGCCGAGGGCTACTACGAGGAGACCCGCCAGCTTCTGGTCCGCCGCTACCTGGCCGGTTTCGGCTGGGGCTCGCTGACCACCCTCGCCTCCTCCGGCACCTTCCTCTACGTGGCCCTGCTCGCCGTGCGCGGCCAGGTCACCCTCGGCGCCCTGACCGTCTTCACCCAGGCCGCGGCCCAGGTCCAGGGCGCCTTCCAGGGCATCCTCGGCGGCATCCAGGGCATCTACGAGCATGGGCTCTACCTCTCTACCCTCTACGAATTGCTCGAGCGGGAGCCGAAGATTCACGCCCCCGAGAACCCCGCGCCCGTGCGCCGCCCCTTCCGCCAGGGCATCGAGTTCCGCAACGTCAGCTACCAATACCCCGGCCGCGAGGAAAAAGCCCTCGCCGACGTCTCTTTCACCATCGAGCCGGGCCAGACCGTCGCCCTCGTCGGCCGCAACGGAGCCGGCAAATCGACCATCGTCAAGCTGCTCGGCCGCCTCTACGACCCCGACGAGGGCCAGATCCTCATCGACGGCCGCGACGTGCGCGACTACGACCCGGTCGCGCTGCGCCGCGAGTTCGGGGTGATGTTCCAGGACTACGCCGCCTACCAGGTTTCGGCCGGCGAAAACATCGGCGTCGGCAACGTCGATTTCGCCGACGACACGGAGGCCATCGCCAAAGCCGCCGAGCGCGCCGGCGCCGACGACGTGGTGAGGAAACTCCCCGAGGGCTACGACACCACCCTCGGCAAGCAGTTCGAAGGCGGCCACCAGCTCTCCGGCGGCGAATGGCAGAAGATCGCCCTCGCCCGCGCCTTCATGCGCGACGCCCAGGTCCTCATCCTCGACGAACCGACCTCCGCCCTCGACGCCCAGGCCGAGCACGACCTCTTCGCGCGGATCAAGGAACTCACCGCCGGTAAGATGGCCCTCTACATCTCCCACCGCTTCTCCACCGTCCGCATGGCCGACCGCATCCTGTTCCTGGAAAACGGGAAGCTCGTGGAGCAGGGCACGCACGAGGAACTGATGGATCTCGGCGGGCGGTACGCGGAGCTGTTCGACCTGCAGGCGGCGAGCTACCGGTAGACCGCAACGGGAATGTCCGGCGCCAACGGAGCCATGTCGGGTTCCGCCGACAAGCCACGGCCAGCGCTCCGATCGCGGCGCCGTCCCCGCACCTCGAGGAGACCGGCCGCGGGGCGCGAGATTCGCCTGCACGCGGGAGCAACGCGCGCCGGCGCCGCCGAGTGGCGGTGCCGCGCGATCGGCCGCCGTCGTGTCGTCGCCGCCGGTCTCGAAACGATCGTCCGGGTTTCACGGAAGGCATGGCGATGGCGCTGACCGACCCGCGAGCGTTTCACCCCTCGACATGGACCCCGTCCCAGGGCGATAGTGCCGCAGGACGAGGCGCCAGGCGCCGTGCGGTTCGGCAGGCTCCGGACGTGGGTGCGACCGCGATGTATCTGGTGATTGGCCACGAATCCGACCCCCTCAGCCAGCGCGTGGCGACAGCGCTGCGCGGCCATGGCCATGAAGTCGCGCTCACGCCCGAGCCACTGAGCGCGGCGGGAACGTTCACGTGGGCGTTGGAGACGCACTCTTCCGAGAGCCAGATACGGGGCCTGAGCGGCCGCGGCCTGCCGGGCGCCGAGATCGAGGGGGTGCTCGTGCGCGCGCTCGGCGGTCCGTTGACCCACGATGGCTGGTCGCCGGAAGACTTCGCGTACGTCCAGGCCGAGGTCCACGCGCTCCTGCTTGCCTGGCTCTGGAGCCTCCCGTGCCGCGTGGTCAACCGCATGAGCGCCGACCTGTGGTTTCGCCCCCAGCGCGCCTACCCCGAATGGCATCCGCTGCTGGTCCGCAGCGGGTTGCCAGTCCTCGCGACCCAGATCACCAACGATCTCGCCGCCGCGCGGGCCTTCTCCGCTGCCCTTGGCGGGGCGATGACGTATGCGCCGCTCACCTCGGCGGCCCGCTATCCGGTTGCCGAGGACCACGACTGGGAGGAGCTGGGGAAGGTGATGGCGGTCGTGCCGGTGTGCCTGGCCGAACCGTGCATGGATGCCTCCCGGTACGCGTGCCTGGTTGGAAACGAGGTCGTCTGGGACGGACGGGCTGATCCCGGCGGGGCCGAGCAGGACGTGTTTGCGGACGGACTGCGCCGGCTGGCGGCGATGTTGCGGCTCGATGTCGTCCAGATCGAAATCCGGTTAGGGCAGAGGGGGCTGCGTTGCACCGGCGTGGACCTCTACCCACACATCGCGTCCTACGGCGGCCAGCGGCAGGAGGCGCTCGTCGCGGGCGTCGTGGCCGTGCTCGAGGGTGAATCATGATCCTCGTCTGCGGCGGGTTGGCGGATATCATGACCGAGCTCGTTTGCTCCCGCATCGAATACCTGGGCTACGAATACCGGTTGCTCGACCTGGGCCGCTATCCGAGCGGGTTTGCCGTCAACTGGACCTGGGATGGCGATGTCCCCGTGGGGACGATTCAAGGGCCGGGCTGGACCCTCGACCTGGCCGAGATTCGCGGTGTCTACGTGCGCTATCTCGGCGCCGAAGGGCACGTGCCGCTGGATTCCGTGCCGCAGAACCTGACCGAGAGCGTCGTCATCGAAGGGCAAGCGGGGGTCGCGGCGGTCATGGAAAGTCTTCCCTGCCTGGTGGCCAATCGGGCGCCGCCGTCGATGTCCAACCACAGCAAGCCGTACCAAGCCCTGGCGATCCGTGCCTCGGGCCTGCGCATCCCCCGCACGCTGATCACCGGCGATCCCGCCGCCGCGCGGGCCTTTTACGATGCATGCGGCGGGGAGGTGATCTTCAAGTCGCTCAGCGGAATCCGCTCGGTCGTGCGCCGCATGGAGCCGCGCGATCTCGATCGGCTGCCCTACCTGCGCCACGCGCCGGCGCAGTTCCAGGCCTTTGTCCCCGGCGACAACATCCGCGTCCACACCGTCGGGGATGCGTGGTTCGCGACGCGCGTACGCTCGGCGGCCGTGGATTATCGCTACGCCCGCCAGCAGGGCGCTGGCGTGGACATGGAGCCGACGACGCTCCCCCCAGACGTCGTCGCGGCCTGCCAGGCGCTTGGCCCCGGCGCCGGTTTGCTGATCGCGGGCATCGACCTCAAGGAGACGCCCGACGGGGAGTTTTACTGCTTCGAGGTCAACCCTTGCCCGGCGTTTGCCTGGTACGAACGCCAAACCGGCCAGCCGATCAGCGCGGCTCTGGTTGATCTCCTGCGCGAAGGCGCCCCGCCCCGCACGTCGTCCTAGCCGACGGACGAGGGTCGCGGGCCTGCCGCGCGGGGCGCGCGGCGCGGGTTAGGGGTTGCATTCGTACGCCAAACATGAGACGATCCAAGCGCTCCCTCGTTTATTCGTTCGACAAGGAGTCCCCCCGATGCCCGAAGCACGTGAGCAGGAGCCGAAGCAGTCCTTCGTCGGCGGTGAAGAGCGCCCGGACGTTCGCCTCGATCCCGACATGCCGGTCGCCGAGATGCGGGTGCGCGATCTCGGGGCGCTGGTCGCCGGCGTCCTGACCCCGATCAAGCTCTTCAAACACGAGCTCGATCACAAACACAAGCACGAGCACAAGCACGAGCACAAGCACGAACCATTCGAGGTCAAGCGGCTCAAGATCGAGAAGTACGAAAAGATCGAAAAGTTCGAGCACAAGCACGAGAAGTGGGAGTTCGACGAGATCCCCGTCGACTGGCCGCGCGTTCCCGGACCGGAACCGGACCCGCGCATCGACCAACTGATCGAGGCCGTCTCCCAATTGCGGGAAGAAGTCGCCGCGCTCAAGGAACGGGGCCGCGGCCGGTAGTTGGTCAGCCGGTCGAGGCGTCCGGCTGCACGAACGGCCACCTCAGCCGCAGGTGCGCGGACGCCTGACTGCTCGTAGTCCCCTAGCCCGCGGCAGCCATTGCTGCCGCCTCGCCCCGCGAGCATCCGATCGCCGGGCGTGTTTGGCACGAGCCGAACACGCCCCTTGTCCTGCATCACGATGCTGACCGCCGGCACGATGGCCCTCATCATCGCCCGTCGCTTTCGCACCATGCGCATGGCCGGATCGAGTTCTGGAGAATGAGCGTTTGGTGGACCAGGGACCCGCATAAGGATCTGACGGCCCTCGGCGGACGGTATGCGGCGCTGTTCGATCTGCAGACGGCGAGCTATCGGAAGGAACGCTATGCCTCGGACGCCCGCTCACGCGCATCAATGCGTTCCAGCACCTTCCCGACTCGGCTATCCCAAGCCCCTTCCAACACCAACACCTCGACCCCGTCGCACAGCTCATAGCAATCGCCGCCCACGATCTCCCGCAGCGCATCGTCCACCGCGAGCCGAAACGCGGCATCCTCGTGCCCCCAGACCGGATCGTGCCGTGGGTCGGCGCGCAGCAAGATCACCAGATCGAGACGCCGCATCGCCCGCGCAATCGGTTCCCGCCACGCCTCCAGATCGAACCGCTCCGCCCCCGCGCTCGCCTCGATGTAGCCCAGAAAATCGAGCGGCTGCCGGTCGAAGATCACGTTCGGAGACCACCGTCGCAAGGAAGCAAGCGACTGCCGCAGTTGGACGACGTAGTCTTCAACGCTGGGCGGATGGCCGAATACGTACCCCCGTTCCTCCAAGATCTCGTACGGCTCGGCAACCATGGCGTACTGCGGCAGACGCGCGGCGAGCGCCTCGACCAGCGACGACTTGCCCGTGCTGTGGGTCCCCGACACCGCGATGCGCATCACCCCACCGCCTTGGCGCCTCGACAAAGAAAACGCAATCGGACGATCGCTTCACGTGAATCCCGGAACGCTACACTCTCCCCGGCAATCAGGGACAGGAGTGAAGCATGGCGCTCCACATCGAAGCCCCCGAAACGATCCGACTGATTCGAGAACTCGCTCGGCGCACCGGCCAAAGCGAAGAGCGGGTCGTGGACACGGCCGTTCGCGAACGGCTCGCGCGGTTGCGCACGCCCGAGGAGAAAGAGGAGCGACGGGCCAAGGTGTACGCCATCGTGCAAAACCTGCAGGCCCGGTTCAAAGCAACTGGCCTGCCGCTGGTCGATCATGGCGAATTGCTCTACGACGAGAACGGCTTGCCCCGCGAAGGCGAGTTCACGGAGTACGAGCTCAGATACGACTTCTTGGAGCGTTACACTCGCCTCGACAAACACGGAAAGGAGTGAAGCATGGCGCTCCAGATCGAAACCCCTGAGACCATCCGCAAGATCGAAGAACTCGTGCGCCGCACCGGCGAGGACGACGAAACCGCTGTGCGCGTGGCCGTGCAGGAACGGCTCGCTCGCTTGCGCACCCCCGAGGAAGAGGCCGAGCGGCGGGCCAGAGTCTACGCCATCGTGGAAGAACTGCAGACCAGTTTCAAGGAGCATCCCGAGGCTGCCGTGAACCTGGAGGAGCTGCTCTACGACGAGGCCGGCTTGCCCAAATGATCGTCGATTCGTCGGCGCTTGTCGCGATTGTTCTCAGGGAGCCGTCGGCTGCAGCCTGCCTCGAAGCCTTGCTGGAGTCCCCGTCGAACCGCATGTCCGCGGCGACGTTCCTCGAAGCCGCCATCGTCGTCGAGCGCCATCCCGATCGCCGCAACCGTTCACGATTCGACGTGCTTTTCGCGGAGCTCGACATCGGGCTGGAGCCGGTCACCCCCGCTCAGGCAACCATCGCCCGGGAAGCGTACCGCCAGTTCGGCAAAGGCATGGGCCACCCCGCCCAACTCAACTTCGGCGACTGCTTCGCCTACGCCCTCGCCAAAGCATTCGACGAACCGCTCCTATTCGTCGGTCAGGATTTCGTCCACACCGACGTTCGCCCCGCCCTGGATTGAGCCAAACGATCAGCCGCCGTCTTCCTGCTCGAGCGGCCGCCGCAGCTTATGCACCGTAATCACATCGAACGTCCCGTAATTCGGGTCCGGCAGCGGGCTGGTGTACGGCTCGCTCGGCCCGGACCACTTGCGCCAGCGCAGCGCCTTCACCATCCGCTGCGCCTCCTCCCGCCCCGATTCGCCCAGCCACAATTCGCCGCCGGGCAGGATGATGCGCTCCAGCAGCGCCAGCAGCGGCCGCACGTCTTTCCGCTCGTAGAGCAGATCGGCCCCCAGCACCAGCGGCCACCCCTCGCCGGCCACGCGCAAGAACTCCCGGCTCGGCTCGCGCCAGTTCAGGTGCATTGCCCGCGGCTCCCGCCCGGTCTGGTCCAGCGCGTTCAGCGACGTCAGCGCCAGCGCCCCCATGTCGTAGTCGGCCACCGTCAGGTCGGCCCCGGCCCGGAGCGCCGCCACGGCCGTCACCCCCACGCCCGGCCCCAGCTCCAGCACCCGTTGCCCCCGCAGCGCCTCCGGGTTCTGGGCGATGACCCCGGCCAGCAAGACTCCGCACGGCCAGATCTCGGCCCAGTTCGGCATGTAGTCGGTCGCAAAGTCGTAGACCGAGTTGCTCAGCAGCCGCTCGAAATCGGCCGTATGCGTGATCCACAGCGCCTCATCGCTCGGCCACAGCTCGATACGGTCGGTGCGCAGCGGCCCGATGGGCGCGAGCCGGGCGAGCAATTCGTGCCGCCGCGACAGGCAGATGCCGTCCGCGGGCTCCGGGCGCGCCACCAGACCCTTGGCGCGCTGCCACAGCGATTGCCAGGATATCGGCCTCGTCGTCGAATGCCCCACAATTGCCTCGACGCGCATCGATGATGACAGAGTATGGCCAGTATAAGCCCGCGGCCAGAACGCTTCGCCGTCAGGTGGGCAGCTTGACCGGCGCCTCCGGCTCCCCCGCGTCGTAGGGCGGCCGCTCCTCGGCGACCGCCAACCCGTCCTTCGCCAACCCGTCCACCACGCCTCGCAGCCACGGCACGTCGTCTTCCGCGAAATCGGCGCGGACCTGTGTCCCCAACTCGGTGAGGGGGAGCCCCGTCTCGTTCCGGCCGCGCACGTACTGCTCGCGCAACCGCGCCAGCACCGGCGATCTCGCCCCCGGCAGCCTGGGGAACCGCCGCGTCTGGGCTTTCCTCGACGGCTACCCCGACGGCATCTGCCTCGACGCTGACGTACCCAACCAGCGCTGCCAACGCGTGCGGGAAGGCGGCGAGGTCCTCCAGACCGTGCACCTCGGCCGCGGCTGCTTCGCCTGCATGCTCGGCGGCGCCGATCGGCGCACGCTCTTCATGCTGGCCGCCGCGTGGGGCGAGGAGGGGATGGAGGATGGGGCGCCCACGGGTCAGCTCCTGACCATCGCGGCGCCCGCCCCGGGCGCCGGCTGGCCGTAGCGGCCGGCGCCCGGATTGCCGGCGGCTCAGTCCGCGGCGCACGCCTCCGCCGGCATCGGGAATCGCGCGCTCATCCACGCCTGCCACGCCGGCTCGGCGCGGGCGACCGCCGCCGCCGCATCCTCGCCATACAGGTAGAAGCGGGTGGTGAAGATGATCTGCCCGCCCATCGGGTGCGGCACGAGGTGGGCCAGCCCCGGCGCCGGGTCGTCGAGGCGAATCAACAACTCCTCCGGCCACGCCGGCTGCCCGGCCCACTCCACGATCCCCGCCAGCGGCGGCGCCCCGGCCGGCGTCGCCACACGCTGCCCGGCCGCGGCCGCGGCCAGCCCCAGCGGCTCGGTCAGCGCCGCCCAGGCCGCTTCCTTCGGCTCCGGGGCCGACCCCACGACCTGGAACGAGGCGCCGGGCCGCCCCCGGAAGTGCGTCAGGTAGGCGCGCAGCACGTGGAAGAACGAGAGCCAGCCGTAGGTGTGCCCCTCGTACTGCTCGTCCCAGGCATCGTTGTCCATGAACCAGCTGTGCACCACCCGCACCACGCACGTATCGCCCGAGCGCGCCCGCACGCTCCATTCCGTGGCCACCGTCGGGTCGTCCGATCCCAGGTCATCCCGGCTCTCCGCGACGAAGCGGTGGGGCGGCTCCCACGCGGTGATGGTCGACAGCGACTCCATCCCCGGCCCGAAATTGCACACCACGGCGCCGCCGACGCGCTCCTCGACCTCGCTCGGCACGAACCAGGCGGAGATGCCCGGCCCGGTAGCGATCGCCTGCCAGACCTCCTCCGGCGTCCCCGGAACCTCGATCTCGGCCTCCACCGAGCGCCGACCGGCATCGTCAATCTTCACCGGCATGGGTATGAATCCTCCTTCGTCTCTGGCTCGGAGAGCGGCAGGGGATGGGCCATCACCACCAGGCGATGCCGCCTCCCGCCGGCAGCCGTCTCGTCGTGGTAGCGCGCGGCGAGGTCCGCCACCGTGGTCGTCAGCTCGCGGGTGAACGACGCCCGCTCCGCCGCGGAGCGGAAGCGGATCTCAGCATCGATCGCCAGGGTCGCCAGCGGCTTGTTCGCCCGCCGCGCGCCGCGCAGCAGCCCCCCGACCTCGCGCACCGCCCGTCCGGCCAGCGCGATCACATACCCCGCCGAAAGGCGGTCTCGCGTCCGGCTCGGCTCGGCCGCGGCCGGCCCCAGCGCCTCCGGAGACACGAGGTACGACCCGGCGCTGGCCACCAGCAGCCGCTCCTTGATCCCGCCCCAGCGCCGGATCTCCGCCTCCCGCACCAGATCGTGCGCCTCCAGCGTGCGCAGGTGGTAATTCACCTTCTGCCGCGGCATCCCCAGCCGCGCCGCCAGCGTCGCCGCGGAAGCGGGTTCCGCCAGCTCGGCCAGGAGGCGGCTGCGGATCGGCTCCAGGGCCACGGCCGCGGCGGCGGGGTCGGCGATGACGTCGACGTCGTCCATGCCCCCAGTGAACCATTGACAAGAGTATTTGTCAATAGACGGGCCGGGTAGCCTCCGTTCTTGTGCCCATGCCGCCTCTGTCCTATGCTCTGGCCCGTTGCACGAACCGATGTTCATCAGAAGACCGGCGGAAGGCGCGGAGAAGACCGAATCATGTGTACGCGAGCCGTCTACCTCGGCCCCGAGGAGACCGTCATCACCACCCGTACCATGGACTGGTTCGCCCCCATGGGCACGAACCTGTGGGTCTACCCGCGCGGCCTGGAGCGCGACGGCGCGGCCGGCCCCGACTCCCTGCGCTGGACCTCGCGGTTCGGCAGCGTCACCACCGCCGGCTACGACGCCGCCACCGTCGACGGCATCAACGAAGCGGGACTCGTCGCCAACATGCTCTACCTCGCGGAGTCGGACTACGGCTCCCCGCAACCCGGCGATCCGCGCAAGCCCCTCGCCGTCTCGGCGTGGGGCCAGTACGTTCTCGACACCTTCGCCACCGTCGCCGAGGCGGTCGCCGCCCTGCGCCAGGAACCGTTCTATATCAAGGAGGTGCAGACCCCGGACGGCCACGCCGGGACGGCTCACCTCTCCCTCTCCGACCCGTCCGGCGACTCCGCCATCGTCGAGTACGTCGGCGGCGAGCTGCGCATCCACCACGGGCGCGAGCACCAGGTGATGACCAACTCCCCGGTCTTCGACCAGCAACTCGCCCTCAACGCCTACTGGGAGCAGATCGGCGGCACGGTGATGCTGCCCGGCACGAACCGCGCCGCCGACCGCTTCGTGCGCGCCTCCTTCTATATGAAGGCCATCCCCCAGACCGCCGATGCGACCAAAGCCCTGGCCAGCGCCTTCGGCGTGATCCGCAACTGCTCCGTGCCCCTCGGCATCACCACGCCGGGGCAGCCGAACATCTCCTCCACCCTCTGGCGCACCGTCGCCGACCACAAGAACCGGGTCTACTTCTTCGAATCGACCCAGAGCCCGTACCTGCTCTGGATCAATCTGGCCGATCTCGACTTCGCTCCCGGCGCGCCGACGCTGAAGCTCACCCTCGACGAGGCGGCGGCGCTGGTTGAGGACGGGCAATACGTCTCGGGGAACGTGGCCGCCTGGCTGCAGCCGGCGAAGCCGTTCGCCTTCCTGCCCGCGCCGGCGTGAAGCCGGGTCGTCGTCGTTGCGGGGCTGCCGCATGATGGCCGTCTGGAGGTCGGCGTCCGTCGGCGTCTGGCTCGCATTGCTGGCGGTCGCCGCGCCGGCCGGGGCGCGGGGCACGCCGCCGGCGCCGGGGAGCGAGGCGCTCACGCACGGCGGCGGCACGGAGGCAACCATTCCGGTGAGCGAGGGTTCCGAACCATCCAACGCCACGGCGGGCCCGATCCCGCCCGTCGTCTGGGAGCTGACCGACTACACCGTGGCCGATGCCTCTCCCGTCGCGGTCGCCGACCCGGCGCGCTACACCCTGCACTTCCTCCCCAGCGGCCGCCTCCACGCCCGCCTCGACTGCAACCAGGGCCGCGGCGGCTACACCGCCGCGGACGGCGACCTCACGCTGACCCCCATGGCCGCCACCCTGCAACTCTGCCTGCCGGACTCGCACGACAACGCCTTCGGCCGCCTGCTGCACCAGGCGACCTCCTACCGCTTCGACCCCGACGGCGTCCTGCGCCTGCAACCGGCCCTCGCCGGCGTCCTCTGGCAGTGGCAGGGCAACGTCGCCAACGATGGCGCACCCACCCTGACCCCGGATCACCCGGACCACTACACCGTCGCCTTCCTGCCCGAGGGCCGCCTCGCCATCCAGGCCGACTGCAACCGCGCCATGGGGTCCTGGACCGTCGCCGGGGCGGGGATCGACCTCTCCATCGGCGGGACCACCAAACGGGGCTGCCCGCCCGGCTCGCTGATGCAGCCCTTCCTCGACGCCCTCGATGCCGCCATCTCCTACGGCAGCCACGGCGGCAATCTCGTCCTGGCGCTCCCGGACGGAGCCGGGATGATGATCTTCGCCCCGGTCGCCGTCGAGCCGGAGCGCGCCACGCCCGCCGCGGGGTAACGCCGCGGCCGCCCCACGAACGGCCATGAAGCACCTCTACGTCGTCACCCATCCCCAGGCGACGCACCACACCGCCGGCCTCGTCGGCGGCTGGCACGGCAGCGCGCTCACCGACCTCGGCCGGCTCCACGCCGCGCGCATCGCCCAGCGCCTCCGCGAGATCATCCCTGAAGACGCCCCGGTGTCCTCGTTCGGGACGTCCGCTACACCGGGGAGGCGCCGAGCGCGGCGAGGTGCTCGGCGGGGGTTCGGTAGCCCAGGGCCTGGTGCGGGCGGACGTGATTGTAGTCGTGCTCCCAGGCCCGCAGCGCCGCTTGCAGCGGCGGCAGCTCGAGGTCGCCGTCGGAGAGCTCCCAGAACTCGCGGCGGCTGGTGCCGTTGAGGCGCTCGACGCGGCCGTTGAGCTTGGGGGAGCGGGGCGGCAGCACGAACAGGGCCACGCCGCGCTCGGCGCCGGCCGCCTCGACCTCGGCCATGAACTCCGAGCCGCCGTCGACCTGGAGGGCTTTGCCGGGAAACGGCAGGCGCGTCTCCAGCTCGGCCAAGAAGTCGCGCGCGGCGCCGGCCGTGGCGCAGGAGCGGACGCCCAGGACGCCGGCGCGGGAGACGACGTCGACCGCCGTGAACTGGCGCCGCTCCACGCCCGGCAACGGCGTCAGGTGCATGGTGTCGAGCTGGACCAGGTCGCCGGGAGCAGCGACGGGGTGCTCCTTGGGCTTGCGCACCGCGTACGGCCGGGCGTGGCGGCTGTGGGGGCGCAACCGCGCCGGTTTCGGCTCGCTGAGCGCCCCCCGGCGCTTCAGGTCGCGCAGGATGCGCCCGATCATGGAGACGGAGAGGGGGGAGCCGGCGCGGCGCCGCACCACGGCGAGCTTGTCCTGGCCCCAGCGCGGGTGCGCCTCCCGCGCGGCGCGCACCGCCTCCGCCTGGGCAGCGCTCCAGGTCGGGCGGCGGCGCCGCTTGGGCCGCGACGGACGATTTTCCAGGAGGGAGAGCCGTTGCGGGTCGTAGCGCTTGGCCCACCGGTAGTAGGTGGACCGGGCGATGCCGAAGTGGCGGCAGGTGGCGGCCACCGAATGGGTGCGCGCGTAGTCCAGGAGCTTCAGCCGCCGCTTGGCCTCCCGGCTCAGCTCGGCGCCGGGCAGCCGCTCGGCCGCGCGGGGCATCCGATACCGCAAACACAGACTCGTCCCGGAGCCGATCCGGGCGAAGGTTCGACGCGTGCGACGGGTACACTGGGCCACGAGGGGACCTCCTCCGACTTGGCGAACCGCAACCTCACCAAGCCCGAGGATACGTCCCCTCATCCCCCCGTCCGACTGTAGCGGTCCTAATTGAACGAGATCACCGGTCGAGCTCTATTCCTCAGACCTGCAACGGGCGCGACAAACGGCCGAGGCGATCACGAGCGCGCTGCGAACGCCCATCCAGCCCACCCCCGATCTTCGGGAAATCTCCTACGGCGACGCCGAAGGCCAACCCCAGGCCTGGCTCGACGCGCGCTTCGTCCACCCGCCGCCGATGGGCAACCGGCTGGATCACGACGTCGGCATCCCCGGCGCCGAAACCCGCCGCCAATTCGCCGCGCGCATCTCCCGCGCCATGGAGCGCATCCTGACCAGCCCCTGCCCGTACCAGGTCGTCGTCACCCACGGCTTCGCGCTGACCTTCGTCATCGCCGCCTGGATCGGCATGCCGCTGGAGGCCGCGGGCCGCATCGCCGTAACCGCGGCCAGCGGCGGCATCACCCACCTGCACCAGGACGACCGCTTCCACAATCGGGCCATCGTTACCCTCAACGACATGTCCCATCTGGATTGACCAGGGTCAACCATTCAGCAGCTCATAGTCCCACAGCCCGTGGTCGACCTCGGGCACATCGGCCACGCCGAGGCGCGCCAGCATGTGCCGCACCTCGGTGCGATGCTCCTCGTTATGCAGCACGACCATCAGCACCGTGCCGGCGATCGACTTGCGCGCGTCGTAGTGGTCGATGTACGTCTCCTCCAGCCGCCCCTCGTCGCGCGCCCGCCGCGCGAAGTCGGCAAAGGCCACGTAAGCGCGCTCGTGCCAATCGCTCAATGCCGAGACCGAGGATCCGCCAGTCCACGTCGCGGCCGGCGTTCCGGTCATCAACCCGGTCCAGAACTCGACGTTGACGATCATGTGCGAAAACGTCTCGCGCAGCGTCCGATGCCCGACGTCGAACTCCCGATCGAGCCGCGCCTCATCCAGCCCGCGGCTCGCCTCCAACAGCTGACCCGTCGCCCAGCGGTCGTGCTCCAGCAGCCGATCGAGCAGATCCATCCGTTGCCCTCCACGCATGATGCCACTTCGCGGGTATGACCCATTTTGACGATACCCTGATATCCGGTCAGGGCGTGTCCGGTCAGCGGACGGCGTGCTCCCTGATTCTGCGACACTGTAGGGGCACGGCATGCCGTGCCCGGCCACAAACCACCGACCATCCCCGGAGCCACGACCGCTGTCGGGCGGAAACGGGGAAGGGCGGGAGGCGTTACCGCATCCGGAGGGTCCGCTTGAAGTGAGCGCCGCCCTCGAACGACAGGGCAGCTCCGTGGCGTTGGAGGCCGTTCATGATCACCACCCCGCTCTGTACGTTGCTCGGCATCAAGCACCCCATCCTCAACGCCTCGATGGCCGGAACCGCCACGGGCGAGCTCGCCGCCGCGGTCTCCGAGGCGGGCGGCTTCGGCATGATCGGGGGCACGAACCCCGACGGCGCGCCGTGGCTGCGGGAGCAGATCCGCATCGCCCGGTCGCTCACCGCGCGCCCCTTCGGGGTCGGCTTCATCTCCTCGTTCCCGGACACCGAGGAGCTGGCCCAGGTGGCGCTGGACGAGGGCGTAGCGGCGATCAACCACTCCTTCGCCGACCCGACGCCCTTCGTCGCCCCGGCCCACGCGGCGGGGGTCAAAATCTTCGTCCAGGTGCAGACGCTCGCGCAGGCCATCCGGGCCGCGCGGGCCGGCGCCGACGTCATCATCGCCCAGGGCGGCGAAGCGGGGGGGCACGCCGGCGCCCTGGGAACCTTCGCCTTGCTGCCGGCCGTCGTCGATGCGGTCGCGCCGATCCCGGTGGTCGCCGCCGGCGGCATCGCGGACGGCCGCGGCCTGGCCGCGGCGCTCCTGCTCGGCGCCCAGGGCGCCTGGATGGGCACCCGCTTCGTCACCAGCCACGAGTGGGGCGGACCGTCCTGGGAACAGGAGGCGGTCCTCGCCGCGACCTCCGACGACACCGTCCAGACCCGCCTCTACGACCTGATCGCGGAGCGCCCCTTCCCCCCCGAAAACCCGGATCGCGTGCTGCGCAACGCCTTCATCGACCGCTGGGCCGGCCGCGAATCCGAGATCCCCGCCCACCGCCAGGCGCTGCAAGCCGAGGTCGCCGCCGGCAACGAGCGCGCCGACCTGTCCGTGGCCGGGATAAGCGCGGGCGTCTCCGCCGGGCTGATCGCCTCGGCGCGGCCGGCGGGCGAGATCGTGCGGGCCATCGTGCAGGAGGCCGAAGACATGCTGCGCGAACGGCCCCGGACGCTCCTCGGTTGAGCGCCCGCACCTTTTCGCCAACATGCCATCTTCTGACGGATCAACGCCATGAAGCGCACCTTCACTGCCAGCATCACGCACGAGGGCGATTGGTACGTCGCCCAATGCCTCGAAGTCGACGTCGCCAGTCAGGGCGAGACGGCAGAGGAGGCTCTCGCAATCCTTGGCGAAGCCCTCGCCCTCTATTTCACGCCACCCCTCGTCACGACGCTCCCCGACCTGCGGCCGGTGGAGGTCGAGATCGGGACCGCCCCCTAACGATGTACGATCCCGCTCACCATCATCGCCGCTCGATCCGCCTCCGGGGCTACGATTATGCCCAGGCCGGCGCCTACTTCATCACGATCTGTGCGCGGGACCGCGCCTGCATCTTCGCCGATGTCCGCGATGGCGAGGCGCTCCTGACGCCAATCGGCGAGGTCGTCGCAGCGTGCTGGGCAGCCATCCCGAACCATTTCCAAGCCGCCGAATTGAACGCCTTTGTCGTCATGCCGAACCATATTCATGGCATCGTGGTTCTCGGCCACCAAGTCGCCGGGGACGAGGGCACGGCATGCCGTGCCCCTACGGCCGGGTTGGCGCCATCGCGCGAACGGTTCGGGGCGCCGGCGCCCGGCTCGATCCCGACCATCGTCCGCTCGTTCAAGGCCGCCGTCACCAAGACCATCAACGACGACCCCCGTAGGGGCACGGCATGCCGTGCCCTCCTCGCCGACCGCCTCGGCCCCCTCGCGCCCGTCCGCATCCCATCACTTTGGCAATCCAACTACCACGAGCATATCGTGCGCAACGAGCGCTCCCTCGATCAACTACGCAACTACATCGCCACGAACCCTGCCCGTTGGCGCGACGATTCGTTACATCCCGACAACCCGATCCCGCGCACATTCACGCCGGCTCGACCACGCCGCCCGTAGGGGCACGGCATGCCGTGCCCTGCCACCAACGATCCGCTCGCCTTCTTTCCCCTCACTCCGCCAGATCAATCCTCGGCAATCTCTTGTCCAGCCACCCCGGAAACCACCAGTTCCAATTCCCCAGCAACTGCATCGCCGCCGGCACCAGGATGATCCGGATCAACGTCGCGTCCAGAAACACCGCCACCGCCAGCGAGAACCCCAGCGACTTCACCTCCGTCAGCCGCGCAAAAATGAACGCCGCGAACACCACCACCATGATCGCCGCCGCCGCCGTGATCACCGCCCCCGTCCGCTGCAACCCCCGCTCCACCGCCATCGCATTGTTGCGCGTCCGCTCCCACTCCTCCTTCACCCGCCCCAGCAGAAAGACCTCGTAGTCCATCGACAGCCCGAACAGCACCGCGAACGTCAGCAACGGCAGGTAGACCTGCGTCGCCCCCGTCGGCCGGAAATCGAACAGCCGCGCCCCCGCCCCCTCCTGAAAGACCACCACGAGAAGGCCGTACGCGGCGGCAATGCCCAGCACGTTCATGATGATCGCCTTGATCGGGATGGCGATGCTGCGAAACACCAGCGCCAACAGCACGAACGACAACGCCACGATCAACCCCACCACGAGCGGGAGTTTCCGCAACGACTCATCCGTGATGTCGACGATCTGCGCGCTCAACCCCCCCACGTAGACCGCCGCGTCCGGTTGGTGCTCCTCGAACGCCGCCGGGACCATGGTGTTTCGCACCCGCTCCACCAGTTGCAGCGGCCCCGGCGAGTCGGGCGACCAGCGCGGCACAGCCCGGATGACGGCAATGTCTCCCCCGCTCTCGAAGTTGATCAGGTCGGTCGTCGCCTCCACCACCTGCGGGAACCCCGCCGCCAGCTCCAGCGACTCCCGCGTGTGGTCGCCCAGAAAGCGGTCGAGCAGCGTCGTGACCGAGGTCACCTCCACCGCCGCGTAGTCGTTGGCGATCAGCTCGGAGAGACGGGCAATGGCGTCCAGGTCGGCGTTGTCCAGCGGCCCGTCCTCGCTGACGTAGACCACCTGCAACGGCGAGATGCGCCCCTCGTTGAACTCCCGCTCCAGAATCTCCCGCCCCTGCCCCGCCGAGCGCTGCGCCAGATCCTCCGTCCCCGTATCCAGCGCCAGATTGATGCGCAGCACCGGCCAGGCCAGCGCCAGCAGAATGGCGATGGCGAACAGCGCCCACAGCCCCGGCCGCCGCATGATCATGCGCGCCCAGTTCGCCCAGAAGGCGTCCCCCCCGAAGCTGACCGTCTGCTGGCTGCGCCCCGGCAGACCCAACGCGTTGACCCGCGGCCCCAGCCAGGCCAGCGCCGCCGGCACGAGCGTCAGCGCCCCCAGCGCCATCACCGCCACCGCCGTCATCGCCCCCGCCGCCAGCTCGCGGAAGATGCGCGCGTCCACCAGCACCAGCCCCGACAGCGACACCAGCACCGTGAAGGCGGAGAAAAAGACCGTCTTGCCGGCCGTCTTCGACGTGATCTCCACCGCCGCGGACGGCTCCACCCCCCGCTCCAGCTCCTCCCGGTAGCGGTTGACGACGAAGAGCGCGTAGTCGATGCCGACCCCCAGCCCGATCATGGTGGCGATGTTCGGCACGAACAAATTGAACTCGGTGAACCCCGACGCCGCCCCCAGCACGCCGAAGGTCACCGTCGTCCCGGCCAGGGCCAGCAGGATCGGCGCCCCCGCCGCCACCACCGCCCCGGAGGCGATCAGCAAAATCAGCAACGCCAGCGGCAGCCCCAACTGCTCGGCGCGGGTGAGGTCCTCCTGCTCCTGCTCCACCAGCTCCACGATCAGCGGCGAGCGCCCGGTGACGTAGACGCGCACCTCCTCCGTCTGCGCCGCCTCCGCCGCCGCGATCAGGCGCGGGGCCAGCGCCTGCCGCTCGGCGTTGCTCCCGCTCAGCCCGACCACCGCCGTGGCGACGTAGCCATCTTGCGAGACCAGTCCCTCGGCGCGCGGATCGTAGGGGGAGATGACGTTGATCACCCCCGGCAGCGCCTGCACGTTCTCCAGCGCCCCGGCGATGACCGCCTGGAACTCCGGCTCGCTGGCCACGATCGTCTCCGACTCGAAGACGACCAGATCCTGCTCGGCGAAGGGTTGTGCGAACCGCTGCGCGATCAGCTCCTGCGCCCGGTACGACTCGGAGCCGGTCACGTCGAGCGGCGGCCCCGTCAGCGCCTCGTGGAAGCGCGGCGCCATCCACGCGCTGCCGGCCAGGACGAGCGCCCACACCACCACGACGAGCGTGTGGAAGCGGGCCATGCCCCGGCCCAGCCGGGCAAAGAACGTGCCCGGCGCCCGGTCATCGTGGGGTCGACTCGTCACCTCGGCCGTTCCTCGCCTCGTCTCCACCGCGCCGCCGCGCGCAAGGCATGCGTACGACCCACGTCACGATGCGTGCCATCGCCCCGGTCCCGGCAACCGCCAGCGGCCGGATCGTGCCCAAACGTCGCCCTGGCGAAAACGTGGCGCCGCGCGCAGTGGGGTCGGCGCGGCCGGCGCGGATCGGGAGCCGTTCAGGGGGAAAAGGATACGCCGTCGCGCCGGGACGCGTCGTACCCCTCCCGCCTTCCGCCTTCCGCGGCCCGCCTCAACACCGCCAGCCCCGCCTCCAGCCGCGCCCGATGCGCCGGCTCGTTCAGCCAGCGCGAGACCCCGGACGGGTGCGGCAACGGAATCAGGCGAAACGCGTGCCCCGCCCGCTCGGCGTCCCGAACGCTCCCCACCAGCTCCGCCAGCGGCAGCCTCCGCCCCGTTGGGTCGAGCCGCTCCGCCGCCATCCGCCCCAGCGACACCACAATCTCCGGCCGCACCAGCGCGATCTCGCGGTCGAGGTGCCCCGCGCAGAGCGCGATCTCCCGGGCGGAAGGCGGCCGATCGCCCTTACCGCCCCCGATCGCCGGCCCGGGAAAGCACTTGGTGAGACTCGTGAGATAGAACTGCTCGTGTAGCGCCCCCGGCGCAAACCCCGCCCGCTCCAGCCACCCTTGCAACGTCCGCCCGCTCGCCCCGGTGAACGGCAGCGGCCGCTCCCCCGCCGTCGGCCCCGGCGCCTGCCCCACGATCATCAGCCGTAACCCGGCGTGGCCGTGGAAGATGGGGAGCGATTTCGGGATGAACCCGGCCTCGACGCAGCGGCGACACGCGGCGATCTCGCCGTGGACCAGATCGAGGGCTGCCTGGCGATCGGCGGGAGTCGCTTCCGGCGCGGCGGAGTTGGCCGGTGGAGTCGTCAACACAGGGTACGGAGTGTAGCCGACGCGGGATCGAGGATGACCCCCCGATCTACACTCCTGCCTCCCGCAAGCGCTCCTTGATCCACACCCGGGCCAGGGTCGCGGGATCGGTCCCGCGTTCCGCGGCGATCCGGCCAAGAGCGTCCCAATCGGCTCGGTCGAGCCGAATCATGAGCCCTGATGAGAATCCCGGCGCGAAGCTCACCTCGACCGGCCGCAGTTCGTCGAGGTAGTCGGTGACGTCGTGGGTCTCCCAGAACTCAGCCTCTTCTTCGCGGCTCTGGAACTCCGGGATGCGACTGGCGCCGTCAGGATGGTCGGGCATGGAAAGCTCGCTCGGAATTGCCGCGTCAGGCGACGCGCTGCGCCACGATCTTTTCGGCCACATCGGGCGGCAGGGCCCGTCGCGCCATCGTCATGTCGTCGTGCGCTTGCAGATTCTGCCAGAACTCCGGCATCGTCCCAAAGAACAGCCCGAGCCGCAGCGCGGTGTCGGCCGTGATGCGCCGCCGATGGTTCACGATTTCCGTAACGCGGTTCGGCGAAATCCCGAGCGCTCGCGCCAGCGCCGCCTGGGTCAGGCCAGAACCAGCGAGGAGCTCTTCCGCCAGGAACTCGCCCGGCGTGGTTGGCGCATCTTCGGCTTTGCTTGTTCGTTTCACTCGATGCCTCGTCTGGAAGGCTCGACCATGGGAAAACTCCTGACTTCGGACTCCGAGAAAAGGTTCCGTATAATCCCGCCATGATAGACCGTGCGCGACTGGAACCATTTTGGCGCCTCTAGCCCCCATGCCGCAGCTTGCCATACCCGCAGGGGCTCTCATTCCGTTTAGCCAAAAATGGTCAAGCCTGGGCGGAACGCTTAACGACACGGCCCCGTTCACAGTGGCGGATCTAACGGCGGTCTTCGACGATGCGATAAGCCAATCCTTGGCGACGATGCTGGGTGGCATTCCCATTGTCAGACCAAGCGGAACTGCCTTGATCCCATCTAACAT
>CALMZR010000377.1 GCA_937870845.1 uncultured Chloroflexota bacterium
AGAGAGTTGAACGTCGACCCTACGGGCAGACATCGGGGTTGGGCTCGTCTCCGCGGAGAAACCGTTCTTCGACCCTCCGATCGATCTCCTCCAACAACTCTGGCGTAAACCTCACCTTTTCGCCGCGCCGCAATTCGTCCAATCCGATCGCGAGCAATGCATTGAGATGCTCGGAGCGTTCGCGCTCCTTCAGCAACTGCATGGCATCATCGACGACCGCGCTGGCATCGCTGTAGCGCCCGGACTCGACCCGTTCGCGGATCATCGCTTCGAGCTCTGGGGTCAGGTTCACGCTCATCGTGGCGCCTCCTCACCGGCTTCTCCGATCAACATCCGTTCTTCGACCCTGCGCTCGAGGTCCGCGACCCACTCGGGCGTGAACTCCACCAGTTCGCCCCGCTTCGCCTGCTCCAAGCCAACGGCGAGCAAGGTATTGAGATGCTCGGATCGCTCACGCTCTTCGAGGAGACGCAGCGCGGCGCTGATGACATAGGCGGCGTCGCCGTAGCGGCCGGAATCGACCCGTTCCCGGATCTTCGCTTCGATCTCTGGCGTCAGCGTTAGGCTCATCGAGTCACCTCATTCGTCGCCCTGGATCGCCATGCCTGGCGCTCACGAGCGCGGATCGGTCAGCGCGGCTTTGGCATCTTGACGGGCATGCAGAATCCGCCGCACGAAGATGGTGTGGTCGTCGGGCTGGTCGTAGTAGATGACGTGCTACTCGACCGGGAAACCGCGGCAACCGGGACACAGGTCGTCTCTCGGCCGGCCAATCTGGGGATGATCGCGCAGCACGGCGAACGCCTGGTCGATCGCGCGGCGATACTTCGCGTGCTGCGCCCCAGGTGCGGCCGGTGTACATCGCGATCGCTTCCAAATCCCGCTCGGCCGCACGGGCAAGACGAAGCTCGGGCTCACGGGCAGACATCGGGATCGGGTTCTTCGCCGCGGCGCAACCGCTCCTCCGCTCTGCGATAAATGTCGTCCATCAGTTCCGGAGAATAGACAACCCAATCACCCCGCAGCTCGTCTTGCCGACCGACTTCGAGCAAGGCCCGTAGGTGCTCCAACTGCTCGTGCTCTTCGAGGCGTTGCATCGCATCGGCGACCACCTCGCCGGCGTCGTGGTAGCGCCCGGACTCGACGCGCTTGAGAATCTTGGCTTCGACCTCTGGGGGCAGCATCACGCTCATCGCTCACCTCCTGCCCGGAGCATAGCAAAGTCGGGATTCGCCTCCTGTGACCCGGCGGCTCACGTGGAGAACGACGTCAATTGAACAAATCCGTCAGCCACGGCCACCGCCGCTCCTCCACCGGAATCTCCGGCGGCTCCGGCGGGATCAGCGCTTGCAAGGCTGCGCGCAACGCGTCGCTCCATGCCTGCTGCTCCGCCCGATCCGCATCAGGTGCGGGCGGATCGATTGGCGCCCCGATGCGCACCCGCAGCGTCTTGCCCCGCCACAGCGGTTTCGACCCAGTCAGCGCTACCGGCAGCACCCGCCGCCCCGACTGCTGGGCGATGAAGGCCACCCCGCGCCGAAACGGCCCGATCTCCCGCATCGGCCCGTCGAGGTGGTCCCACCCCTCGGGAAAGATGCCCAGCCGGTCCCCCCGGCGCAGCACCTCCTGCGCCGCCGTCAGCGCCTCCCGATTCACCGCGCTGCTGAACGAGACTGCTTCGAACCCGCCCGCGATGAACACGATGACCCGTTTCCAGAGCCGATCGGAGACGTTCTCCGAGGCCAGAAAGGTCAGCCGCGGCAGGGCGGGCAGCGCGATCATCAGCAGAAAGCCATCGACCCAGTTGCGGTGCGGCCCCCCCGCCACGATCAGCGGCTCCCCGGCCGGCACATGCCCCCGCCCGCTCACCTCGATGCGAAACCCGAACAGCCCTCGCCCAATGAGGATCACCACCAGCCGCGAAAACCGCGCCTGCGCCCGTCGCACTCGCTTGGCTATCGTCGTTCGGATCACCGCTCCGCGTCTCGCTTCCTCGTGCGCGATCCAGTCTGTGCCAACGTTCCGGGACATGCCCCCGTACGCGCTACGGGAATGGGGCAAGCGGCAACTTACCGAAATGCCGTAATCCCCCGCGCTTCCCGCGCCTCCGCCACCCGCGCCTTCACCGCCGGCGCGATCTCCTCGATGAACATGCGCAAGCGCGGCGCCGTGGGCACGCCCCAGAGGACGAAGGTCGAGAATCCCAGATCGACAGCCAGGTGCGTGAGCACGGAGACCCAATGATCCCGCGGGCCCACGATCTGCTGGTCGTCGTCGCTCAGCCCCGCCTCGATCACCGGGGCCACGTCGCCGCCGATGTTGTAGATGCGCCGGATCGCCGCCGGGTCACGCCCCGCGGCGCGCGCTGCCTCGTCGATGATGGCGTGCGACTTCGCCGCCTGGGAGGGCGGCGCGTAGGCCATCGAGGGAACCCAGCCGTCCCCCAGCTCACCGGTCAGGCGCAGCGCCCGCGGGCCGATGACGCCGAGCCAGATGCCGATGTCGTGCGCCGGCGTTGGCCCGGGCCGCGCGCCCATCGCCTGGTAGAACTCCCCGTCGTGGCGTAACGACTGCCCGCTCCAGAAGGCGCGGATCAGCCCGATGGCCTCGCGCAGCGCCGCCAGCGCCTGGCGCGGCTCCCGGGTCGGGCCGCCCATGGCCCGGATGGCGTCCCAGAAGGCGCCCGCCCCGAGCCCCAGCTCGAAGCGGCCGCCGCTGAGCTGGTCGAGCGTCGCCGCCTCCTTGGCCAGCAGCAGGGGTGGCCGCAGCGGCAGGTTCGCCACGTCGGGGAAGACGCGCACGCGCTCGGTCTGCCCCAGGATGAAGGCCATCAGCGCCATGGCGTCGAAGTGCTTGGGCTGGTACGGGTGATCCTGCACCCCGATCAGGTCGTAGCCCAGGTCGTCGAGAATGCGCGCGATCTCGACCGTCCGCGCGGGGTTGCCGGTCGCGGGGTCGAGGAAGAAGCCGAACTGCAGGTCGTGGCCATAGTCAGCCATGGAACGCCTCCCGGGGACCGCGCCGCCAACCCGTGCTGGTCGGAATCCAGGTCATCACGATAGAACTATGCACATGCATCATGGTTGGGCGACGACTCGTCGCCTACGCGAGCGGGAGAATGGCGACCTTGGCGGCTGTTGCGAATCGTGAACCTGGCGCCCCGCACGAGGGGATGTTCCGCGAGCTGCTGACCATCCACGCCTACCTGCGCCGCGACCTGGAGACGGTGCGCCGCCTGGCCCGCGACGCCCGCGACGGCCTCTCGCCGCGGACGATCCTGGCCGAAATCCGCAATCTGGAGACCAACAGCCCCTTGTGGCAGCTCAAGTTCGGCTGCTGGCGCTACTGCCGCTTCGTCCACGCCCACCACACCATCGAGGACGCGGCGCTTTTCCCGATGGTGCGCAAGCAGGACCCCTCGCTGAACCGCGTCGTCGACCGTTTGGAGGAGGATCATCTCACGGTCCACCACATCACGGAGCGGATCGCCGTCGAGGCGGGCAAGCTGCCGACCGATGCCTCGGGCGTCAGCCGCTTCGAGCTGGTCGCCGCGCTGACCGAGCTGGAGGAGCACCTGCTCTCGCACCTCGATTTCGAGGAGGAGTCGCTTGG
>CALMZR010000378.1 GCA_937870845.1 uncultured Chloroflexota bacterium
CGCGTCGACCAACCGCTCGGCGAACGGTCGATCCGCGGCCCCACGCAGCCCGAGCGCCGAGGCCATCGTCTGGGCGACGAGGTTGGGGTCGGCCAACGGCGCCAGGTCGACGAAGGCCACGCCGTCGGCGAAGTCAGCCGCCAGCTCCTCGGCGAGCGCGACCGCGAGGCGGGTCTTGCCGACCCCGCCGGGGCCGGTCAGGGTGACCAGGCGGACATCGTCGCGGCGCAGGAGCTCGGCGGCGCCCGCCACCTCGCGCTCCCGCCCAACGAAGGAGGTGAGCGGAGCGGGAAGCGGCGCTCCAAGTCGCTCCCGGCCCGGGAGGGCGGCCAGAGGCGCCGGTCGGGGGCGGTGCGAGGCGGCGGGTGTCGGGTGGACCACGCGTGGAACCTTTGCGGGGCGTGCGGCGAGCGTGCTCCTATCATCGGCCGCGCGGGACCGCGCGTCAATGGCCGTGCATGCGGCAGCCGTGCGGCTTTGCCGGTTAGGCGCCTTGCGCCCGTCGTCGCAACGACCGCGCCGCGGATACTCGCGTGGGAACGGCATCGTGCGCCAACGCGCTGCTATCATCCAAAAGCACCGGCAGAGGAGCCCCCGGCAATGACCCACAGTCCCAACGCTTCCCCCGTCACCCCATCACCCAATCATCCCATTACCCTGCGCGTAGAACTCTTCGGCGTGCCCCGCCTCCTTGCCGGCGAGCGCACGCTGCTCGCGTCCGGGGAAACCCTCGGCGAGCTAGCTGCGGACTTGGCGAAACGCCATCCCATCCTGGCCGGCCGCGTCCTCGACCCGGAGAGCGGCTGGCCCCTGGACGGCTACAGCTTCGTCGTCGCCGAGCGCTTCACGCGCGACCCGTCGCACCCGCTGCGGGAGGGAACCACCGTCCTGCTCGTGGCCAGCGCCGCCGGCGGATGACGTCATGACCTCCCGCATCGGCGGCGTCCACGCCCGCCTCCTTCGCGTCGATCTGGGAGACGCTCCAGACGCGGGCTGGGTCGAACCGCTCCCCGACGACCTCTTCCGCCACGCCATCGGCGGCATCGGCCTCGCCAGCCGCCTCCTGCTCGACCTCTGCCCGCCCGGCGCCGATCCCCTCGGCCCGCACAACCCCCTCATCTTCGCTGCGTCCCCCTTCGCCGGCACCGGCATCACCACCTCCAGCAAGATTGCCGTCGCCGCCCGCTCCCCCCAGACCGGCCTCATCGGCGACTCCCTCTCCTCCTCCTACCTCGCCCTGGAGCTGAAGCGCACCGGCCACGACGCCCTCGCCGTCACCGGCATCGCCCCAGCCTGGAGTGTCCTGGTGATCGAGGACGGGGCGACCTCGCTCCGGCCCGCCGATGCCCTCCTGGGCTTCTCCCCGCGCGAAACCGCCGATCGCCTGCGCGCCGAGTTGGGGACCGGCTACCGCGTCGCCGCCATCGGCCCCGCCGGCGAGCGCGGCGTCCGCTACGCCGCCATCGCCAACGACGGCCGCCTGGCCGGCCGCACCGGGGCCGGGGCCGTCATGGGCGCCAAGCGCCTGAAGGCGATCGCCGTACGCGGCAGCCGCCTCCCCCCGGCGGCCGATCCCCGCGGCGTGGCCGCGCTGGCGCGGGACCTGGCCGCTCGCAGCCTGGGGCCGGCCACCGCCAAGTACCGCGACATCGGCACCGTCGCCAACGTCGCCTTCTTCAACCGCCTCGGCCTCCTCCCCACCCGCAATTTCGGCGCTGGCTCCTTCGCCGCGGCGGAGGCGCTCTCCGGCGAAACGCTGCGCCTGGAGCACCACGCCGGCCAGCACGCCTGCGCCGCCTGCACCGTCGGCTGCGAGCACCACTATGGCGCCCGAGACGGCGGCCCACCCCTCACTACCCGCCTCGAGTACGAAACCCTCTTCGCCCTCGGCTCCCTCTGCGGCGTCGGCGATCCTAACGTCGTCCTGCGCGCTTCCGCCCTCTGCGACGACCTCGGCATGGACGCCATCTCCGCCGGCGGCACGATCGCCTGGGCCATGGAGTGCCGCGAGCGCGGCGTCGATCTCGGCGTCCCGGAAGAGGAGATCCCACGCTGGGGCGACGGCCCGGCGCTGCTGCGCTCGCTGCACCAGATCGGATTCCGGGAAGGACTGGGCGATCTGCTCGCCGAAGGCTCGCGGGCGGCTTCAGCCCGCGTCGGCCAGGGGAGCGAGGCCTGGGCTATGCACGTCAAAGGCCTGGAACTGCCCGGCTACGACCCGCGCAAGCTCAAAACCCTCGCCCTCGGCCTGGCTGTCGCCGCCCGCGGCGCCTGCCACAACCGCTCCTCCGCCTACGACGTCGACCTCTCCGACCGCCTCGACCCCGCCGCCGACGCCCGCGCCCGCGCCGCCGCCGCCGCCGCCGCCGAGGACCAGGCCGCGCTCCTCGACTCCCTGACGCTGTGCAAGTTCCTGCGCCACGCCATCGCCGACGTCCACGACGAGGGCGCCGCCCTCCACCGCGCCGTCACCGGCCTCCCCACCACCCCCGCCGACCTCGCCGCCGCCGCCGCCCACATCACCGAGACCAAAAAGCGCGTCAACCTCGCCCACGGCTGGACCCGCGCCCTCGACACGCTCCCCCCCCGCCTCCTCGAACCGAACGGCCACGACTCGGCCCTCACCCCCGCCTGGCTCGACCGCCAGATCGCCGCCTACTACGCCGTCCGCGGCTGGGACCCCGACGGCCGCCCCGACGCAAAAAGCCCCTCTCCCTTCGCAAAGGGAGAGGGGTTGGGGTGAGGGTCGTTCGGGTTGGGGGTTGGGGCGTGAGGGCAAGCCCGCCCTACAACGTAATCACCTGATCCGGCATGTTCCCCGCCAGCGCCGCGTACAAATCCGGGAAGCAGCCGACCTGCACCCCCTCCACCGTCCCCACCGCCTGCACCGGGCTGGGGACCGTCCCCGGCTCCCCCTCGGCCAGACCCCGCTCGATGGCGCACTGGTCGCACATCATCAGCAGGATGTTCTGCTCCCTGGCCACCTTGGCCAGGCGCTCGCCGATCGGGTCGCCCTGGCGCAGGATGTAATTGTTGTCGTCGAAAAAGAAGAGCCCCACCACCTCGACCCCGTGCGTCCCCTGCTCCAGCTGGGGCAGGATCATCTTCCCCAGCTTGTACGACGCGGTATGCCCCGACGTGCTGAAAACATAGGCGACTTTCATCGACGCGACGTGCTCCTTCATGGCTACGCTCGGCACGGCGGCCAGCCCACCGCCGCGGCCGGTCCAGAGCCTACGGGGCGGCGTTGGCGGCGTCAAGAACCACGCGGTCTCCCCGGATGCCGGCGCGTCCCGCCCCCGCGTCCGTACGCGGCATAGGCTCGTTTCGTGGCCCGTCGATCGCGGCCACGGCAGGAGCCGCGGAAGGCGCGGCCCAATTCCTGCAATTTCACCCCCGAGGTGGAAGACGACCCATGGACGACCAGTCCACGCCGCCGGCCCCGCGCCGGCGCCATCCAACTGAAGACGAAACGCGCCAGCCCGACATGCACGCCCTGCGCACGCCGCTGACCGTCGTCATGCTGCGCGCCCAGATCCTGCGCCGCCACCTGCGCCGCGGCGACGATTTTCGGTCCCTGGAAGCCGAGCTCGACCAGATCGACGCCACCCTCGTTCAGCTCGCCCTGGCCATCGATCAGCTCGACCACGACGGCTAGGCCCAACCGCGCAAAACGCCCCGTCCCTCGCCTCCCACGAGGACGCTGCCGAATTTCGTGCCGATAGCCGATAGCCGATAGCCCCGTCATGCCCGCATCGCGTCCACGATCTGACGCATGATCCGCAGATCCTCTACGAAATCCTCCGGCGGCGTCCGCGGCTCCACGCCCCGCGCTGCCACCTCGTAGAAGTGCTCGATCTCGTGCGTGTACGGGTCCGTGAACGTCGGGCGCAGCACGCGCTCCTCGTAGGCCTCCCCCCTCGTCTCGTGGACCACCAGCGTCGTCGGCAGATGCCGGATGTACGGCGAGTCGTACTGGACGCGCAGCGACGTCGTCTGTCCGTAGACCTCCAGGTGCGCGTCGAAGCGGATCTGCTCATCCACCCCCGATTCGAGCACCGCGCAGTACCCCTCGTACTGGAAGACGACCACCAGAAAGCGGCCGCCGTTCCACTGCCGCGCCGAGACGACCCCCTGCGGCGCCCCCAGCAGATCGCGCATCGCCGAGACGTCGTGGCTGTTGAGCCCGAGCAGAAAGCGATACGCCCCGACGATATCCGGCGGCGCCTCCCCAATCGCCTGCTCGACCAGATTGACCGCCCGCTCGGCCCGCTCCGCCTGCATCTCCGGCGGGATGTCGTCGGGGCGCAGCACCACGCTCGACTGGTCGACGATGAGCCGGTTGCGCCCGATGATGTCGCGGATGCGCGCGTACCGGATCGCCCCCAGGCCGGGCAGCATCGCCTTGGCCTGCACGAAGGCGGGCGCGAAGCGGCGCATGTAGCCGACCATCACCCGCACGCCCCCGGCATCCCGCGCCTGGATGATCGCCTGCGCCTCGTTGAGATTGAGACACATTGGCTTCTCGACCAGCACGTGCTTGTGGTTGTACGCCGCCGCTACCACACTATCGGCGTGGTATTCGTCGCTGTTGAGCACGAACACCGCGTCCAGATCCGCCTGCTGCGTCAGCGCCACCGGGTCGTCGTACCGATGCGCGACCCCGTACCGATCCCCGATGACCTGCACCAGCGTCGGCGAGATGTCGCACACCGCCGCGATCTCGAAGCGGTCGGAGAGCGCCGCCAGGATCGGCAGGTGAATCACCTGCGCCACCTCCCCCAACCCGATCACCCCGACCTTCACCCGCCCCATGCCTAGCCAACTCCCCATCTGCACGCCGCAGCCACCGTGTCATTCTGAGCCCGCAGGCGAAGAATCTCGGCTCCACGAGCGAACGCACCTGGAGTCCGAGATGCTTCGTTCCCCAGCATGACACGCCCGTTGCGCGCCACGCCAGCCACCCCCGGTAGTACAGCGCCGCGACCAAGACCGTGTCATTCCGACGAAGGAGGAATCTCGCGTCACATTGCAGTGACGCCCCCTGACGCCGAGTTGATGCATGGGAGCCCTCGCTGCCGCTCGGAATGACACGACTTCTGCACCGCGTTAGTGACATCGCATGGAACGAAACTCCTCAATGTGAGAATATGGTTATGGCGAGATACCGCAATCCGTTCCCGTATCCCATTGCTCCGTTTGGGAGACCGCCGTGCTCCTCACCCCCGAACTCGTCGCTCGCGAGACGATCGACGCCGCCTTGACCGCGGCCGGCTGGGCCGTGCAGGACGTCTCGCGCATCAATCTCCACGCGAGCCGGGGCGTCGCTGTCCGCGAGTTCCCCCTGCCCGGCTACGGCGAAGCCGACTACCTTCTCTTCGTCGATGGCCAGGCCGTGGGCGCCGTCGAAGCCAAGAAGGAAGGCGACACCCTCTCCGGCGTCGAAATCCAGACCGCCAAGTACGCCGAGGGTCTGCCGACGACCATGCCCGCCCCGGTGCGCCCGCTCCCCTTCCTCTACGAATCGACCGGCATCGAGACCTGGTTCACCAACCGGCTCGATCCCGAGCCGCGCTCCCGGCGCGTCTTCTCGTTCCACCGCCCGGAAACCTTCGCCGCCTGGATCGCCGAACTGAGCCGTCTCGGTCCCGAAAACGCCACCCTTCGCGGCCGCCTCCGTCACATGCCTGCCCTCGTCTAAACCGTCCTCTGGCCGGCGCAGATCGAGGCGGTCATGAGGCTGGAACGCTCCCTCGCTCAGGACCGCCCGCGCTCCCTCATCCAGATGGCGACCGGCTCCGGAAAAACCTTCACCGCCATCTCCGCCATCTATCGCATGATCAAGTTCGGCGGGGCGACCCGCGTCCTCTTCCTCAGTCGACCGCGCCAACCTCGGCCGCCAGACGCTCAAGGAGTTCCAGACCTACGCTGCGCCCGACGACGGCCGCAAGTTCACCGAGCTCTACAACGTCCAGCACCTCGCCTCGAACCGCATCGACCCCGTCAACCGCGTCTGCATCCTCACCATCCAGCGCCTCTACTCCATGTTGCGCGGCGACGACGACCTCGACCCGGCCGCCGAGGAAGAGTCGTTCTTCGCCCGCTCGTCCGACCGCGAGCCGCCCCCGGTCGCTTACAACCCGGCCATCCCCATCGAGACGTTCGACGTCATCGTCACCGACGAGTGCCACCGCTCCATCTACAACCTGTGGCGGCAGACGCTGGAGTACTTCGACGCCTTCCTCATCGGCCTCACCGCCACCCCCAGCAAGCAGACCATCGGCTTCTTCAACCAGAATTTGGTCATGGAGTACGGCCACGAGCAAGCCGTCGCCGACGGCGTCAACGTCGGCTTCGACATCTACAAGATCCAGACCGCCATCACCGCCCACGGCGCGACCGTCGAGGCCGACTTCTGGGTCGACAAGCGCGACCGCCTCACCCGCAAGGTCCGCTGGGAGCAGCTCGACGAAGACCTCGCCTACTCCGCCAGGGACCTCGACCGCGCCGTCGTCGCTGCCGACCAAATCCGCACCATCGTCCAGACCTTCCGCGACAAGCTCAAAGCCGGCGAGATCTTCCCCAGCCGCACCGAAGTCCCCAAGACCCT
>CALMZR010000379.1 GCA_937870845.1 uncultured Chloroflexota bacterium
TCGGCTCGTCGGCGAACTTGTAGCCCGGCCCGCCCGTCCCGACGCGGCTCTGCTCCAGGGACGACTTCTTGCCGTACTGGCCGTCACCACCCTGGATGACGAAGCCCGGGATGACGCGATGGAAGATCACGTCGTCGTAGAAGCCCTTCTTCGCGAGATCGATGAAATTCTGGGTGGCCTTGGGGGCGGACTCGTCGAACAGGTCGATGTCGATATCGCCGATGTCGGTCGCGATGGTGGCTCGGGTCATGGGCTGGCTCCTTGCTGGTTGGTCGAACGGGTTTACGGGTTGCTGACGGTGACGTCGGTCATGACGATGGGTAGCGTCGGGATCTCGGCGTCGGCTGCGGCCGTGATCGCATCGGCGACCTCCATGCCGCTCGTGACGGTCCCGATGATCTGGTAGGTGTTGGCGCTGACGAGGGCTTCGCGCGCCGCGTCGTCGAGGACGATGAAGAACTGCGAGCCGACGGAATCCGGCTGGGACGTGCGAGCCATCGCCACGACGCCGCGGCCGTATGGCGCGCTGACCAGCTCGTCCGTGATGGTGTAGCCGGGCCCCCCGGTCCCGACAAGGGCCGGGTTGACGTTCGGCGAGCGGCCGTTCTCGCCGTCGCCCCCCTGGATCACGAACCCCGGGACGACGCGGTGGAAGACGACCCCGTCGTACCAGCCGCACTCGGCCAGGGCGACGAAGTTGCCGGCCGCGATCGGGGACAGGTCGGCCTCGATCCGGAGCTCCAGCGTGCCGAGATCGGTGGCGATCGCCACCGTCCGGGTCTGGCCCGCGGGGAGCGCTGCCGGCTGGTCGGTCGGGCAGCCGGTCGGCGCGAACCCAGCCGCGGTCGGGCTGGCCGCCGCGTCGGTGGGTGCCGGTCCGCCTCCGCTCCCGCCAAGGTCCGTGCAGGCCGCCACCACGAGGAGGCTGGCGAGCAGGGCGGCGAGGTTGGGCGTGGAGCGACGGGTGATCATGCGGCGGCCTCCAGGGCGGCGGGAAGTTCGATGGCACCGGACAGGAGCGCCTCCCCGAGGATGACGCCCGACGCCCCGGTGTCGCGCAGGCGGCGCAGACCGTCGAGGTCGCGGACCCCGCCCGCGACGAGGATGTCGGCATCGTACGACCGAACGAGCGATCGCACCCGCTCGAGGTCCGGGTCCGTGCCGCCGTGGGCCACGACGAACCGGCTCACCCCCGCTCCGACGAGCTCGCCGACCAGGGCATCCACGGTCGGCGGGGCGGTGCGGCGCCACGGGAACGCCGCCAGGCGTTCTGGCCTCGGGTCCAGCCCGACGGCCAGCCAGTCGCCGGCCACGGCCAGGCAGGCACGCAGGTCGTCGGGCCGGTCGGCGATGGCCGTGGTCAGCACGACCCGGGTCGCGCCGGCGGCGAAGGCGAGCTGGATCGCCTCGGGCGACTCCAGGCCGCCGGCGAGCTGCAGCGGAACGGCGGATCGCGACGCGATGGCGCCGACGACCTCCAGGTTGCCCGGCGAGCCGTTGCGGGCCCCATCGAAGTCGACGAGGTGGATGAGCGTCGCGCCCTGGGCCACGAGCCGCTCCACGATGCGATCGGGTCGGTCCGTGGGCGCGCCGATCCCGGCCGCGGCGCCCGGCCAGTACACGATCCGCGAACGGCCACCATCCAGGTCGATGGCCGGGATGACGAGCATCGGGTCAGCGTCCCTCGCCGGCCAGCAGGCGTCGATGGAAGCTGATGGGCAGCGAGCCGTTGCGCATCAGGGTGTCGTGGAAGCCCTTGAGCGAGAACGCATCGCCGAGCCGGCGCGATTCATCGGCCCGGAGTTGCAGCAGGAGGGTCCGGCCCAGCAGGTAGGACAGCGGATAGGTCGGGCGGTACGTGTACCAGGTCACCTCGGCGTGGGCGTTGGCACGCTGGAAGCTCGTGTGCTCGACCATGAAGTCGGTCGCTTCCTCGACCCCGATCTCGCCACGGTCGAAGCATTCGGCGCCATCCTCGAAGCGCGCATCACGTCGCCGCCCGCACCGGGAACCACCCTCGGCGGCGCGGTGCTCCGGCTCGCCGACGACACCGGACCTTTCGTCACGCTCGACGACGCCTACTATCGCCGCGACACCCGCGACATCCCGCTCGCCGACGAATCGGCGCAGACCGCGTCCGTCCGCGTCCGCGCCTACGGCGACGCGTCCGACGTCTACCAACTTTTTCAGACCGTCACCATCGGCGGCAGCCCGGCCTACCTCGCGAGCACAACGCTCTACCGCTTCCCGAGCGCGGCAACGGCCGAGATCTGGCTCGACACCCTGATCGACGTCCTTGGGGAAAATCCGTACTACGGCGATCCGCGCCTTCGCGCCCTCACGGCATCTCCCGGCGATCAACGCGTCGCGATCGACTTCGTCCCGCGCGGTGGCTCGCCGTCCGCTCCGCGCGGAATCCTCGTCGCCATCCGCATCGGCGCCGATGTCGGCCGCGTCCAACTCGTGCCCAATCCCGGCGCGCGGTCCGCCCCGTTCGCCGCTGTCGAGACGCTCGCCGCGCTTCAGGCCGAGTGTCTCGGCAATGGCCTCTGTCCCGGTCCGGTGCCGTTCCCGAGCGAAGTTGCGGCGCTGCCATCGCCGGGCGTGTCCTGATGCCCGGTGCGCAACCATCGGCATCCCGATGACGTCGGGCTATACCTCTCTCCAGCCAGTTACGCGCTTCCAGACGAAGCAACGGTTTTCAAGTGATCCGGACCGGCCAACGAGATCGGCGATCAATTGGGCTATCGTCGCGACAGGAAAACCACGCTTGTCCTGATGGAAAATCAGTATCCCGGCATGGCGAGCAACCGTCGGTGACGTACCCCACGCGGCGGACCAATCCCGCCAGGCGTCATGCAAGAGCAAGAAATCTGCGACGTTGTACGTGACGACGACGCGTTCAGTCTGAGCGGCAAACAGCAACTGATTGTGATCGCGCGCGCCTTTCCGGCCGAGGGAGTTGGTCGAAACGGCCTCAAACCCGAGCGCTATCAGCAGTGCCGCCATGACTTCAGGGAAGTTCTCGTCGAGGTAGAACACCAGCGGTGGCACCGGCTAGACCGGCTTCGCTATTCTGTCGGCGGCATCGGCGTTTCGCGCGTGGAGTCCGTCGATCAGAGCGCGGTGCTTGTGATAGTACGCAATCGCCGCCATCACCGCCTCTTCTGGGATCCGATAGTCTTCGGCGGCCTGAGCAATAGCGACTGCATCAATGTCGTCTTCGATGTCCGCTCCGGTCAGTGCCTGGAGATGGGCGATGATCCCCCAAACGGGGATGCCATAGTCGATGAGTTTTCCCCGCTCAAGACCTGGCCGGACGGGATCCATCTCGACCATCGCGAGCAATCGTGCTTCGTCACGTTGCCTGACTCGCGAGACGACGTCTGTTGCCGACATGCCGAACTCCTTCGATCGCGTCGGCGTCCACCGATCGGTGCGCATATCAGCACGCGAGCGCGATCATGATAATGAACGATACGCTACACAATTGACGTTTAGACTATTGGGGCACGTGGACGTCGTCCGCGTGCCCCAGGCGGTACCCTTCGAGTGTCAAGACCGAAGGAGGTACCGCATGGATTCTACCCCGCTGATCCCGCTCGATGCGTTCCGCCAGGGGGCGTACGCCTGTTTCACCCGCGCCGCCGCTGCCCTGTTCGAGGTCGTCGATGCCCTGCTGACGGAGGAGCGCGCCCGCTCCTTCGTCGAACTGTCCCAAGCGCCGGGGTTCCAACGGCAATGGCCGAGCCTGTATGCGGCGCTGCGCGACGGTCAGATCGACCGGGACGCCCTGCGTCGCCTGATGGTCGGTCGGCTGCCCCGCCCCGCGCCCGGCGACCGCCTGGTGCTCGGTGTGGACACCAGCCCGATTCACCGCCCCGAGGCCCACACCGCCGCCGACCGCACCCTGGTCTACAGCCCGAATCTGCCGGCGGGCAGCATCCCCGTGCGGCCCGGCTGGTCGTTCTCGACCGTGGCGGTGCTGCCGGACCCGCCCAGTAGTTGGACCTCCCTCCTGGACAACGCGCGCGTGCCGAGCACCGGCACGGCGACGACCGTCGGTGCCGCCCAACTCGCCACCCGCGTCCCGCTCGTGCCGGTGCGCCCCCTGCTGCTCGGCGATGGGCACGACGGCAGTACCGCCTGGGTGGTCGCCACCGGCGGGCTCGCCTGCGACCAGTTGCTGCGGACCAAGCGCGACCGGGTGCTCTACCGACCGGCTCCACCCCGAACCGGCAACCGCGGCGCGCCCAAGAAGGACGGGGCGCGCTTCAAGGGGAGCGACCCGACCACCCACGACACCCCAGACGCCGTCTGGACCGGGACCGACGCGGCGGGCCACGCCTGCACCGTCACCGCCTGGTGCGGGCTCCACCTCAAGTCCTGCCGGGACGTGCCGCTCACCGTGCTGCGGGTGACCCGCGCGGGGGCGGTCGGCACCGCCCGCGATCCGCGCGAGTCCTGGTTCTGGTGGCTGGGCGGGGAGATGCCGCCGCTGGCGACCATCCCACCCCTCTACGCGCGCCGGTTCGGGCTGGAGCACGGCGACCGCTTCGACAAGCAAGCATTGTTGTGGGAGGCACCGCGCCTGCGCACCCCGGAGCGCTTCCA
>CALMZR010000380.1 GCA_937870845.1 uncultured Chloroflexota bacterium
TATTTGTCGTCCGACGTCGTCACCATCCCGCCTTCGCCATAGCGCCGACGCCACAGACAGTCATGCAGCCGGCTGCGGCAACCCCGTCAGAACTCTATCCGTTCGAGCACAGTTCGGGGGTTGGCTCGTGTCGCTAAGCGCGCGACCGGACTCCCGGGAACATCGCTTTGACTTGCTCGATGAATCCCGCTGGTCCTGACACGATCGCCTGGCGATCGCGAAAGTCGACGTTGATCGGCCCGCCAAGAAAGAGGATGGCCGGAGGGCCATAGCTCACCGAGTCTTCGGGTTGAAAGACCACATGGTAGCGCTTCATAGTCGGCAGCGCGATGAGTTTGGTCAAGAACGCCTTCCTTGAATCGGTGGGGCGCGGTTGCGTTGCCAAATTCAAGCTCCCGACACGCTGAGCGTCCAGGTCGACCGTGACCGACTGCTCCTCCAAAGCCCGGCTCGCCTTCCCACTCAGGCGGAAGACGAGCAAGAGGAGCACAACTACCCCGATCGCCCAGTCTCTGAGCACGAACTCCGCGCCGACCACTCTGACCATGGACACCGCCAGAATGGCAACGAGCGGCACCATGATCAACAGAAGCCAAAGGAAGAACTTTACACCACCAGAGTTTGAACGAGCGTTCATGGCTCCCTGAACCTCCTCAACTTCCGGGGAAAGGTGAGAGATTCTTGCTGAGTGCGTTCCCGAGGACGTGGGAGATACGGCGCCATGGATACGCAGCGACGCAACTCGCCAGCTTGCATCTATCACGTTTATTCTATACGTAGCGGGTCGCGGTGCCAATCGAGCAGGATCGAGCGGTGTCCACTCACCCGTTCCCCCGACCCTGCACTCAACTCATCCCGCTGAAGGTGGTGTGGCTACGGTGAGAGCCGTTCCACCATCCAGCCTTCGCCATCACGTCGATACCGCAGCCGGTCGTGCAGCCGGCAGGGGCGGCCCTGCCAGAACTCGATCCACTCCGGCGCCACGCGATAGCCGCCCCAGTAGTCGGGCAGCGGCACGTCGCCCTCCCCATACGCGGCTTGCAACCGGGCGAGCTCCTGCTCCAGGACGTGACGACCGGGGATGACCGCGCTCTGCCGCGAGAGGTTGGCCCCGAGGCGGCTCCCCAGCGGCCGGCTGTCGAAATAGGCGCGCGACTCCTCACGGCTGACGCGCTCGGCGATTCCCAGGATCCGCACTTGGCGTTCCAGGACGGCCCAGTAGAACGTCAGCGCGGCGCGCGGGTTCTGCGCCAGTTCGCGGCCTTTCGGGCTCTCGTAGTTGGAGTAGAAGACGAAGCCGCGCGCGTCGAACCCCTTGAGGAGCACGATGCGCGCCGCCGGCACGCCGTCAGGCGAGGACGTGGCCAGGGTCATGGCGTTCGGCTCCGGCACGTCGGCGGCTTGCGCCTCGGCGAACCAGCGCGCGAACTGCGGGATCGGGTCGGGGTCGAGGTCCGCCTCGTCCAACCCCGCCAGCGCGTAGTCCTTGCGCATGTCCACCGCGTGCAGCGCCATGTCCGCTCCTTGGGCAAGAATCGTCTCCCTCTCCCTGCGCGCAGGGAGAGGGTCGGGGTGAGGGTCGTTTTCCGCGCGAGTCTAGCACCGGCTATCATCGCCGCCATGCCCGATCAACGGCCCATCACCACCCTCCTCATCGCCAACCGCGGCGAGATCGCGGTGCGCGTCATCCGCTCCGCCCAGGAGCTTGGCTTGCATACCGTCGCCATCTACGGGGAGGGCGAACACGATGCCCTGCACGCCCGCCTCGCCCATGACGCCTGGCGCATCCCCTCGGAGGCGGCGATTCCCTACCTCGACATCCCGGCCATTCTCGACATCGCCAGGCGCACCGGCGCCGACGCCATCCATCCCGGCTACGGCTTCCTCGCCGAGAACGCCGCCTTCGCCAACGCCTGCGCCGAGGCGGGCATCGTCTTCGTGGGGCCGTCAGCGGCGGCCATCGCGGCGATGGGCGACAAGATCGCGGCGCGGCGCATTGCCGCCGCGGCCGGCGTGCCGATCGTGGCGGGATCCGAGGGGCCGGTAGGGTCGGTTGAGGAGGCGCTCGCCTGGGGCAAAGCGCATGGCTATCCGGTAGCGGTGAAAGCCTCCGGCGGCGGGGGAGGCCGCGGGTTTCGCGTGGCGCGGGGGCCGGAGGCGATGGAGGCGGCGTTTCTGGGGGCGTCGGGCGAGGCGGCGCGCTCCTTCGCCAACCCGGAGGTCTACCTGGAGCGCTATCTCGACGACCCCCGCCACATCGAAGTCCAGCTCATGGCCGACGCGCACGGCGCCGTGGTCGCCGTCGGCGACCGCGACTGCTCCGTGCAGCGCCGCCACCAGAAGCTGCTCGAAGAGGCTCCCGCGCCCGGCATCCCGGCTGAGACGCGCCGCGCCATGGCCGGCGCCGCCGTGGCGTTGGCGCGGGCCGTCGACTACCGCGGCGCCGGCACCGTCGAGTTCCTGCTCGATGCCGCCGGCGAGTTCGCTTTCCTGGAGATGAACACCCGCATCCAGGTCGAGCACCCCGTCACCGAAATGACGACCGGGATCGACCTCGTCCGCGAGCAACTGCTCGTCGCGAGCGGCGCGTTGCTGTCCTTCTCTGCAGGGGACGTCGCCCCCCGCGGCCACGCGATCGAATGCCGGATCAACGCCGAAGATCCAGGCCGCGGGTTTGCGCCGACACCGGGCACGGTCACCCGCGTTCGAGCGCCGGCCGGGATGGGCGTTCGGGTCGACAGCGCGGCGGAGTCGGGTTTCACCGTCCACCCGGCCTACGACTCGCTGATCGCCAAGGTCGTCGCCTGGGGCCGCGACCGCCCCGAGGCGACGGCGCGGATGCAGCGCGCCCTGGCCGAGCTGGCCGTCGAAGGCGTGCCGACGACGCGGGAGTTTCACCAGCGCCTGCTGGCCCACCCCGCGTGGCAAAGCGGGCGGGCCAGCACCACCTTCCTCGACCGCCATCCCGAGGTGATCCCGCCGCCGACGGAGATCGAATCCGAGCCGCCGGCCCCTCCTGCCTCGCCCATCGCCATCGTCGCCGAAGTCGACGGCCGCCGCTTCGACGTGCGCCTCCATGACCACGCCGCCGCGGCCGCGCCTGAACGCGGCCGGCCCCGCCGCCCGGCGCCGCCTTCGCCATCCGACCTCGCCCGCACGGCCGACGGCGCCGTGCTGCGCAGCCCGATCCAGGGCACGGTCGTTCGGGTGACGGCGCAACCGGGAGCATCGGTCAGCCGAGGGCAAGTTCTCTGCGCGATCGAGGCGATGAAGATGGAGAACGACGTCGCCGCCCACCGCGACGGCACGCTCATCACCCTCTCCGTGAGCCCAGGCATGGCCGTCCGCGTCGGCGACGCGATCGCCGAGATCGAGTGAATCCGGCGCTATACTCCGCGACATGCCGCACCTCCCGCCCGCCGTCGACGACGACATGCTCCGAGTCGCGCGCCAGTTCTTTCCGCACCTGACCGCGGCCGATGCCGTCCCCGGACACCCGGACATCCTCCGGGTCGCCACGCCCGAGGGCCCCCGGCGCGTCCACCGCTGGCCGCCGACCGCGACTGAGGCCGAGGTCGCGTTCGGCCACGAGGTCATGGCCGCGGCAAAGGACGCGGGGGCGGCTCTCGTACCCGCCATCGTTGGCGAGCCGGAAGGTCCCGTGCTGCGGCGCGACGGCCGGCTCTACGATGCCCAGGAATGGCTGCCCGGATCGCCGCCGGCTCGGGCGCAGGTTGCCTGGCCCGAACCGAACGACTGGATCGACGTTCCGGTCGCGATCTCGCCGGCCCAGTTTTCCCAAATCATCACGGCGCTCGCCTTGTTCCACGAGGCGACGACGTCGCTTGCCGCGCGGCCCGGCATCCCGGCCGCGCCGCTGTCGATGCTGCCCGGCGCGGTGCGTCAGGCGCACGAGCGGCATCTCGCCGCGTTGCGCTCCCGCGCCCGGCGCGAGCCGGGGATCCAACGCTGGCTGGCGACCGGCGAACGCCTCCTCGCCAGCGCGGAGCCGATCGTCTCGGAGGCGACCCGGGAGCAGCGTCTACCCACCAGCGTCCTCCACCTCGATCCCTGGCCGGCGCACATCCTTATCGACGACGGCGCCGTTGTCGGGCTGCTGGGCTGGGGACGCGTGGCCGCGGGATCGCCGCCCCTCGATCTGGCCCAGGCCACGCTTCGGCTTCAGGGCTGGAGCGACGAGGCGGTCGAAGCGATGGTCGGGGCGTACGCGAACGTGCGGCCCCTGTCACCCGACGAGCGGCGGCTCCTGCCGGCAGTCGCCGCGCTCGATGCCGTGGCGACGACCGGGCGGCTCCTGGAGCAGACGTACGCGGTCGCGGAGACCGCGCGGCCGCCGACGGCGCTGCGGGCCGGCATCGACGCGATGCTGCGTTCCCTGAGCGCGCTGGAGCGGAGCCTGAAAACTCAAGCCGCCGTGGGCAAGAGCAAGCGCACGCCATGGCGACGCGGCCCCGGCCCGAGACAGGGCAGAGAAGGAGGCAAAGCCCGTGAACGACGCCGCTGACGCCGCCGCCGTCCTGGCCGAGCGCTGCGTCCCCTGCCACGGCGGCTCTCCCCTGGCGACGCCCGAGGAGGAAGCCGAGCTGACGCCGCTCATCCCGGACTGGACCAAAAAGGAGCGCAACGGCGTGCCGCGCCTGGTGCGCACCTTTCGCTTCGCCACCTACCCCGACACGCTCGCCTTCACGCAGCGCGTCGGCGAGCTGGCCGACGCCGAGGACCACCACCCCGCCATCCTCGCCGAGTGGGGCAAGGTGACGGTCTCCTGGTGGACGCACGCCATCCGCGGCTTGCACCGCAACGACTTCCTGATGGCGGCCAAGACCGATGCGCTGGCGAAGGAGATGGGCGCGCTTGAACGAGTCTCGGATGAATGAGGCATCGCCCCTACTGCCACGGCCAGGGCGCTTGCTCAACCAGGATTCGGACCCGCGTCCACGGCGGCGATGGCCGCGGCGACCGCGGCCTCCGCCGTATCCGCCATGACGATCGTGCCTTCCAGCCCCGCCAACTGCTCCCGGCCTGCCGCGGAGGCGAATAGGCCGGACCACCCGCCGAGGAGCACGACCGGCCGCCCCAGCCGCAGCCCGAGCGCGATCTCCGACAATGTGCCCCAGCCGCCGCCAATGGCGATCAGCGCCTGCCCGGTGGCGGCCACGAGCGTGTTGCGCGCCTGCCCCAGCCCTGTGCAAATGACGTGGTCCACCCAGGGATTGGCGGCGCGGTCGTCGTAGCCGGGGACAATGCCGACCGTGACGCCGCCGGCCTCCTTCGCCCCACGGCACGCCGCGGCCATCGCCCCGCCGAGCCCGCCGCAGACGAGCGTGCAGCCGCGCTCCGCCAGGAGCCGACCCACCGCCCCCGCCAGCATCAGTTCTTCATCGGAGGCGGCGCCCGGCGCAGAGACGGCGATCCGCACGGCGCGGTCTGCCCCGGCGCTCATCGCGGCTCACTATCGCGGCTGCCCAGCGGGAACGAGGCGATTCGCTCGTATCGCGGGGGGCCATGCCCGAGGTGGCTGCGCATCAGGTGAACCTCGCGCACGGGTATCGGCGCTGCCGGAGGGGCGATCGCCGCCCCGGTCTCCCGATCGACGAATGCCGCCTTGACCCGCTCCGGCAAATCGCGCACCCGGACGGCTTCCCCGTCGGCGTCCCGCACCCGTCCCAGGGTGATGTGCGCGTGGAACGGCTCCTCCGCCCCGGCGATTCCCAGCCCGCGCAGCGACCGGACGACGTCCTGCTGCAGCGACTCCAGCCGATGCACCGGCCCGTGCAGACCGAGCCACAGCACGCGCGGCCGGCGGAAGCTGGGAAAGACGCCGAAAGCCGCCGTCCGCAGATCGAACGGCGCGTGCGCGGCCACGACGCCCGGCAACGCCAAGCGGACCAGCTCGGCCCGCTCCGGCTCCGTCTCGCCCAGGAAATGCAGCGTCAGGTGCGCCGCTTCCGGCTGCACCCAGCGCACCGGCCAGCCGTGCTCCCGAAGACGCTCGATCTCCGCCCCGGCCAGATGCTTCACGTCCTCCGGGAGCGAGACGGCCAGGAAGAGGCGCAGCGGCGCATCGACCGCGTCGGACGCGGGCGGGCGGGTTTTCTGGTGACGCGGGGCGCGCGGCGACATGGGCGGTAGTATATGGTCCAGGCGTTTGGGCATTGCGGAGCTGACCGACATGCTTCGCCTGCGATCGGGGACGGCAAGGGTTGGCATGACGACGGCATTTCTCGGCCCACGCGGCACGTTCTCCGAGGACGCGGCCCTGCTGCGCGCGGCCACTGACGACCTGGTCGCCTTCACGTCCTTTCCGGCGCTGGTGTCGGCCGTTGAAACCGGGCTCGCCGCCGAGGCGGTGCTGCCCATCGAGAACTCGCTGGAAGGGGCCGTCAGCACGACGCTCGATCTGCTCATCCACGAGACGGCGTTGCGCATCGCCGGCGAGCTGGTCCTGCCCGTGCGCCACTTCCTGATCACCGCGCCGGGCGTGACGCTGGGAGACGTGCGGATCGTGACGTCACACCCCCAGCCATTCGGGCAATGCCGCCGGTTTCTCGACCGCTGCCTGCCGGGGGTGGAGCAAGTCGCCGCGCTCTCGACGGCCGGGGCCGTGCAGGATGTCGTCTCGAGCGGCAGCGCCGACCGCGCCGCCATCGGCACGGCCCGCGCCGCGGAGTTGTACGGCGGCGCCATCCTGGCCCACGACATCCAGGACGTCCACACCAACGTCACCCGCTTCGTCGTCCTCACCCGCCAGGACGCGCCTCCCACCGGCGACGACAAGACCTCGCTCGCCTTCCGCGTCCTGGCGGATGTGCCCGGCGCGCTGCACACCGTCCTGGGCGAGCTGGCTGAAGAGAACATCCAGATGACCAAAATCGAGAGCCGCCCTTCCAAGGGCTGGCTCGGCGACTACATCTTCCTCATCGACTTCCTCGGTCACCGCCAGGACGAGCGGGTGGCCCGCATGCTCGACCGCATCGGGGCCCGCTGCTCCATGCTCAAGGTCTTCGGCTCCTATCCGCGCTTCCCGCTCGAATCGTTGAAAGCTTCGTTCGAGTCGGCGCCCGCTGTGGACTGAACGCCCCTCATCCCCGGCCCTTCTCCCCGTGCGCGGGGAGAAGGGAGTGCTACCCACAGACGGGGTGCATGCCGCGTGCCCCTCTCCCTGCGCACGGGGAGAGGGGTTGGGGTGAGGGTTCTCCGCCATGCGCCTCCTGATCGACGACGCGTTCGCAGCGAAACCGTACACCGTCCCCATCTCCTCCGGCTGGGTTTCGGCCCCGGATGGAGTGGCCGTTTCACTGGTCGAACGTCTCACTGGAGACGAGGTCGCTCCGGACGATGCGGCTCTGGTCTCCTCCTCCGAGCTCAGGCGCCTTCACCCCACCCACGAGGTCATCCCCGACGTGGCCATCGTCGCCGATGGCGTCGGCGCGGCCGCCATGCGCACCCCGGTAAGGCCCGACGAGATCGCATCGACCCCGGTCAGGCTGCTGGACGCGGGCGGCGCCGCGGAGTTGTTGGCGCGGGCGACGGTGCAGCCGTTCTACGGCATCACCCCAACGGCCTGGGTTCGCGACGACGACGCGCCGGAGGCGTCTCGCGCCGAGGTCGTCATCGTCGAGGGCGCGGAGACGCTGCGGGAGCCGGAAGGTGGGTTCAGCGAAGATCTCGCCCGCGCCTGGTTCATCTGGACCGCTCAGCCGGTCGTCAGCCATGTCCTGGTCGTGCCGAACGAGCTTCCCAGCGAAGAGGCTGGCAAAATCGTCCGATTCCTCGCCGACGCGCGCTCCGTGGGTCTGGAGCGTCGCCGGGAGTGGCGGTCTCAGCTCGCAGAGCGCGAGGGGGTTGGCAGGGATCGTGCGAGCGCCTTCTGGGCAGCCCAGCGGTTCACTCTCGCGGAGGACGATCGCCCCGCCTTGCTCAATCTGCTGGCGAAAGGTTCGCGGGGAACGCCCTCGTCATCCCCGTTGACCGTACAGTTTCGGGAGGGGACCAGCGCGGAGTGACTGGACCCAGTACGCCTTCCACAACATCGGTGCCCGCTGGAACGAAGAGCAGGCCCTCGCCGCGTGGAACGACACGATGGCCTGGTTCGAGACGTCCATGAAGAACGCCGCGGCCGACGCGACGCCGACGGGGTAACCGGGTGTCAGGGGAAGACGGTCTACGTTCCCCCGTCACCCTGTCATCCCGTCACCTGCGGTACACGAACAGATCCAGCGACCTCGGGTCCGTCGCCAGCAGGGTTTCGGCCCCGGCGGCGCCTTCGGGCGCGTAGAGGGTCACCCAGCCGTTGGTCGTGGTCCCGATGGGGGACCAGAGGTTCACCAGGAGGTAGCGCCGCCCACCGCCGAGCACGAGGTCGGGGTTGATGTTGACCTCCTCGGCGCGGGCGCGCAGCTCCGGCGAGGCTTCGACCACGTCGCCCCCTTCGGGCACGTACTCGGCGATGACGTCACCGTCGACCTGCACAGCGAAGACGCGCGGCGGGTCGGCCGCCTCCGCGTCCTGGGCGTAGACGATGACCGTGACGCTGCTGTAGATCGAGCGTTCCCAGGTCGCGTCGAGGACGTAGCGCGCGTCGCC
>CALMZR010000381.1 GCA_937870845.1 uncultured Chloroflexota bacterium
CGGATCATGAACCGGCCGGGGACGCCGGAGTCGGTGCTCAAGCTGACCCGCGAGCAGCTCGGCACCGACAAGCCGATCCCGGAGCAATTCGTCGTCTTCCTCGGCGATCTGGCGCGGGGCAACCTCGGCGAGTCGTTCCGCGGCGGCCGGCCGGTGGCCGAAGCGGTGCTGGAGGCGTTGCCCAACACGTTCGCCCTGGGCATCGTCGCCATGGTCGTCACGACCACGCTGGCGCTCCTGCTCGGCATCGCCGCCGCGCTGAACCCGAACGGCTGGTTCGACCGGCTGACGCTCCTCTTCGTCTCGATCGCGCAGGCGACCCCCTCCTTCTGGCTGGGGGTGATGCTGGTGCTGGTCTTCGCCATCGAGCTGCGCTGGTTCCCGGCCATCGACATGGAGGGGCCGCGGAGCTTCGTGCTGCCGGCGGCGACGTTGTCGCTGACGCTGCTGCCGCTGTTGGTTCGCGCCGTGCGCCAGGGATTCCTGGAGGCGATGGGGGAGGGGTACGTGCGCGCGGCGCGGGCGCGCGGCGTCCCCGAGCACCGCATCCTGCGCGTCCACGTGATGAAGGTGGCGGCCGTGCCGCTCATCACGCTGCTCGGGCTGCAAGCGGGGTACGTCCTCGGCGGCGCCGTCGTCATCGAGTCGATCTTCAACTGGCCGGGCGTCGGCAACCTCGCCTTGCAGTCGATCCAGCAGCGGGACTTCCCGATGGTGCAGGGGACGGTGCTGGTCATCGCCGTCGTCTTCACCGTCGTGAACTTCCTGGTTGATCTGACGTATGCGGCGCTGGATCCCCGTGTCACGTATTGAGGCGGGAGGCGGAAGGCGGGAGGCGGAAGGACGGGTGGAGGCGGCCCCGGCTGTAGGGGCGATGCGGGCATCGCCCGCGCTGCCGGCGACGATGCTCCCCGTCGGAGAGGCGGTTGCGGCAGGCGAGGCCGTCGCCCCGGTCAGCCCGTGGCGCGATTTCGGGCGGGCACTGCGGGCGCGCCCCGCGGCACTGGCGGGGATGATCGTCTTCGTCATGATTGCCCTGGTCGCGATGTTCGCGCCGGTCATCGCGCCGCACGATCCGATCGCGCAGAGTCTCATCGACAACCTCAAGCCGCCGATGTGGGCGGCGGGCGGCACGGCGACGTACCCGCTCGGGACCGACCCGCTGGGGCGCGATCTGCTCAGCCGGCTGATCTACGGGGCCCGCTACTCGCTGGCGATCGCCGCCGCCTCGGTGCTGCTGGGGGGCGCGCTCGGGTTCGTCATCGGGCTCGTCTCCGGGTACTTTGGCAGCGCGGTCGATACGGTGCTGATGCGGGTCGGCGACGTGCAGCTCGCCTTCCCCTTCGTGCTCTTCGCCATCGCGGTGCTGGCCGTCTCGCCGGAGCGGACGCCGCTGCACCTGATCCTGGTGCTGTCGATCTCGAGCTGGATCATCTACGCCCGCGTGGTGCGCAGCCGGGTGCTGAGCGAGCGGGCCAAAGACTACGCTCTGGCCGCGCGGGCGTTGGGAGCTTCGCACGCGAGGACGCTGTTTCGCTACATCGTGCCCAATGTCTGGCAGGTCGTGCCGCTGATCGCCTTGCTCGATCTCGGCTTCCTGGTCATCGTCGAGTCGCTGCTGAGCTTCATCTCCCTCGGACTCTCGCCGCCGACCCCATCCTGGGGCGCCATCCTGGCCGACGGCCGGCAGTACATGATGATCTCTCCCTGGATGGCGATCTTCCCCGGATTGGCCATCGTCGTCACCGTGCTCAGCATCAGCCTCGCCGCCGACGGCCTCGCCGACTACTTCGATCCGAAGCTCGGGCATGGGAAGTTTCGGCGGGTGCCGCTCGGAAGGCGGCAGGCGGCAGGCGGCAGGCGAGAGGCGGAAGGCGGGAGGCGGAAGGCGGGAGGAATAGCCCCTCGCCCCGCGCACGGGGCCGGGCGTCCTCTGGGCGGCGGTTGGGGTGAGGGGCGTTCGGGGAGAGGGGCTGGAGACGCTCCCCTTCTCCAGGTCCGCAACCTGACCACGGTCTTCCCCACCCGCGCCGGGGACATCCAGGCGGTGCGCGACGCCAGCGTATCGCTGGAGCGGGGGCAGGTGCTTGGGGTCGTGGGGGAGAGCGGGTCCGGGAAGTCGACGCTGGGGTTGTCGATCATCCAGCTTCTGGACGCGCCGGGGCGGGTGACGGAGGGGGAGATCCTGTTCGACGGGGAGGATTTGGCGCGGGTCGGCAACGCGGAGATGGCGGCCATTCGGGGCGCGAAGATCGGCATGATCTTCCAGGATCCCGGCGCCTCGCTCAACCCGGTGCTGACCGCCGGGGCGCAACTGGAGGAGACGCTGCGCCAGCACCGCAAGCTGGCGCCGGGGGCGGCGCGGGAGGCGGCGCGGCAGGCGCTGGCGGCAGTCCACATCGCCGACCCGGAGCGGGTGTTGCGCGCCTATCCGTTCCAGCTCAGCGGCGGCATGCAGCAAAGGGTGATGATCGCCCTGGCCATGGCCAGCCAGCCGGACCTGCTCATCCTCGACGAGCCGACCTCCTCCCTCGACGTGACGACCCAGGCGCAGCTTCTCGACGAGCTGAGCGCGCTGCGGGTGGGCGCCGGGGCGAGCATGATCTTCATCACCCACGACATCGCCCTCCTGGCCGGCATCGCCGACGCCATCGCGGTCATGTACGCCGGGCAGATCGTCGAGCGCGGCCCGCGGGACCGGGTCATCGACGCGCCGCAACACCCGTACACCCAGGCGCTGCTCAACGCCGTCGAGCGCGTCGGGGTACGAGGTGGAGAACGCCTGGCAGCGATTCCGGGCGATCCGCCAGACCCCGCGCGCTTGCCGCCCGGCTGTCCCTTCGCGCCACGCTGCCCCTTCGCCATGCCGGCCTGCGCGGAGGTCACCCCCGAGCTGAGGGAGGTGGCGCCGAGGCATGCGGCGGCGTGCCATCTGCTCGGCCCGATGCCAGTGAACGCCAGCGAGGCGCCGGGAGTGGTCCACGCATGACGGCGCCGCTGCTGGAGGCGCGCGATCTGCGCACGCATTTCCCGATCCGGCGCGGATTGTTTGGGCGGGCGGCGCAAACGCTGCGCGCCGTGGACGGGGTGTCGTTCGCGATCGCGCCGGGCGAGACGCTGGGGCTGGTGGGTGAGAGCGGCTGCGGCAAATCGACCCTGGTCAAGACGCTCCTCTTGCTGGAGCAGCCGACCGGGGGCGAGATTCTCTACGACGGGGAGCGGGTGACGATGGCGGACGCCGGCCGGCTGCGGCGGCGGGCGCAGATCGTCTTTCAGGACCCGTACACCTCGCTGCCGCCGCGGATGCGCATCGCCGACATCATCGCCGACCCGCTGCGGATTCATGGACTGGCGGACCGTGAGGAGGCGCTGCGGCGCGCCCGCGCGCTGATGCGGGAGGTGGGGCTCAACCCGGAGCGCGGGCGCGACTACCCGTTCCAGTTCAGCGGCGGGCAAAGGCAGCGGATCGGCATCGCCCGCGCGCTGGCCATCGAGCCGTCGCTGCTGCTGCTGGATGAGGCGGTCTCCGCGCTCGACGTGTCGGTGCAGGCGCAGGTGCTCAACCTGCTGCGCGATCTGCAGGAGCGGCGCGGGCTGACGTACGTCTTCATCTCGCACGATCTGGGCGTGGTGCGCGCGATGAGCGACCGCGTCGCGGTGATGTACCTGGGCAAGATCGTCGAGCAGGGGGCGGCGGGCGAGGTGTACGAGCGGCCGCTGCATCCCTACACGCGAGCGCTGGTCTCGGCCGTGCCGTCGCTGCGGCGGCGGGGGGAGCGGATTCGGCTGGCCGGGGAGCCGCCGAAGCCGACCGATCCGCCGTCCGGGTGCGCCTTCCATCCCCGCTGTCCCCTGGCGCGGCCGGTCTGCGCCGAGCAGGCTCCTCTGCTTCAGGAGTGGCTGCCGGGCCGGCTTGCTGCATGCCACTTCGCCCTCGAACCATTGCCCGCGGCGGGTCAATCGGCTGGAGGAGTCGCCGCATGAGAGAGCAGGGCGTCGGGTTGGGAATCATCGGGCTCGGGTTCATGGGGCGCCGCTATGCGCGCTTCGTGAACCAGTTGGAGGGCGTCTCGCTGGCGGGGATCTGCGACGTCGATGGCGATCTGGCTCGGGAGGTCGCTGCCGAGTACGGAGGGGCCGTCTATCCAGACATTGACGCCCTGGTTCGAGCCGCCGACGTCGCGGGGGTGATCGTCGCCACGCCGGAGGACCGCCACCTGGAGCCAGCGGTGGCGGCGCTCGCCGCCGGCAAGCCGGTCCTGGTGGAGAAGCCGGTGGCGCACAGCATGGAGGCCGCGCGCGCCATCGAGGAGGCCGCCATGCGGGCCGGGGTCCCGGTGCTGGTCGGGCATCTGCTGCGGTTCGAGCCGCGCTGGGCCGGGGCCTGGCGGCGGATCGCGGCGGGGGAGATCGGCGAGGTCGTCAGCGTGGCGACGCGGCGCATCGGCAACGTCGGCGATCAGCGAGTGCTGCGCGGGCGGACGACGCTCCCCCTCTACTACGGGGTACACGACCTGGACGTGATGCGCTGGTTCGCCGGGGCGGAGGCGACGACGCTCTACGCCCGGAGGCGGTCGGGCTCCGTGCGCGCCGCCGGCTACGACGTGGACGATCTTTATGTCGCCGTGCTGACCTTCGCCAATGGGGCGCTGGGGTCGGCCGAGCTGGGGTGGTGCGTGCCGGAGGCGGCCGCGGCGGCGCGGACGGCGGGGGTGCTGGTGGTCGGCACGGCCGGGGTCATCGAGATCGACCAGCTCGAGACGGGGCTGCGGCGCTGGGCGGGCGGCGGGGAGGACCCGGGGGTGGACGCCATGTTCTGGCCGGAGACGTACGGCGTCCCCGGCGGGGCGCTGGCGCTGGAGATTGCGCATTTCGCGGAGTGCGTGCGCGGGAGAGCAGAGCCGGCGATCGCGCTCGCCGAGGCGGTCGAGGCGCTGCGGCTGTCGCTGGCGATGGAGGCGTCGGCCCGGAGCGGGAGCGTCGTCGACCTGGCGACGTTCGGCCGGGTGTGATGCGCGAACGATGATGGCGGGGTCGGCCGGATCGGATGGGGGCGCCGCGGGGCAGTACGGCATCGCCGTGCTCGACCGGGCGCTGGACGTGCTGGAGGCGCTGGCCGAGGCCCCGGGCGACGCCTCGCTCGGCGTGAGCGAGATCGCGCGCCGCATCGGGGCCACCAAGACGGCCGCGTTTCGCATCCTGGTCAATCTGGAGCGGCGGGGGTACGTCGACAAGGACCCGGCGACGGCCACCTACGCCCTCGGCACGCGCCTGGCCTACCTGGGGGAGCGCTCGCTGAGCGCCATCGACCTGCGGGGGGCGGCGCGGCCGATCCTGGCGGAGCTGCACCGGCGGTTCGGGGAGACGGTCAATCTCGCCGTGCGCGACGGGGCCGAGATCGTCTACGTCGACATGATCGAGAGCGGCCACGGGCTGCGCATGGCGGCGCGCATCGGCGGGCGAGACGCCCTGCACTCGACGGCGCTGGGCAAGGCGATCCTGGCCTTCCTGCCTCCGGAGGCACGCGACGGCCTGCTGCGGGGCGGATTGCCGGCGCGCACGGGGCAGACGATCACCGAGCCGGTGAAGCTGCTGGCGGAACTGGCGCGGGTGCGGGAGCGCGGGTTCGCCGAGGACCGGGGCGAGAACGAGGTCGGGGCCCGCTGCCTCGGCGCGCCGATCTTCGATCACCGGGGCGCGGTGGCCGGGGCGATCAGCATCTCCGCCCCGGACAGCCGGCTGGACGACGCGCGGGCGGCGGTGGCAGCGGCGGCGGTGGTGGAGGGCGCGGCGGGGGTGACGCGGAGGTTGGGCGGGCCTGGGCGCCTTTCGGCCTCAGAACCTCTTGGCGCGACGACCGAGCTGTAGGGGCGCGTTTCGGGCGCTCCGAAAATCGGCGTGGTTGTCGGAAGATGCCGAAGATGCCGAAGATCTGGGGGTACGGCGCTCGGGTCCTGGCGGCCGCGCGCGGCGTGGGGTGGGGATGAGCGCG
>CALMZR010000382.1 GCA_937870845.1 uncultured Chloroflexota bacterium
GGATTCGCACGAAGTGCACGTGGTCACGAGCCGCCAACGCTACGACGATCCGGCGGCCCGGCTGCCGCGCGCAGAAACGGTTCACGGGGTACGCGTTTGGCGCGTATGGTCGTCGCGCTTCGGGCGCGGCTTTCTCCCCGCTCGTGCGTTCGACTACCTTACTTTTTACGTCACTGCCATGATGCGGCTGTATGCGCTGACGCGTTCGAGCGACGTGATCATCGCCAAGACGGACCCACCACTGATCTCCGTGGTTGCCGCGATAGTCGCGCGGATCCGCGGAGCGAGGCTGATCAACTGGCTACAGGACCTTTTTCCGGAAATTGCCCGGGCCCTGCGGGTGCCAGGCGCTGGTGTCATGTCGTTTCTGCTCTTGCCCGCGCGCAACTGGTCATTGCGCGTCGCGAGCGCCAACGTCGTGCTCGGCGAGCGCAGCTATGCCGTGCTGGATAACCTGCGCGCCCACCGCGCCGTTGACGTGCTGCTCTGGGCGCTGGCCCACCCCCGCTGGGCGTTCGTCTTCCAACCGACCTACGCGGCCTATCTCAACCTGATCGAACCCTGGTGGAAGATCCTGCGCTCCCTGGCGCTCAAGGGCCGCCGCTTCGAGACCTGGGAGCAGGTCTGCCGGGCGGTCGAGGCCGCGACGGCCTATTGGAACGCCCACCGCCACCCCTTCGCCTGGGGCAAACGCAAGCGCCGCCGCCCCGCCCGGTCACCCGGCGTCGCCCGCCTCCCAGTGGCGCCATGAACTTGCCGGATGGACCACTAAGAGTGGGCGATTCGCGGTACAATCGTACGTCGCTTGGCCAGCAGGCGCCGCACGTCGGACCCAATCCCTCACGCTGCCAAGAGAGGAATGCTGCCGGGCACGTGGCCATTCTGCGCGTGCCGAGGTTCGTTGCGCGCTGCGGACTCCGCGGCCCCGATCAAGAAAGGATCCTCGTGATCTCCCAGTTCGAACCGGCCTCGCACGCCGCCATCGCTGCCGAGGCGGCGCGGCGGCGCACCTTCGCCATCATCTCCCACCCCGACGCGGGCAAGACGACGCTGACCGAGAAGCTGCTGCTGTATGCCGGCGCGGTCGAGCTGGCCGGATCGGTGCGGGCGCGGGCGAATGGCCGCCATTCGACCGCCGACTGGCTGGCCATCGAGCGCGAGCGCGGCATCACCGTGACCTCGACCGCCTTGCAGTTCGCGCACGCCGGCCGCGTCTTCAACCTGCTCGACACGCCGGGGCACCGCGACTTCTCGGAGGATACGTACCGCACGCTGCTGGCCGCCGACGGGGCGGTGATGGTGCTGGATGCGGCGCGCGGCATCCAGCAGCAGACCGTGAAGCTGTTCGAGGTCTGCCGGCGGCAGAACCTGCCGATCGTCACCTTCATCAACAAGCTGGATCAGCCAGGCCGCGAGCCGTTGGAGCTGCTCGACGAGATCGAAAAGACGCTTGGGCTGGCGACGGCTCCTTTGAGCTGGCCGATCGGGGACGGTCCCGAGTTCCAGGGGGTCTACGACCTGCGCGAGCGCAGCCTGCACCGCTTCGAGCGCACCGAGCGCGGGCAGCGGCGGGCGCCGGTCCTTTCCGGCGATCTGGACGATCCGAAGTGGGCCGCGCTGCTGGGGGAGGCCGCCTGGGCCAAGCTGCGGGAGGACGTCGAGCTGGTGACGGAGGTTGGCGGCGTCTTCGACCCGGCGCGCTTCCTGGCCGGGGAGCAGACCCCGGTTCTGTTCGGCAGCGCGCTGACCAACTTCGGCGTCGGCCCGTTCATCGACACGCTGGCCGAGCTGCTGCCGGCGCCCGGGGCACGGCTGAGCGATCGCGGTCCTGTGCCGCCGAGCGACCCGGCCTTCTCCGGCTTCGTGTTCAAGATTCAGGCGAACATGGATCCGCGCCACCGCGACCGCATGGCCTTCCTGCGCGTCTGCTCCGGCCGCTTCCGCAAGGACATGGAGGTGCTGCACCCCCGACTGGGCCGCGCGGTGCGCCTGACCCGTCCTCACCGCCTCTTTGGCCAGGAGCGGGAGACGGTCGAGGAGGCGTTCCCTGGCGACGTGGTGGGGTTGGTCAACCCCGGGCTGTTCGCCATCGGCGACACGCTGTGCGAGGGCGACCCGATCCGGTTCGCCCCGGTGCCGCGCTTTGCCCCGGAGTGCTTCGCCCGGATCGAGAACCGCAGCACGGGGCGGCATAAGCAGTTCCACGCCGGGCTGGCGCAGTTGGAAGAAGAGGGGGCGGTGCAGGTGCTCTACGCCATCGACGGCGCGCGGGAGCCGATCCTGGCCGCCGTCGGCGACCTGCAGCTGGATGTGACCGCGGCGCGGCTGAAGAGCGAGTACGGGGTGGATGCCGACGTGCAACGGTTGTCGTATGAGATGGCGCGCTGGGTCGACGGCGCGCCGGAAGGCGGCAAGGGCCTCACCTGGCCGACGCGCGACGCGCTGCGCGCCGAGGACCGGGAGGGGCGGCTGGTGGCGCTCTTCGGCTCCGATTGGGTGCGGCGGTACGCGGAGGAGAAGAACCCGGGGGTGGCGTTTCGGGTGATGGGGTGAGGCGCGGGGTGGGCTCCAAGTTCAGACTGTGGCGTTGACTTCGGCAGGCTGGGTCAGGTCGCGCAGCGCACGCCGCAACTCATCCAACGTGAGCAGCCCACTTGTATGCTCCGCCAGCGCCAACTCAATGCCGAACGCCAACTGGCTTGCCCCGATGTCGCCCGTTTTTTGATGTTCCAGCTAGCGCCGACGATCCAGGCGGTAAACTCGTCAAGCGACATCGATTCAGACAAGTACGCGTCCAACTGGTGGCGAATTGCTGACTCTCGTTCCGTCATCATTGCCTCCGCAGGCTCGGGTTGATCCCTGGCTCGTGCAGGAAACTCTCCGGGTGCTACATGATATGGCGCCTTGGCACCTGACAGCCTGGGATCAGTTGACGCAACGTGGGGAAGCGGCTGCTGCATTCGGCAACACGCCACGATGCATCGACCAAAACCGGCACCCCGAAGTGAAGCCAGGAAAGTGAATGCGAGGGAGTTGGGAAGGGTAAAACGGTGGACAAGTTCGGCGTTCTGTCCCGCGTTGACTTGCGCATTCTTTGGCCGCATGAAGCGCTGGACTTCACCCCTTGGCTTGCCCTGAACCTTTCGGTTCTCGGCGAGGCGTT
>CALMZR010000383.1 GCA_937870845.1 uncultured Chloroflexota bacterium
GGACGCGAGCAGGGCGGTGACAGCCTCCGCGGTTCGGTGGAGGTCCGCGATGTGGTGCATCGATAGAGAGGCGACTACCGCGTCAAACGGCCCCGGCTCGGCAAAGTCTTCGAACCGGATGCGGCGGAACAGCGTCCCCTCCGGCGCCACGGGGTCGACGGCGACGACCTCGTGCCCCGCCACCGCCAAGGCGTAGGCGAGCTCTCCTGTCTTCCCGCAGCCGATCTCCAGGACGCGGGCAGGCGGCGGCGGAAGATGGCGTTGCACGAAGGAGACGAGGCTCATTCCGCGATGGTAGCGGCGGCTACGCCGCGGTCGCAACGTATTGAGCGCGCCGCCTTCGCGGGGTCCGCTTGCTCCCGGCGCCCCGCAGGCGCAGCCTCGAACACAGTCGCATCGCGAACATTTGTCCTGTACGTACACCCCCGCTATACTCCGCGTGCGATCGTGTCGCGTCGGGCTGTCGATTCGCGCCGCGCCCGTTCGACTAGTCGATGAGCCCCGCGGACGATCGTCGGCGGCACAGCAGGAAGGAGTCACGAGTGAGCGGGGTACGCGTTCTCGTCGGCACGCGCAAAGGCGCGTTCATCCTTACGTCGGACGGCAAGCGGGAAGAGTGGAGCGTCTGCGGCCCCCACTTCGCGGGCTGGGAGATGTATCACCTCAAGGGCTCCCCCGTGGACCCGAACCGCATCTTCGCCTCCCAGACCAGCAGCTGGTTCGGGCAGACCATGCAGCGCTCCGACGACGGCGGCCACACCTGGGAGCCGGTCGGCAACCAGTTCGCCTACGTCGGCGATCCCGGCACGCACCAGTGGTACGACGGCACGCAGCACCCATGGGAGTTCAACCGGGTCTGGCGCCTGGAGCCGTCCCTGACCGACCCCGACACCGTCTACGCCGGCGTGGAGGACGCCGCGCTCTTCCGCTCCACCGACGGCGGCCAGACCTGGGCGGAGCTGCCGGGGCTGCGCGAGGTGAAGGGGAACCTCTGGCAGCCGGGCGCGGGCGGCATGTGCCTGCACACCATCGTCCTCGATCCCAACGACGCCAACCGCATCTTCGTCGCCATCTCCGCCGCCGGCGCCTTCCGCACCGACGACGGCGGCACGACCTGGGTCCCCATCAACAAGGGTCTGCGCTCCGAGTACGAGCTGCCCGACCCGGACGCGGACGTCGGCCACTGCGTCCACAGCATCGCCATGCACCCCGATCGGCCGGACGTCCTCTTCATGCAGAAGCACTGGGACGTCATGCGCACCGACGACGCCGGCGCCATGTGGCGCGAGGTCAGCGGCAATCTGCCGAGCGACTTCGGCTTCCCCATCGCCGTCCACGCCCACGAGCCGGACACCGTCTACGTCGTCCCCATCAAGAGCGATTCCGAGCATTTCCCGCCCGACGGCAAGCTGCGCGTCTACCGCAGCCGCACCGGCGGCGACGAGTGGGAACCGCTTACGAAGGGCCTGCCGCAGGAGAACTGCTACGTCAACGTCCTGCGCGACGCCATGGCCGTCGACAAGCTCGACGACTGCGGCATCTACGTCGGTACGACCGGCGGCCAGGTCTACGCCTCCAACGACGCGGGGGACACCTGGACCCCCATCGTGCGCGACCTGCCCTCGGTCCTCTCCGTGGAGGTGCAGACCCTGCCATGAACCAGATCCAGGTGCAAGTCATGCTGCCGCAGCACCTGCGCACGCTGGCGCGTTCGGAACGGATCGTCGCGCTCGATGTTCCGGAACCGGTGACGCAGCGCACGATCCTCGACGCGCTCGAGGCCGCGTACCCCACGCTGCGCGGCACGATCCGGGACATGGCCACCCAGCAGCGCCGCCCCCTGGTCCGCTTCTTCGCCGGCAAGCAGGACCTCTCGCACGAATCGCCGGACGCCCCCCTCCCCGAGGCCGTCGCCCGCGGAGAGGAACCGTTCCTCGTCATCGGCGCCATGGCCGGCGGCTAGCGCCGACCGCAGACCGCCGCGCCCGGCGTGGGGACGATGCCCGCATCGCCCTTCGGCCGCAGGCCGATAGGAAGCGTTAGCCGACTCCGTTCAGGCCCTATGCGCCACGGACGATGCAGGCATCGCCCCTCCAGCCGACGCGGCGAACATGGAGGCAATCGCCATGAAATACATGCTTCTGATCTACCAGAACGAACTGACCCTGGACGAGGCCACGCGCCAGGCCTGCTACGCCGAATCGACGCAATTGGCGAACGACATCAGCGCCGCCGGCCAGTACCTGGGCGCATCGCCTCTGCGCCCGACCGCCGCCGCCACCAGCGTCCGCGTCCGCGACGGCAAGCGCCTGGTGACGGACGGCCCCTTCGCCGAGACGCGCGAGCAACTCGGCGGCTACTACCTTGTCGACGTCGAGCACCTCGACCAGGCCATCAACATCGCCGCCCGCATCCCCGGCGCCCGCGACGGCACGGTCGAGATCCGCCCGGTGGTGGAGTTGACAGGGTTGCCCGAAGAGTAGAGCACGGCCCCCCCACCCAGATTCTTCGGATTCTTCGAACTCTTCGAATTCTTCACCCCGCAATACCAAAAGCCCCTTCCCTCGTCGCCGCGCGGCGACGAGGGAAGGGGTGGCGCCCGGCGCGGCGCATGCGCCGCGCCGGACCGGACTCAGCTCCCCCGCGGCCCGCCGCAAACGAAGCTCCACACGTGCGATTCGAGGTCCGGCTCGACCAGCACGTTGCCGTTCGCATCGACCCGGTCGCTCTCGGCGTAGCACCAGATGTCGCCGTCCCCGCTCAGAGCCCCGGACGGCTCCAGGCGGTACGTCCCCGGCTCCAGATCCCCGAAGCGGGCGCGGCCCTGCTCGTTGGTGGCGGCGGTCGCCAGCGGCGAGGAGCTATCCGGCCCCGTGTAGAGGTTGAAGCTCATGTCGGTCACCGGCGTCGTGCATTGGCCGAACCAATCGAACTCCGGCACGGGCTGGGAGACGTCGCACAGCCACGCCTCGGCGATGATCGCCCCGGTGTTGTCCGGCTCCTCCTCCACCTGCACCAGCGCCGGCCCGCTCGCCGGGCGCTTGCCCGCGTCCGTCTCCACCCAGTAGGTCGCCGGGCGGCCGGGGACCACGTTCCCCTCCAACGTCAGCACCAGCGTGCTGAACTCGGTCTGCTGCTGGGACGTGTCCTGCCGCACCTGATTCCCCCCGCCGGCGATGGCCACGTTGTTGTCGCCGCCCGAGGCGTCCGCGTTGGCCGTGCCGCCGCTGGCGTCGATGGCGATGTTCGCCCCGTCGCCGTCCACGTCGCCCACGGTGACGGAGCCGCCGCTGGCGTCCGCGTTGGCCACCCCGCCGGTCCCCGCGTTCGCCTCGTTCGCCTCGATCGTGACATCCCGCGAGCGGTCGCGAACCGGGCGCATCTCCTCGGTGATCACGAAGGCGCAGATCTCGGCCGGAGGCAGCGTGATCTTGCGGATCGGCGGCGCGCTGTCGCCGCCGCGGCCGGTGCACTCGCAGACCGTGCGGTAGAGCGGGGCATCGAAGACGCAGGCGACATCCACCCAGTAGGTCGGCACGCTCCCCAGGGAAGGCTGGCTGCCGGCGAAGGCAACCTGGCTCTGGTTCTGCGAGATCTGGTTGCCGACCGCCTGCTGGTTGGCCTGGTTGCAATTGTCCCCGGCGCAGACCTGATTGTTCGTCTGCACCACCGTCTGGTTCGCCGGCTGACTGGCCGTCACCCCCAGCGCGGTGGAGCAGCGCAGCGTGTTCCCCGGTCCCCCAGGCAGGCAGACCAGCCCCTCGCAGCACTCCTGATTCCCGACGCACGGGTGGCCCACATCCCGACACGGGCTATTGCCGGGACCGCCCGGGGCCCGGCCGCGATCCTTATCCCGATCCTTGTCTCGATCCTTATCCCGATCCTTGTCTCCCTGGCGGGCCTCAGCCCCATCCATGCCCAGCACGGCCATGGGGCTGGCAATCGCCGTCCCCGCCGCGCGGCGCAGCATGGAGCGGCGGGACAGGCCCGTAGCCAGCCGTTTCACCAGTCGGTCGAACTCGTGGTGTTCCATTGTCACAACTCCTCGGCGCTTCCGTCACGCATCGCGCGTGGCAAGACAACTCCTCGATCAGAGCAGGAGGTATGCCACCACAACGCATGGGCGGGACAAGCGGCTTCGGGCTGTTGGCTGCTGGCTCGTCGGATGGCCGGGCCGCGCCGAAAGCCGCGCGTCGCCGAGGCGAGCGCCCGGACCGCACGAGGGCAACGTAAACGTAGCCTGACGTGCGCCAACAGCCAGCAGCCAGTAGCCAACAGCCACTCGCCCTGCGGTAGCATGATGCGCCTGAACGCGCCGGCCGGGCCGCGAGGAGCGCCATGCATTCCGAAACCACCGTCGATATCCGGGGGCCGCTGGATCGCATCGTGCAGCTCGGCGCTGACGTAGAGCGCTGGCCCGAGATCCTCCCCCACTACCGCTGGGTGACGCTGCTGGACGGGGAAGGCGACCGTAAGGTGGTCGAGATGGCGGCCCTTCGCGGGCGCATCCCGCTGCGCTGGCGGGCCGTGCAGGAGATCGACCGCTCCGGCCCGACCCCGGTCATCACCTACCACCACATCTGGGGGCCGACGCGCGGCATGGATGTCGCCTGGACCTTCGCCGAGTCGCCGTGGGGGTGGCGCGTCGCCATCGGCCACGAGTTTCGCCCGCCGTGGCCGCTCGTCGGCGACCTCGTCGCCGATCGCGTCATCGGGCCGCACTTCATCGAATACGTCGCCGCGCTCACGCTGCGCACGATCAAGGAGATCGTCGAGCGCGAGGCTGCTGCGGGAGCCACACCGTCGTGAAAGAGCAGCGGCGCGTCGCCATCACCGGCCTCGGCCCCATCACCCCCATCGGCAATGGCGTCGACGGGCTGTGGGATGGCGTAATGCGGGGCACATCGGCCGTAACGGGCATCACCCGCTTCGATGCCGCGGGGTTCTCCTCGCGGGTCGCCGCCGAGGTCGATTTCGAGCCGCTCGACTTCATGACCCCCAAAAAGGCGCATCGCCTCGACCGCTTCTCCCAGATCGCCCTCGCCTCCGCCCTGATGGCCCTGGCCGACGCCGGGCTGGCCGACGCTGTGCCCAGCGGCATGGGCATCTACACCGGCTCGGCGCTCGGCGGCATCGCCTTCGCCGAGGAGCAGCACGTCGTCTTCGTGGACCGCGGCATCCGCGCCGTCTCGCCCATGCTGGCGCTGTCGGTCTTCGGCGGAGCCTCGTCGTGCAACATCGCCATCGAGCTCGGGCTGAACGGGCCTTCCGTGGCGAACGCCAACTCATGCGCCTCCGGAACCATCGCCATCGGCGAAGCGGCCCGCCTCATCCGCGACGGCCGCGCCGAGGCGATGCTCGCCGGCGGGGTGGAGGCGCCGCTGGCCCCATTGACCTTCGGCGCCTTCGACATCATCAAGGTCCTCTCCGGCCGCAACGACGACCCCGCGGCCGCCTCTCGCCCCTTCGACCGCGACCGCGACGGCTTCGTCATGGCCGAAGGAGGCGCCACCCTGGTGCTGGAGGAGTGGGAACGGGCCGCGCGCCGCGGCGCCCGCATCTACGCGGAAGTCCTGGGCTACGCCACCACCAACGACGCCCACCACATGACCGCCCCCCGCCCCGACGGCGCCCAGGCCGCCCGCGCCATGACCGACGCCCTCGCCGACGCCAACCTCTCCCCCGAGGCGGTCGACGCAATCAACGCCCACGCCTCCTCGACGGTCCTCAACGACCCGATCGAATGCCTCGCCATCCGCCGCGCCCTTTGCGACCACGCGGATCACGTCGCCATCAGCGGCACCAAGGGCCTCCACGGCCACGCCCTGGGCGCGACGGGAGCCATCGAGACGGTCATCGGCGCCCTGGCGCTGGAGCGCGGCTACCTGCCTGGCTGCGCGAACCTGGAGAACATCGACCCGGCCTGCGACCTCGACATCGTCCCGCCCGGCGGCCGGGACGCGCCGATCCGGCATCTGGTGAAGAACTCGTTCGGGTTCGGCGGGATCAACGCGTGCCTGGTGCTCGGGGCGGCTCTAGAGTAGCTCGCTGAGGCGCCATCGTCGCCGTGCTCGTTAAGGAACTTCGGTCCGGACTTCCCTCGCGAACCTCGTCAACGCCGGCAGCAATGCCTCCCCAAAAGCCAAGGAGTACCGATCTTCCGGAAGTTGATTCTGGTTCGCCTCGTAGTAAAGGGAGTCAAGTCGATCCCGGTACGTGAGAAACGTTCTCAGGTGATCGTAGGCGTCGTAGTAGGCGTTCGTGGGATCGGCCAGTTGATCGAAAAGCGCCAGTCGAGCCTTGTGCGCATTGAAATCTCGGATCATGCCCTCTGGCGCCGGGTACGCCTGGACTGAGGCTCCAGACGGCAGGAGCAGCGTCGTCCACCCCTCAGGCGGAACCGGGTAACCTCTGGCGGCAATGACGGCGCTGAGCAAGCATTCAAAGCCGTGATACGCGTGAAAGACCGCGCCATCGGCAAAGCCTGATCGCAACAGGCGCTGTGACATCCGAAGATGGCGAAGGCCCAGGTAATACCATTTGCGCTCTGCACGGGCTGGAAGAGACGGCATCAACCCGCACGAGCGAGCAAGGGGATGCCAAGCGCCTCGGAGACGCCGCACTGTCGAGCGTATGCCGAACCGGCATCCCACTCTTCCTTCGTGGCCAACCCAAACTGGAGGAGAACATCTTTGTCGTCGAGTTTGGTAAACACGCGATCGGCAATCTCCCAGTAGAGCGAAAACGGCCGCTCGCTCCCCCGCACGACGATGAGGAGCACGACTTCGTCAAAGGGAAGATTGCGCAGGTCAATCCCGTACCGCGCCCAATCCCCATCCGCCACGACCAGTTCAATCAGGTCCCCAAACTCGGATTCCAGGCGACGGAACGCCGTCTTCAGCAGCGCGACGAGCCGCTTGTACTGCAGATCGAACTGGGGATTGGCGGCGTTCGCGGCGCGCAGGCGGTCGCGCAAGAGCGCGAATCCCTCGCGATCGACGCGCAGGGGGGGCGCCTGCTCCTGCTCGTGCGCCTCGGACGATTGGTGAGGAAGTGCGGTGTTGGCCATTTCAACGTACCCGGTCATGCAGCCACGGCCCATGCAGAAACGCATGGTAGGGATGCCAGCAAATCGAGGCAAGACGAGCCGGCAAGCTGGGCGCCTGAGCGTCAGCGCGCGCTCGGCGCCTGTCTGGCCTTCCAGGCAACGTACGTCTCCGGCATGCATCGCGCGCACGGACGGTAGCCCGCGGCCACGGCCGTCTCCTCGTCGGCGAAGAACACGCGCTGCCTGACATAGTGTCCCCGCGCGATCCAGGACCGGGCGCCGGGGCAGTCCAACGTGCCGTAGATCTTGTTGCGGCGATGCCCGCCGAGCGTCCCCGGGGTCGCGCTGGCCTGCGGCCTGCCGTCGCGGCCGATTAGGGTGTAGGTCTTGCCGCGCGGCTCAACGATCACCTGACTCCCGGGGCTATTCAGAGTCGGGCGAGAGCTGGGCCCGCACGGCGCCGGCAGGGAACGCCTGAGTGTGAATGTTGGCATAGAACCCGGCCGGGTTCGCCTCGATCTGATCCGCGAGACCAGAGGCGATGGGCGCGCACGTGATCAGCTTCTTGTTGAAGTTCACCACGGGCGGCCCGGGAACCCCGGCGCCGCCTTCATGGATATGCACGTCGGTGATGGCGCTATTGGCCGTGCTGGTCGTAAACACGAACTCGCAGCAGATCGTCCCGTTAGACCGGACGGCAAACGCCCCGGTTCCCGATCCGTTGGGGTCGCCCGACGTCGGAACCTCCTTGTCGCCCGTCATGTTTTCGGCCTTGAGCCTGAACTCGACCTGCGGTGGCTTCTTTTTCTTCTTGGCCGCGGCGGGCAGGGCGCCAAGGCTCGCTGCTAACCCCAGCCGGCCGCCAAGCCAGAGCATGGCCCGGCGCGTTGCGCTCGCGTGATCCTGCTCGTCGACCTGATGGTCTGACTGCCGGGGGTGCTCTGGCATGGCCGCCTCCGTGGGTGCGATATGCGGAACGCGGAACGCTCGCCCATCCTCTGCCGGCAGCGACGGTGACCCATGTGTTGCCTCTTGCTTGCGCACTATAGCGGCTCGGCGCGACCCGTCAACCGTGGCGCACGCCCGTTCCGATACGATTCCCTCCCGGCATGGCTAGGGTCAAACGTGGTATACTGGGCAGCGACCAGACGATATCGACGTAGAGGTTTTCGTTTGGATCCGCGCTCGCGCGCATCCAGCGTGTCCGATTTCGCCGAAACGGTTGGTTCGAGGTTTTTTTCAGTAGGGCCGTGAACACACACGGCAAGAGGAGTTTCGGCGACGTGTCCGATCGGACGATCACCTGCCGCGATTGCGGCGAGGCATTCACGTTTACGGCCGGCGAGCAGGCGTTTTACGCCGAGCGCGGCTATTCGGAGCCCCAGCGCTGCGCCAATTGTCGCGCCGAGCGCAAGGCCCAGCGATCCGCCAGCGGCTACGACAGCGGCAGCTCCGGCGGCTATTCCCGCGGCGGCGGCGGCGGCTACTCCAGCGGCGGCAGCAGCTACTCGTCCGGCGGCGGCGGCGGTTACTCGTCCGGCCCGCGCCAGATGTACCCGGCCGTCTGCTCGTCGTGCAACAAGGAGACCGAGGTCCCCTTCCAGCCGCGGCTCGACAAGCCGGTCTACTGCCGCGACTGCTTCCAGGAGAAGCGATCCGCTGCCCCCAGCTACGGCAGCCGCTACTAGACCATGCCGTTCGCGGCTCCGGCCGCGAGATGCAAACATGGACGCCACCAGCCGGGGTAAACCCCGGCTGGTCTGCATTTATGGTGAAACTGCGAAACGTTGCCTTATGTAACCATATAGGCTATACTTGCCCGATGGATCATCGGTGTCATGCTAGAAAAGGAGCGCATATTGTCTCGGACGGATGAGATCGACATTTCCCTGACCACCACGCCCGCGCTCGAAACCGCCGAAAGCCAGGACCGCCACCGCGCCTTCATCGACGGCATCGAAATCTGCGCCGAGCGGTTCCCGCGCGACGAGGAGCAGCGCGTCGCCTGCTTTGCCGAGGTGGTCAGCACCACCATCGGCCGCCGGCCCTCCAAGCGCACCGGCACCGCCATCCCGGCCGACAGCGCCGAGAGCCGCCGCCGCGGCAGCGCCCACGCCCACGCCGCGCTGCGCGCCAAGCGGGCGGCCAAGAAGGCGGAGGCCGAAGCCGCAGCCGCTGCCGCCGCCGCGTCGTAGTCGTCCACCTCGCAATCCGAGATCGGCCCCTGGGTTTACGCTTAGGGGCCGCTTGCTTTCGTGGATCGGGGACCGCCGCCAGCGGCGCCCTGTGCCTATCGCGGATCGGCGTTCACGCCAGCGCCGGAGATGCGGCGGTGTGACGTGCTGGCCTCAACACTCCCGGAGCACGGCCTGCCGCGCGGCTGAAGCGGGCTCGTGGCCGCTCGCGCCCGTCTGGCGGCGAGTCCAGAACGGGGCGTCGGGCCAGCGCCGCTCGTCCGCGTAGTAGGCGCGTCGTATCCACAGATAGCGCGCGAATCCGGCGCGAATCTCCTGGCCGTAATCCGCAAGGGCTCCGTCATCGCCCTGCAACGCCGCCGCGAGGGCGGTCGCGGCCAGCCGCCCACCGGCCAAGGCGCTGCCGATCCCGTGCGAGGAGAGCGGGTCGTATGCCGCCGCCGCAGCGCCCGCGGCGGCCCAGCCCTCTCCCGCCGGCTCGGTCAGCAGCGAGCTGCCCGCGCCCACGGTCTGGACGCGCTCGGGCATCGCGTATCCGTACCTCGAGACGAGCCCGAAGATCAGCTCGCTGGCGCGAAGCTGCCGCTGCCACACGGCCAGCCGCCAGACGCCCATGTCGGCCAACAGGTCGGGGTCGGTGAAGAACGTCGCCACGAGCCGTTCGTCGGGCAACAGCGCCGCGTACCACCACCCGCTTTCCACCGCCTCGATGGTCGTGGTCGCATCGCGCAACGGCGACGCGCCCGCGGCCGGTTCCAGCACCCCGACGACCGCGACCTGTGCATCGAACCGGCGGCGGCGAACGCCGAGGCGCCGCGCCACGACGGCCGCGCGCCCCGAGGCGTCGATGATGCCATCGGCGGTGACGTTCCGCCTCCCGTCGGGCAGCTCGACGCCGATGGTCCATCCCCCCAGGCCCCGCTCCAGCGAGACGACGCGCGCCCGACGCCAGACGGGGACTCCCGCCGCTTCGACTCGATCGAGGAGGGCGGCGTTGAAGGCGAGCCGGTCCAGATGCCAGCCGTGCCCGAACGGATCGCGCAGAAAGTCCCGCTCCGTCGGCGCGCCGCCTCCGCCCCACGCCGACCGGTTGCCGTGGCTCGGCAATGCTCCCGAGGCCGGCAACACCCCATCGAGTCCCAACCGGTGCAGCAGCGGATTGATCGTCGGAGCCAGGCACTCCCCCACGGGATTGCCCATCCCATCGCCGCGTTCCAGCACGATCGTCTCGACGCCGCGCCGGGCCAGCTCGAGCGCCGCGCTGGCCCCGGCCGGGCCGCCGCCAACGACGGCGACATGACCCTCCCGCCGCACGTCCTCGCTGCCGCTGCCCGCCTCCTGCCTCACCGTGCGTCGTCGCCCACCGCGTGCCCCAAGTCGACTCAGAAGGTCTCCGGTTCCCGGCTTCCATAACGATCCGCCAATGCTACCTCGCGGTACGCATGAGAGGACGCCAGAGCCCGACCTCTCCGGGGCGTCACGCGGCATCCGGGGGATGACTGGCGTCGTGGGCCGCCGGAAAGGGCGCCAAGGATGCCAAGATTGCCAACGCTGGCGGGGAGGGGGCGTTGGCGCCCTTCCGGCGCCGAGGGGCGACCGCGCCATCGAGGCAGCGGCCATTCGGGCGCCGGATCAGGGCTCCTCGGCTGGCGGCGCCTCAGGCTCCGGAAGCGCAACGACCGCCCCGGTGACGATGCCGTCGATCAGACCCCGTGAGAGCTGCACGACCGTCCGCTCGCGCGGCGGCGGCAGCCGGACGATCATCGACTGCTCCCCCTCCCACAGCAACGCGACCGGCGGCGAGACCGGCTCCTCCGTCGTGACCTCCAACCCAAGCTCGCGCACTGCGGGCACGGCGTCGGCCGCGACCAGGAGCTGCACGACGCGCGGTCTGCCGCCGCCGATCTGCTCCGGGATCATCGGGTAGAAGTGGTCCCCGAACACGCCGATGTAGGCGAAGAGGAGGAGCGGCCCGGCCACCGCGAAGACGAGGCGCTCCACCACGAAGTCGGGGATGCCGAACCACCCGGTGAACCGCTCGTAGCTGACGGACCTGCGGCGGTACATCAGGTGGCTGACGGGGCGGTGTCCCGACCGCTGGAAGAGCGCCAGCGCCGCCAGGAACGCCGCCACGATCACGGCGCAGAGTGCGCTGAGGAGCGCGGCGTCCCGCGCCGACGTCGCGGGATCGTTGTCGGCGACGAACCAGAAGAGCAGAAAGTACAACAGGAACGGCACGGAGATGTCGGCCAGCGCCCACAGCGAGGCGCGCGACATGTTCCGGCCAATCCCGCCAAAAGCGGCCGTGTCGACGGCCGCGTAGATGCCGCCCATCAGGGCCAGCACGAGCGGGATGACCGTCAGCACCCCGGTGAGCACGAACCGCGTGCGCAGCAGCGAAAAATCGGAGACGCCGAGCTTGTAGAGGTAGGCGTTGGTGGTCAGGAAGCCGACGACGTAGAAGACGGCGGTGATGGCCGCCAGGCTCTTGACGAGCGGCTCGAGCCCCTGCTTCGATCCGGGAGGGCCAGCGGCCGACCGCGGCGTCGGGGCGAGGTTCGTTTCGCTGGCAGCTTCGATCGACGTCGCCACGGCGGGTCGTTCCTCGCGTCGGGTTGTCGTATCACTGCGATAATAGCGCACGGCGCCATGATCGCCTGAGCGTGCGGAGCGAGAAGGGGGCGAGGGTGGCCAGCGCGAAGGCGAGGAAGATCCAGGAGCTGCGCGAGGCGCGGGGGCTATCGGTCGACGAGCTGAGCCACCGCATGGGTGTCGGCCCGGAGACTGTACGGGGCTGGGAAGCGGGCGACGGCGACATCGATGAGGGAAGCCTGACCCAACTGGCGGACACGCTCGGCGTCTCCCAGGACGAGCTGCGCCACGAGGAAGACGCCCGGCTTCACGGGTGACGGGCCGTGCGAGTAACTCGGTGGCAGAAGTCTGAGCTGCTTCCACTGGTTCCCAGTGACTCGGTGGCCGATGACAGCGGCGGCTTCCTGCCTTAGAATCGTCGGGTAGGACAAGCGTTCGGTTGTCCGTTTTCGGCGTCGAGAGGATTTCGGGAGTGGCTGAGAAGAGCAGCAGCGATTCAACGGGAAGGGCCACGTCAAGCGAAGCTCCTCTCAAGGTCATCTCTCTGTTTTCTGGCGCAATGGGGCTCGATTTAGGTCTAGAGGCAGCGGGGCTCGAAACGGCGGTTTGCGTCGAGATCGATCCCAAGTGCAGCGCCACGATCCGCCGCAATCGACCCGAACTTGAGCTTATTCAAGCGGACATTGCATCGGTATCGACCGCGAAGATCCTCGCTGCGGCGAATCTGCGGCCTGGGCAGGCGTTCGCTGTGGTAGGCGGCCCGCCGTGCCAGTCATTTAGCACCGGCGGATTGCGGCAAAGCATTCGTGATCGGCGCGGCGATCTCTTTGCCGAGTTCCTTCGGGTTATCGATGATGCGCGACCAAGTTACTTCGTTTTCGAGAACGTCGCCCACATTCTGACTGCCGCAATCAGGCACCGTCCGATCGCTGAGCGCCCCGGTCAGCGCTGGCATCTGAGCAGTTACAAGCGCCCGGCTGGTCAACTCGCATTGGGCTTTGACGACGGCACGCAACCGCTTGCAGACGACGAACAAGCCGGGTCCGCGCTGGCCGTCATCCTGGACGCCTTCGAAGGACTCGGCTATTCCCTCACGTTCGCGGTACTCAACGCGGCAGACTACGGCGTACCTCAGCGGCGGCTTCGATTCGTCCTCATGGGTAGTCGTTCCGGCGACCGGCCAATGATTCCAACTCGAACAAACGCGGCAGACGGATCGCAGGGACTACCGCCGTGGAGGACACTTCGCGATGCTATCGGCGATCTTCGGGAAAGCTATCCTCAGCACTCGAACTACACTCCCGAGTTCCAGCGGTTCTTCGAACTCATACCGCCTGGCGGGAACTGGCGCGACTTGCCAGTCGAGCTTCAGCAAAAAGCGCTCGGCGAGCGAGCATTTGCCGCAGGAGGCGGCAAGACGGGGTTCTTCCGGCGGTTGTCGTGGGACGAGCCCGCGCCGACAATCGTCGGCAAGCCTAACCGTAAATCACACGCCATCTGCCATCCTGACGAAATACGGCCGTTGACGGTTCGCGAGAGCGCGCGCGTGCAGGGATTCCCCGATGAATGGGAGTTCGATGGCAGTATGCACGCTCAGTATTTACAGATTGGCAACGCTGTCCCTGTTGGCTTGGGGCAGGCTATTGGCAAAGTGCTTATCGACTCCTATGCACATGAAACGAGGTGCTTGGAGACGGATTGCGAGATGTTCTCGATTGACGATTGGCAATGTCGACGAGAAGCGATGCTGGATCAGGCCCACGCGGTCCTTCGCGCCGCGGCACGAAACAAGGTCAGTCAACGATCTTTCGCGACCGCCGTTTAGCTTTGCTGGGAGTCGCTTCCAAACCTTGCCGCAGAGTTGCTGAATCACCTATTTGGATGTCAGCTATCTTCTTCCGTCTGCGCATGTATGTTCTTGAGCTTTGATCGTCAGGATGCAGCGGAGTGATGGTGTCCCGCAACATGGCGAGCGCGGGGTTCTCTCCTGGATGCTTGGCAACCCATTCCTGCGTGATCCTGGCCAGAATCTCATCCACATCGTAGTGGTTCCGTTTGATTGCTTCGTCGAATTCTTCTAGATACAACTCCATGACGATATCCGCCGTGTCCCTGTGGAGACCAAGTTGCTGAAATGTCGCTAGCCCGACAAGAACTTCGGCGTCTGGGTCGGCGGCGCGCACGGCGCCCATGGATCGATGCCCGCTCAACGTACGTCCGACAACCGAAGCATAGTATCGGCGGCTCTCCGGATACCGGGTTGCGATCTCTCGCAGTTGTCGCCCTAGCCGAGCGCCATCGCCGCCTTTTGCAGATCCAGTCTTGTTCTTGAGTTGATAGAACTCCTCGTTCCCTCGACGAACGTCCACACCGGGGTAGGGATTGAGCGTCTCGTGCCACGACTCCTTGTCGCGCTTGCCATCCGGCAAAGGCACGCCGACCGGCTCAGGAACGCGTTCCAGCCCCGCGGCGCGACCGAGTGCTTCTTGATGGAGGTTCCCTATCAGGTCTTCGAGCTTCATCATGCACTTATGGATGAGCAGGGCGCGGAGCAACTCTGTCTGCGAGCTACCACCGAGAAGAGGAGCGGCGAACGCGACAATGAATGGATCGAGCGGATCCCGTCCGCTACCTTGTTCCAGGTCTGCAAGTGATCGAGGCAGCCCGGCGATAACCCGGTCGAACAGCGAGGTAAGGATCGTTTTCACACTGGAGAGATCTTCCCAGAGGAGCATGCGCTGAAGATGCACTTTGTATCGTTGTGCTGCTTCAGGAGCGACATCGAAAACCGACTCCAACTCTGAGGCCGTTGCATCGAAGAGTGCTTCGATGGTAGGAAAGGCAGCCTCTACGTTCCGGGCATCGAAGGGTGGCAGTGTGTCCTCGGTTTCTCGCGCCAGCGTCTGCAAGATGCCCGAAACCGAACCGTACTTCGCCGAGAGAAACGGCGGCGGGCGACAGTCTCGTAGGATCGGGTATTCAGAACTCACGATCAAAAAACTCTCCGCGACGGGTTCGCCAAGTGCCGGCCAAGTCTACCCGGTGTGAAAGCGCCGCAGGAACGCCCGCAGCCGATCGCTGCGCGGGGCGCCGAGAACCTCGTCGGGCGGCCCTGCTTCGACGATGACGCCGCCG
>CALMZR010000384.1 GCA_937870845.1 uncultured Chloroflexota bacterium
AAGCCGCCTTCCTCTCCGGCATCCCCGTCGCCGCCTACACCGCCTCCGTCTACGTCATGTGCAGCGTTCTCGCCGCCCTCGCCGGCTTGCTCCTCACGGCGCGCACCTCCTCCGGCGAGCCGAACCTCGGCGGCCAGTACCCGCTCGAATCGATCACCGCCGCGGTCATCGGCGGCGTCTCGCTGCGCGGCGGCGAGGGGCGCATCATGGGCGCCGTCTTCGGCGCGCTGTTCATCACCATCCTCACCAACGGCATGAACCTCATCCGCATCGAGTCGTACATCCAGACCATCGCCATCGGCGTCATCCTCATCCTCGCCGTCGTCATCGACCGCCTCCGCGACCGCTGGCGGGTTTGACATGGCCCCGCGCCCGACAATCGGCATCGCCGGCCTCGGCCGCATGGGCGCCCCCATCGCCGCCAACATCCTCGCCGCCGGCTTCCCCACCACCGTCTGGAACCGCACCCCGGACAAAGCCGCCGCCTTGCTTGAACATGGCGCCGCTTGGACCGACACTCCCGGCGACCTCGCCCAAACCGCCGACATCGTCCTCACCAGCCTCGCCGACCCCGCCGCCGTCGAGCGCGTCTACTTCGCCCCCGACGGCCTCATTGCCCACGCCCGCCCCGGCGCGATCCTCGTCGATCTCTCGACCGGTTCTCCCGACATGGCGCGCCGCATCGCCGACGCCGCCCAGGAGGGCGGCGCGGCGTTCCTCGACGCGCCGGTGGCCGGGTCGATCCCCGCCGCCACGTCCGGCCAGCTCGGGATCATGGCCGGCGGCGACCGCGCCGCCTTCGACCGCTGCGCCGAGGTTTTCTCCGCCATCGGCAAGGCCGCGTACTACCTCGGCCCCAGCGGCAGCGGGGCCACGATGAAGCTCGTCGCCAACGGCATCCTGGCGGTCCTGGTGCAGGCGGTGGCCGAAGGGGTCGCCCTCGGCGAAAAGGCGGGATTGGCGACGGAAGACATCTTCACCGTCCTGAACGCCTCTTCCGCGGCGGCGCCGGTCGTGGCGGCAAAGGCCACCGCCATCGCCGACCGGGCGTATCTGCCGGCGACCTTCACCCTGGGCCTGATGCAAAAGGATCTGTGGCTGGTGCTGAGCCTTGCCAACGAGCTGCAAGCCCCCATGCCGGCGACGTCCGTCGCGCACGACATGGTCCTGGCGGCCAACGCCACCGGCAAGAGCGCGCTCGATTTCTCCGCGGTGGCGCTCTTGATGGAAGAGCTGGCGGGAACCAGGGAGCCGTAAGCACTGCCTGACCCAGGCCCATCGCCGCCGGTCAGGCCTGGGCGCCGTCATCCAGCGGTCGCGACGCCCTCGCCCGCAAGCGCGGGCTCCTCGCCCGGCCGCAGCTCTTTCCCGTATCCCGCATTCTGCTGAGACGCGCGCATCCCAACACGCTCGTAGAGACGGGTCGCGCCCGTCGCACTCTCGGCATCGACGGCCAATTCGACGCGCCCGATTCCCCGCCGTCGATAGTCGCCAAAGGCATGGTGCAACAGCGCGGCGCCAAGTCCACGTCGCCGCCAGGGACCGGGCGCCGCCAGGGTGTCGACCCACCCGTTCCCCTCGGAGACGCTGCCCAGCGCCACCCCGGCCGGCTCCTCTCCCGCCATCGCCAGGAACCAGAGCGTCGGGTCGAACCCGTGCCCCATGCGCCGCTCGCGCCACTCCTCGAAGCGCTCCGTGACGTGACCCCAGTGGTCGGCCATCGCCTCTGCGGCCGTTTCGGAGAACGGCCGCACGTCCTCGTCGGGGCTGGCGGAGCGCACCGTCACGCCCTCGGGCCAGACTGGTTCGGGCGGCGCGTCGCCCAGCTCGATCCGCATCCGCCGGAAGTAACGCTCGGGGGCGTACCCTTCCCGCTCCAGCAGCGAGCACGCGTCGGCGTTGCGGGCGTTGATCCAGTTGTGCAGGACGGCGCGCGCCTGCGGCGGCGCCAGCGGAATCCACGTCCGCGCCCGCGCTTCCGCCAGCCGGATCAGCGTCGTCCCGATCCCGCGGCCGAAATGCCCCGGATGGACGTAGATCTCGGAGTCAATACGGACGTACCGTAGCTGTTGCACGAAGGCAAACCCGGCGAACTCGCCGCCCGGCCCCAGCGCCATCCAGGCATCGTGGTCCAGCTCCATGCGAGCCCAGTCGTCCCTCAGCTCGTCGAGCTCGTAGCCGGTCGACTCCCCAAACTCCGCGCTGTCTGAGGCGGCGAGCAGGGCGTGGACACCTTCGGCGTCGGACGCTCGAGGTCGCCGGATGGCATACTCAAGAGCCAGCACGTCCCTCATGGCGTCGGGGGTTTGGCGACGGCGGTGAGGTCAGCCAACCAGACTGGCCTCGCGCTCCTCCGCCTCCCGGGCCAGAAGGGCCGCGTGCTTCTCCGGGGTGCGCTCCGGGACGACGAAGAGCGGCAGATCTTCGTCAACCTGGAGAGCCACCATGCGACTGATAAAAAGGTCCGTGACCGCCTCCAGATCCTCTGTGTCGACGACCGCCGAGAGGAAAATCCCTTCCGGGTCGTCCCATTCGTAGATGGTGAAAGTCGTCCCAGGATAATGCCTGGAGATCAGGGCCTTCATCTCGGCGATTGCCGCCTTCATGCGAGGGGAGAGTGGAAATCGATGCTCAGGTATCATGTCTCTTCACCTCCCTGCCCAGCGATGTTGACCAACTCGCGGCCAAGCCGCAGTGCTAGACGCGCGTCTGACCGGTTAATGGTAACGCCGCGATAGTTTGCGCGGTGTCGAAGAAGCTGGACCTTGGCAAGCGTGTCTCCAATGCGCGACGGAAAGCGGCGTCGCCGCTGGATGAGTTTCCCCGAAAACTCCGACTGCACGAAGGTGTGTGGCCATTTGTCGTCCTGGCGACGGATACCGTCGCGAAGCAGAGCGGAAACAGCTGCCTGGAACGCCGCGTAGTACGCGCGGTTCGCGCAGTTGTTGAATCGCTCCTGGTCAAACTCACTCTGGGCTCCAGCCAGGCTCTCCAAGGCCTTTTTCATGTACGCGTCCGGATCACGATTCTCGCTCATCGCCACTTGCTCACTCTCACTGCCCCTCCATCCGGCTTGCGAGTCCGATGCATCTTCCCACGATTCCGGCCGCGAATCGCCGCCCCTGATGGCAGGCACATCCCGTGCGGTGGATACTTGACGCGGACAGGATTGGGCGCGAACGCGAAGATGGGACCCGAGATTGACGACCACGTTTGAATCGGCCGCCGCCG
>CALMZR010000385.1 GCA_937870845.1 uncultured Chloroflexota bacterium
GGCGGCCGCAACGGCAAGGACGGCAGCACCGCCACCGCGCCGGTCTTCGGCGTCGGCTTGATGATCCAGCCGCTGGAGGGTCAGGAGCGTCTCACCCCGGTCGTCACCAGGCGCCATGCCATCCTGCGCGACTCCGGCGGGCCGGGCAAGCACCGCGGCGGTTGCGGCGTCGTCAAGGGCGGCATCCTCACCCAGAACGAGCGCTCGGTGATGTCGTACTCCTGCGACCGGGAGCGCTCCATCACCTTCGGCATCGAGGGGGGGCTCCCCGGCTACCCGCACGGGGCGTGGCTCAACCCCGGCAAGGAGGGGGGCCGCTTCCTGGGCGCGATCTTCTCCGGCGTCCCGGTCAAGGAGGGGGACGAGTTCGACCGCCCGTCGTCCGGCGGCGGGGGTTTCGGCGACCCGCTGGAGCGTGACCCGGCGCAGGTGCTGGAGGATGTCATCGACGACTACGTCTCGGTGGAGCGGGCGCGCAAGGACTACGGCGTGGTCGTCGACGCCATCGACCCCGACAATCTGCGATTCGAGATCGACGCCGAGGCGACCGAGCGGGAGCGGGCAAGCATCCGCGCCAACCGCCGCCGCTGGCTGGAGGAGGACGCGGAGTCGGTGGCGGCGCGCTACCGGGCCGGGGAACTCGATCTGCTCGACGCCATCCGCCGCTACGGGGTGATCGTCGATCAGCGCGACGGCCAACTGCTGCCGAAGACGACCCGCCAGTTCCGGGAGATGATGCAGCAGCGCACCGCGGCGCGATGGGCGTGACGACGAGGAGCCGCGCATGGATACCGGAGACCTGGAACGCCGCGTCCGCGTCCTCGAAGACGTCGAGGCGATCAAGCGGCTGAAGCATCGCTACGCCGACGCCTGCGACCGCGGCTACGACGCCGACACGCTGGCGTCGCTCTTCGCCGAGGACGCGGTCTGGGACGGCGGGCTCTTCGGCCGCTACGAGGGCCGGGAGACGATCCGCGCCTTCTTCCGGGGCGTCTCGTCGGAGATCGTCTTCGCCATGCACTATATGATGAACCCGATCATCGACGTCGACGACGATCGAGCGACAGGGACGTGGTATCTGTTTCAGACTTGCACGTTCGCAGAGGGGAATACGCCGGTCTGGGGAGCCGCCCGGTACGACGAGGAGTACGTGCGGGAGGCGGATGGCTGGAAGTTTCAGAACCTGCGCCTGATCTCGTCATTTTGGACGCCGTTCGAGGAGGGATGGGTCAAGAGGCCGCTCGTGCAGGAAGCGTAAGTTCACGCCCCCGCGCCGCGGAGACGCTTGCGTCCCGCCGAATGACCGGAACGGGCGTTTTCTTGTCCAAGCAGCCGTCACCTGTATCCTCATCGCGTCGCACGATCCTGGACGACTGCGGAGCAACTGAGGCTCGAATTGGCGTCATCAGCGGGAGCGTGCTCCCCTGCCCCCGAGCCGAGGCGTTCACCCCGCGCTCGAGGATCCGATCGGCGGCGACGGCGGCAGCACCCCCGCCGGAGCGAACTCGGGCGGACGGCGCGCCCCGGTCGCCTGCTCGAAGGCGTAGGCCAGCTTGAGCAAGGTCGCTTCCCCGAACGCGCGCGTCATGAACGTGATGCCGACGGGAAGTCCGAACGCGAAGCCGGCGGGCACGGTGATCGCCGGATACCCCGCCAGAGCCGCGGGCCGGGAGCTGCCGCCGAGGGTTCGGCTGCCGTTGACCAGATCGATCTTGGGCGGCGGGCTGGACGTCGGCATCATCAACGCGTCCAGGCCGTGGGCATCGAGCGCCGCGTCGATGCCTTCCTGGCGCGATAGGCGCCGATTCCGCTCCAGCGCGGCGAGATAGGCTGGCTCCGTCAGCGGTCCTTTCGCCTCGGCCATGAGGAAGAGCTCCTGACCGAAGTACGGCATCTCCTGCTCCGCGTGCGCTTCGTTGAAGGCGATCAGGTCGGCGAGCGAGTCGATCCCCCTCGGTGAATCCCGTCCGGCAAGATAGGCGTTGAGATCGTCCTTGAACTCGTAAAGGAGCACGGTGAGCGCGGTGTCGTCGGTCGGCGGCCAGCCGGTGGCGAGGTCCCGCGCGGTCGGGATTTGGGCGGGGTCGACGATCTCCGCGCCCAAATCGCGCATGACGGCGATGGCGTCCTCGGCGGCCCTGTCCGCGTGCGGGCTGTATCCCCAGTAGACCTCGCGGGGGATGCCGATGCGGGCCCCGCGCAGGCCGTCGGGGTCGAGGGCGTCCACGTATGACTCAGGGTGCTCGTTGCCCGTGGAGGCGGAGCCCGGGTCGCGCGGATCGTGGCCGGCGATGACCTGCAGCAGGCGCGCCGCATCGGCGACGGTGCGCGTCATCGGCCCGACAGTGTCCTGGCTGTGCGCGATCGGGATCACCCCGGCGCGGCTAGTCAGCCCCACCGTCGGTTTGAGCCCGACGATGCCGTTCGCGGCCGCGGGGCTGAGAATCGAGCCGTCGGTTTCGGTGCCGAGCGCGGCGGCCGCGAGGTTGGCGGCCACCGCCGCCGCCGACCCCGAGCTGGATCCCGACGGCGTGACGTCGAGCGCGTACGGGTTCAGGCACTGCCCGCCCCGTGCGCTCCACCCCCCCGAGGAGCGTGTCGAGCGAAAGTTGGCCCACTCGCTGAGGTTGGTCTTGCCCAGGAGCACCGCCCCGGCCGCCCGCAGGCGCGCCGCGACAAAGGCGTCGGATTTTGCCGGGACGCCGACGAGGGCGAGCGATCCCGCCGTCGTCTCCATCGCGTCGCCGGTGTCGATGTTGTCCTTGATCAGGATCGGGATGCCGTGCAGCGGACCTCCGGCGCCCGTCGCCGGGCCATCATGGTCGAGCGCGTCGGCGATCGCGAGCGCGTCGGGATTGGTCTCGATCACCGAACGGAGGCAAGGCCCGCGGCGGTCGATGGCCTCGATCCGCTCGAGGTACATCCGGGCGAGGTCGTGGGCCGTCGTCTCCCCGGAGGCGAGCGCCTCCTTGAGACCTTCGATCGTCCGTTCAACGAGCCACGCGTGAGGTCCCGCGGAGCCCGTATCTCCCGGCGGCGGCATGGTCATCGCGGCGTGTCCTCCCCCGAATCGCGGCGGCCCGCCTCATGGCCAGGCGGCCCCATTCTCGCGCACGGCATTCCGAATGGGTGAGCTGGCCAGTGATCTATCGAGTGACGGGCGCCAGAACGGCGCCGTCGCTTGGCAGCGCCGCGATGCCGTCGTCAAGAGCAACGCGGTCGTCGACGACCAATCTCCCACCGAGCACGACCCCGAGCACGCGGCCGAAAGCCCGGATGTCGGCGAGCGGATCGCCGTCCAGATAGACGAGATCGGCGGCCATGCCGGGACGGATCGTGCCGACCTCCTCGGCGACGCCCATCGCGCGCGCGGCCCCGCTCGTGGCGGCGACGACCACGTCCATCGGGGAGAGCCCGGCGCGGTGAAGCAGCTCGAGCCCGATGGCGTAGTCGCCGAACTCCTGGATGGCGTCGGTGCCGGCGACGATCGGGGCGCCCATCTCGTGGAAGCGGCGGATGAACTCGAGCTTGGTCTCCAGCTTGTAGAGGTTGCCGTCGAGCTGCGTGCGCTCCCGCGGCGTTAGCGCCTCGCCCTTCTCCTGCAGCCGTTCGATCTGCCGGTAGCCGGTCTGAATGGTGGGGCTGAGCACGATGCCGCACTCCAGGATCTTCGCGGCTACCGCTTCGTCGAAGACCCGCGAACCGTCGGGGTGCATGAAGTTGAAGTGCTCGATCTGGTCCAGCCCGGCGTCGACGGCGCGGCCGACCGACTCGGCGGCGAGGCAGTGGGCGGTCGTCTTCTTCCCGACCTGATGCGCCTCGGCGACCGCGGCCGCCATCTCCGCGACCGAGTAGGAGGCGCGGCTGGCGTCGGTCCCCCGCGTGCCGCCGCCGCTGGCCATGATCTTGATGAAATCGGCCCCTTCTTTCAGTAGTTGACGCGTCGCGACGCGCACGCCGTCGACCCCGTCGGCCTCCTCGTTGCACCACCAGAAGTGCCCGCCGGTGATGGTCAGTGGGCGGCCGCTGACGTGGAGCCGGGGGGAGAGAAAGAGCCCGGCGTTGGCGGCCTCGCGCAAGGCGAAGGCGACGCGGTTGCGAGCCCCGCAGTCGCGGCAGGTCGTCACCCCAGCGCGCAGGTGGAGGTAGGCGTTGCGGGCCCCGCGCAGCAGCATGAGGTCGTCGGAGTCGTGGTCGATGACGTCCTCGTAGGAGCGCGGGCCGGTCCCGAACATCAGGTGCAGGTGGACGTCGATCAGGCCGGGCAGCACCGTGGCGCCGGGGCGCTCGTAGATGCGGGCGTCCGCTGGCCGGGGCGTGAGGCCGGCGGGGGCGACCTCGCGGATACGGCCGTCCTCGACGACGATCTCGACGTTCCGCCGCGGCTCGCCGCCGCTGCCGTCGATCAGGGTGTCGGCGCGATAGATCTGCATTGCTTCCTCCTCGTGCCTACGATGCGCGCCCAGTTTCGCGGCCGACGATATAGAGCGGGTCGCCCGGATGGACCCGCGACACCCGTCCGCGGACCATCATCAGCCACGACTCCGCGAACGGCGCCTCGATCTCGGCCAGAGTTTCGCCCGTGAAGACGGAGACGATGGCGCCGAGAGTCTCGCCGCCAGGGACCATCTGGCCGACGCGATCGAAGCCGACCGCCGGCCGGTAGAGACCGCCGACCGGGGCGCGGATGTGGGCGACGCGGTCGACCGTGACGTGCGCGGCCGGCTCCGGTTCGCCGGGGATGGAGCCGAGGGCGCGCAAGATGTTCAGGACCTCCCCTTGCGCCTCCGGCATCAGGCCCGCCGCGCCGGGCAAGGGACCGCCGGTCTCGGGCATGACGGCGGGGATGCCGCGGGCGCGGGCGACGGTGGTGAGCATGCCGGGCACCCCCTCGGTGAGGTAGAGGATCGGGTTGCCGGAAGCCTGGGCCAGGGCGAAGGAGCGCCGGCCGTGCTCGTCGCTGGGCGGCGGGGTGTAGAGGCAGCGGATGGCCATCGTGTCGGGCTCGGCGTGGAGGTCGACGATGGCGTCGCAGCCGGCGAGTACCCCATCGAGCAGCACGTGGGCCAGCATCTCCGTCACCGTGCCGGCGGGGTTGCCGGGGAAGACGCGGTTGAGATTGGCCATGTCGAGCGCGGTCG
>CALMZR010000386.1 GCA_937870845.1 uncultured Chloroflexota bacterium
AAGTTTCTGCTCGTGCGGACCGGGGTACGCTCCCCAGTGCTTTTTGCCCGTCAATCTTTCTTCGTCAAAGAAGAACCAATCCTTGTACGGCGAACCCGCTCCGTTTTCGAGCACATGGTGAAACTGCCAGAACCCCCGCGAGGCGTGATTAAACACCCCGTCCAAAATGACGCGGATGTTTTTCTTGTGCGCCGAGTCGAGCAGAACGCGCAACGCGTCGTTGCCGCCGAGCAACGGGTCCACGTTGTAGTAGTCGAACGTATGATAACGATGATTGGACGCCGAAGAAAAAATCGGATTGAGATACAGTGCTGTGATGCCCAGGTCTTTGAGATAATCGAGTCGTTCAGCAACTCCGTACAGGTCGCCGCCTTTGAATCCGTGCGGGGTGGGAGGCGAGTCCCATGCTTCGAAGCCGATGTCGGGCATGCGCCTGCCGCGTGCGAATCGATCGGGGAAAATTTGGTAAAAGATTGCGTCTTGCACCCATTCTGGTGTGGTCATTGATATGCCTCGGTGTTGGAATAAAGCAGGACAAGAGAGCATCTTGTCCTGCGTGAATGATTCTACTTCAAATCAGTTTTATACGTAAAACGATAATGAAATTTCCACAGATGCCGAATCTACTCATTGATCGAGCCGAACAGCATCCGCTCCAGAAGTGTGTTTTGGAAGAGAACGAAAATTGCAATGGCGGGGATGGAAACGATGATGGCAAGAGAACCCAACTGGCTGTACGGCTGTGCCGACCCGGTTTGAACGATGGAATAGATCGCCATGGCGAGCGTGATCTTGTCGCTTCGATCGAGGAACAGCCAGCCGATGGTAAATTCCGAATACGCGGTTAGGAAGGCGATGATTCCCGCGACCGCAATGGACGGCAGCGCCAGCGGAAGGCTGACTTGTAAAAACGTTCGGAATTGACTCGCGCCATCGAGATACGCCGCCTCTTCCAGTTCCTTGGGCACGCCCAGGTAGAACTGGCGCAGGAGGAAGATGCCGAAGGCGTGGAAGATGACGGGGATGATCAACCCGGCGTAGGAATTGAGCATCCCCATCGCCCGCACCAGCACGAAGAGCGGCACCAGAATCACCGGCAGCGAGACGAGCAGCGTCGAGAAGATGAGCGTGAAGATCAGCTCCCGACCCGGGAACCGCAGCCGCGCCAGCGCGTAGGCGGCCATCGAGTGGAAGAAGAGCGCGATCACCGTCACCGAGACAGAAACGAACAAACTGTTGAACATGTAGCGCAGGAACGGCACCTGCGTGAAGACGTACCGGAAATTGTCGAGGGTCGGCCGCTCCGGAATGGGCGACAGCGAATAGACGTCCGTCCCGGTCTTGAAGGCGCTCGAAACCATCCAGAACAGTGGAAAAATCGTCAGCAGCGAGATGACGACCAGCGCGAAGTAGACCCCGGCGATCCCGGTTCGCCCCTCGCCGGCGGCCCGCATCCCGAACCGTTCCCCGGCCAGCTCAGTCGAAGTCAAAGCGGCCCCCGCGGGTCAGCGCGAAGAGGATGCCGGAGAAGACCAGCAGCACCAGCACCAGGAACGAGGCCATCGCCGAGGCGTAGCCGATGTTGCTGTAGCGGAACGCCTGGTCGAAGATGTAGTACGTGGTGAGGTTGGTCGCGTTCGCCGGCCCGCCGCTGGTCATCACGTAGACCAGATCGAACCCCTGCGGCCCGGCCACCGCGGCCACCAGCGACACCAGCAGCACGAAAAAGCTCGTCGGCTTCAGCAGCGGCAACGTGATGTCCCAGAAGGAGCGCCACGCTCCGGCCCCGTCGATGCGCGCCGCGTCGTAGTACTCGCGGGGGATCTCCTGCAACCCCGCGAGGAAGATGATCATGTAGAACCCCATCAGAAACCAGATCGTCACCCCCAACAACGCCCACAGCGCCAAATCGGGATCGCCCAGCCACGACCGCCCGCCCATCCCGATCTTGCTGAGCAGCACGTTCGCCACGCCGATGCGATCGACGAGCAGAAACTTCCAGATCAACGCCACCACGACCAGGCTGATCACGTTCGGCAGAAAGAGCATCGCCCGGAACACCCCGAGCAGGGGCGCCGGCCGCTTCACCAGCAGCGCCAGCCCCAGCCCGGTGATGTACAATCCCGGCACGAGCACCACGACATATTTGATCGTCACCTGAAGGCTGCCCAGAAAAAGGGGGTCGCCGAACATCCTCCGGTAGTTGTCCAACCCGGAAAAGGTGTACGTGCCGAACCCGGATACGTCGAAGAACCCGAGACTCAGCGACAGCACCATCGGGATGCCGACGAAGAGCAGCAACCCCAGCACGTCCGGCAGCAGGAACAGGTAGGCCGCAACCCACTCCCGCTTCGTCTGCGACAGACGGGAACGGCGGGCCGGCGCGATCGGCCGGCCCGCCCGCACGTCGGCCGATTTTTCGGCCGACGCCACGCTCACAGAATCGGCGCTCCGTCATACGTCGCCAGGAACGCCTCGATCTCCGTCGCCGCCTGCTCGGCCGCCTGCTCGGGATCGGTCCCGTTCAGCATCGCCGCCTGGATGGCGACCGAGATCGAGTTGTAGACCTCCGGCGTCACCCGCGGCTCGGCGCGGCCGCCAGGCAGAATCTCCTGCGCGAACTGCGCCAGCGGACCCTCGGCGAACCCGCCCTGCTCGGCCACTTCCTGCACCGACTGCCGCGGCGCCATGTCGCTCTTGGCCTCCGTGCACCAGGCGACGCCGCGCTGGATCGAGTCTTCGCTCATCGTGCCCAGGGCCCAGACGATGAATTGCGCCGCCGCCTCCGGGTTCTTCCCCTGCGAGTTGGCGACGAACGCCCAGCCGCCCAGATCGGTGGTGTACTCCCCGCCCTCCGGGATCGGCAGCTTGAAGATGCCGTACTCGAAGTCGGGCGCATTCTCGGCCAGCGCCGAGATGGCCCAGATGCCGACGTTCTGGATGGCGCAGTAGCCCGTGGAAAGGTTCGGCGCCACGTCCCAGCCGCCGCCGCCGAGGACCGTGCGCGGCGCCACCCCCATGTTGACCGCGTCCTGCCAGAACTTCAGCGCCGCCACCGCGCCCGGATCGCGCATGCCGCTGGTGGCGTCGTCGTTCTGGATCTCGGCCCCGCCCTGCCACATGAACGGGTACCAGGTGAAGTTCTGGTAGTAGCCGGGGTTGGTGTCGAACAAGATACCGAAGCGTTGGTCGTTCGTGAGCTGCTGCCCGACCTCCAGCAATTGCTCCCACGTTTGCGGAATGTCCCCGTCGGTTAGCCCCGCTTCCTCCCACGCTCGGAGACCGTAGTAGAAGGCCATCGGTTCGACCTCCATCGGGAGGCCGTAGACCTTGCCGTCGACCATGCGGTTGGCCAGCACGTCCGGGAAGAAGTCGTCGATCGCCTCCTGCTCCATGAACGGCGTCAGGTCCTGCAGCACGCCGCCGTTATAGTAGCGCAGGAAGTCGCCGGGGCTGATGATGAACAAGTCCGGCCCCTCGCCGGCGGCGAAGGCGGTCGGCAGCTTGGTGCCGTCCATGTAGTCGCTGTTCGGCACGTACACCAGCTCGACCTGCTGATCGTTCTGCTCGTTCCAGCTCGCGACCGTCTCCTCGAACCAGGTCGTCTGGCTGGCCACCTGCCCGCCGGGTGCGTAGAACTGCCAGAACGTCAGCGGCGCATCCTGCGCCATCGCCGAGCGCGGGCTGATGAGCGGCAGCGCGCTCGGCCCGAACAGCCCCAGCCCGCCGGCCGCCCCGGCCCCAGCCTTGATCAGCGATCGCCGGCTCACCCCGAACGTCCGCGTCCCACCTTGCAGGGTCATCGTCGTTCCTCCTTTAACGGCTTCCAGCGACGGCGGCCATTGTCGCATCGTCGCCGGGCGCCGGTTCCATGAAATCGTTTGCAATCTTGCGGTTGTTTGAAAGGCATGTCAACGTGAGCGCCGATGGGGAACGTCGCCACACTCCTTTCGATTGACCACGCACTCACCCACACTTCACAGATACTCCCGAAACCAATCGACAATTCGCCGCAAGCGATCGACGCGGCGATCCGGCCGCCCAATGCTGACCATGCCGTGCGGCTCTCCGGGGTAACGCACCAATTGCGTCCTCACCCCGCGCGAGCGCAGGATGGCGAAGAGGATTTCCGATTGCTCCGGCGGACAGCGCAAGTCGCCTTCCGCGTGCAGCAGGAGCAATGGCGCCGTGTTGTTGTGGATTGCCATGAACGGCGACGCAGCCAGGAACGCGTCGATGTCCTCCGGCAGCCGCCCGATGCCGACGAACCGCTCGTCGGTGTAGCCGGCCAGATCCGACCCGCCGTACCACGACACCCAGTTGCTGACCGGGTTCTCGCTCACCCCCGCGCGAAACCGCCCCGGATGATGGCCCAGCAGCCAGGCCGTCATGTATCCGCCTCCGGAGAGCCCCATCACCCCGACCCGCCCTGAATCGGCGAGACCGCTAGTAATGGCCCAATCGACGAGGCGGAGGTGATCGGCGGCGTCCACTTGTCCCCATCGGCCATGGATGGCTTTGGCGAACGCCTCGCCATAGCCGCTCGACCCACGCGGGTTGGGAAAGAGGACGTGAAAGCCGGCGTCGGCCAGCGCCAGCATCTCGAGCCAAGGCGTCGGCCCGTGCGCCGCGTGCGGCCCGCCGTGGATCTGGATGACGACCGGACCCGGTTTCGGCGCGTCGCGCCCCTCGATGAGCCACGTCTCGACCTCATGCCCGTCCGGATGACGGATGCGATGCCGAACCGGATCGCGCCGGAACGGCTCCAGCCAGTCTGAGCCATGGCTCGTGAGCCGGCGCATGGCGCCGTCCTCCATGGCATAGACCTCGGTCGGCCGGCCGCGATCGGTCGCGATCATCGCCAATCGGTTCACGGCGACCACAAGCGAATTTGAGACGATATCCGACGCCAGCAGTGGCGTTGCCTCGCCAGTCGAGACCTCGAAGCGATAGGGAATCGTTCGCCCTTCATCACCGACCTGGGCAACGATCTCCCCTTCCGAGAGCCACTCGCACGAAACGCCGGAGCCGCGCACCACGAGGTCGCCGGTCGTGACGTTGCCGACCGGCCGGTCCAGCTCCGCTCCCAGCCGCCGCGGTTCGGTGTCGCCGGTCACGTACAGGTGGTTGTCGGCCCAGGACGGCTGCCGGGGATACGCCTTGCCAATGACGGCGACGCGGCTCCCGTCCAGCGCCGGCCGCACCGCCACGACACCGCCCGGCAGCTCGGCGAGCAATTCCGGTTCGCGCGGAGCATCCACGTCCAGGCGCCAAGCCGCCGCCCGCTCGCTCAGGCGGCGCATACCCGCCTCCGGCTCCGCATCGGCCACCACCGCGATCGACCGCCCATCCGGCATCCATCGCGCGTCGAGCACCTCCCAGTCCTCGGGCGTCACCCGCCTCGGATCGCCGCCATCGAGCGAGACGACCCAGGCGCTGGCGTACTGGTTGCGCAGCCCGAACGCATCCAGCCGCCACGCGAAGTCGTCGATGACGCGCGCCGTCGGATCCTCCGGGTCGCCGACGCTCAGCCGCTCCACCCCGCTGGGCGCCACGATCAGGAGCCGCGTCCCATCCGGCGACCAGCGAACGGCCTTTGCCTTTCCGGCGATATCGGCAGCCAGCCGAGGCTCGCCGCCGTCGAGGGGCAGGATCCAGGGCTGCTCGCGCCCACCCCGATCCGAGAGGAACGCGATCGACCGCCCATCCGGCGCGTGCATCAGCTGGGTGTCATTCGCTTTCGCCCGCGTCAACTGCCGCGGCTCCCCGCCTTCCCACGGCACGAGCCAGAGATTGGTCCGGTACTTCCCATCCTCGATGACACGCCGGCTGTAGACCACCGCTGCCCCATCGGGGGCGAGCGAAAGCTGCTGAATCTGCGCCTGACGCAGGATGTCTTCGGGCTGAAACCGCGGTCGGTCGTCGCTCGTCTGCTCGGCGCTGTCCTTTGCCACGTGTAATCCTCGCTTTCGCCGGTCTTGCGCGGTTCGCCGCCGGTCGCCGGCTTAGACAGGCTTGCTCAATCCAGGAGTGTGCCATGATCACCCTCCATTCGGGCACGTGCGCTTCTCACCCTTGAGCGAATCCGCCAACAACGAGGAGAAACCAGACGGTGATGCACTCGAGGACAGGCGTCGTTATCTCTGAGGCGCGCATTGTCGACGGCTCGGGCAACTCCTGGTTCTACGGAGACATCGTCCTGCGCGGCGATGCGATCACGGAGATCGCCCCAGCCGGTCGCATGAGCCCTTCCGACGGGCTTGAGGCCGTCGACGCCGCCGGCCTGGTCGCCTGCCCCGGCTTCATCGACATCCAATCTCACTCCATCATTCCCTTCCTGAGCGACCGCCGCTCCCTCTCCAAGATCACCCAGGGCGTCACCACCGAGATCATGGGCGAGGCCTGGACGCCCTCGCCATTCGGCGGCCGCATCGAGGACCCATTCCGCGACGACTGGGCCCGCATCCCCGGCGATCACGCCGCCTGGCTCGCCCTCGCCAAGTCCTGGACCCGCTTCGGCGACTGGCTACGTTGGTTGGAGGGCGAGGGCGTCTCGGTCAACGTCGGCTCGTTCGTCGGCGGCGGGACCGTCCGCGAGTGGGGGAAGGGGCTGGCCATGGGCGACGCCGACCAATTGGAACTCGCCGCGATGAAAACCATGCTCGCCGACGCCATGGCCGACGGCGCCTTCGGCATCGCCACCGCCCTCATCTACCCGCCCGGCTGCTACGCCGGAACCGAGGAGCTGATCGCGCTGTGCCAGGTCGTCGCGGAGTATCGCGGCGTCCACGTCACCCACCTCCGCTCCGAGGAATCCCGGCTCTTGGAAGGACTCGACGAGGCGCTCGAGATCGCCCGGCGCACGGGCGTCGCTACGGAGATCTACCACCTCAAGGCCGCCTGCCGCCCCAATTGGCCCAAGATAGCCGAGGTCATCCGCCGCATCGACGCCGCTCGTGCCGCAGGCATCGACGTCACCGCCGACATGTACCCTTACGAAGCGGCGGGCACGGGCCTCGGTTCCTGCCTCCCGCCCTGGGCCGAAGCGGACGGCAAGCTCTGGGACAACCTGCGCGACCCCGACACGCGCGCCCGCATTCGGCACGAGATGCTGGAGCCTTCAGGAGATTGGGAGAATCTCGCCGCCAGCGCGGGACCGGAGGGAGTCGTCCTTGCCGGGCTGCGCAAACCCGAGCATCGCGCGTATCTCGGAAGGCGGCTGTCGGATGTCGCCGCGGAGCGCGGGCAGGCGTGGGTCGATACGGCGCTCGATCTCCTCGACGCCGAAGGGCAGAACATCTTCTGCTTCTACTTCGACATGAGCGAAGACAACCTCCGCCGCCAGATGCAGCAACCCTGGATGAAGTTTTCCACCGACGCGGGCGGCGTCGACCCCACGCGCCTGGGCGGCGGCGGTCTCCTCCACCCGCGCGGTTTCGGAACCTACCCGCGCATCCTCGGCCGCTACGTGCGCGACGAGGGTGTGCTGCCGCTCGAAGACGCCATTCGCAAGATGACCTCCGCCGTCGCCGACCGCCTCTTCCTGCGGGACCGAGGATTGCTGCGAAAAGGCATGAAAGCGGACGTGGTCCTCTTCGACCCGGAAATCATCGCCGACCGCGCCACCTTCGACGACCCACACCAGCTCTCCACCGGCGTGCGCGACGTCTGGGTCAATGGGGTGCGCGTTCTGAACGCCGGCGAGCACACCGGTGCAACGCCGGGGCGCTGGCTACACGGGCCTGGCCACCGCGGGCAAAGCGCCTGAAGACTCGGGTGCTCGCTACGCGGCGGCACGCCGCTGCTCACCACGCATCGTGTCATTCCGAAGAACGAGGAATCTCGGCGCTCAGGGCGTGTACGTCCGCTGACCCGCGAGCATCTTCTTCGCTCTGAGCGATATCTCACATGCATGGAGTTCGCGATTGCGAGCACCATAGGGGAAGAGGCGGCCTCTCGGCCGCCCCTCGTTCAGGACAACGTCGCGTCCTAGTAATTGTAGTTGCGCGGCGGCGACGCCGCCCGCCGCAACTGGAAGCACTCCCGGCAGTAGACCGGCTTGTCGCTGCGAGGCTGGAACGGCACTTCCGTGTCCCGCCCACACTCCGAGCACGTCGCCGGGTACATCTGCCGCGGGCCGGAGGAGTAGCCGCCCCCGCCCGAAGAGTACGACCCGCCGCCATACCCGCCGGAGGAGTAGCCGCCGCCCCCGCCGCCGTAGCCGCCGGAGGAGTACCCCCCCCCGCCGCCGCCGCCGTAGCCGGAGTCGTACCCGGACGAGGCGCGCTGCGCCTTCCGGGCGGATCGGCACGACGGACACCGCTGGGGCTCGCTGAACCCCCGCTCCGCATAAAACGCCTGCTCGCCGGCCGTGAATGTAAACGCCTGACCGCAATCGCGGCAGGTGAGCGTCCGATCGCTCATTCCGCCTGAACCCTCCGCCGCGTCATCGTTGCCACGGCACCGTACAAAAAGAAAATGACCAGAGACGTTTCCGGCGGAACGAGACACGTTGAGGAGCCCACCGTCGAGCCCGACGATCGCGCGCGCAGGGAATCGTCCGAGCCTTCAATATAGCACGATTGGGCGGATGTCAAGCGGTTTTGCGGCTATCGGCTATCGGAAATCAGCTATCAGGCATCAGGTGGGGGCGTGTGATGCCGCTCAACGACGCCTTCCGTTGCGATCAATCCCCCTCGCCGCGTGCCATCGATCGAAGCCGAGAAGCTGATAGCCGATAGCTGATAGCTGATAGCTCGTAGCCCTGTGCTACGATGCCCGCGGCCCTCGGCCGGGGACCGGGCGTCGAAATGGGGACGGGATCGTGAATCTGCACGAGCATCAGGCGGCGGAGCTGTTCGCCACGCACGGCATCCGCACGAACGGCGGTGACGTGGCCTTCACGCCGGACGAGGCTGAGACGATTGCCCGCGGCGTCGGCGGCCCGGTCGTCGTCAAGGCGCAGGTCCACACTGGCGGGCGCGGCAAGGCGGGCGGCGTCAAGCTGGCCACGACGCCGCGGGATGCGCGCGAGGCGGCGAAAGCCATCCTCGGCCTCGACATCCGCGGCCACGTCGTGAGCAAGGTGCTCGTGGCCCCCGCCGCCGACATCGCCCAGGAGTTCTACCTCGGCGTCACCCTCGACCGCACCCGCCGCCAGAACGTGGTGATGGCCAGCGCCGAGGGCGGCGTCGACATCGAGGAGGTCGCCCGCGAGCGCCCGGATCGCATCGTACGCGCCCTGGTCGATCCCTTCCTCGGGCTCCACCCCTGGCAGGCGAGGCAGATCGCGTTCGCCCTGGGCATCCCCGCCGACAAGGTCGGCGGAATCGTTACGATCGCCCGACAGCTCTACGAGACCTACGTAGCGGAAGACGCCACCCTCGCCGAGATCAATCCGTTGGTGCTGACCGGGAGCGGGGAATGGCTCGCGCTCGACGCCAAGATGAGCATCGACGACAACGCCCTCTTCCGCCACCCGGAGTTCGAGGCACTGCGCGACTTCGACGCCGAAGATCGAACCGAGATCGACGCCCGCCAGTCCGGCATCTCCTTCGTCAAGCTCGACGGCGACATCGGCTGCATCGTCAACGGCGCGGGCCTGGCGATGGCCACGATGGACGCGGTCAAGCTGCACGGCGGCGAACCGGCCAACTTCCTCGACGTCGGCGGCGGGGCCAGCGCGGATCAGGTCGCCAAGGCGTTCGGCCTCGTCACCGCCGACCCGCACGTGCGCGCCATCCTCATCAATATCTTCGGCGGCATCACCCGCGGCGACATCGTCGCCCAGGGCATCGCCGAGGCGCGACAGCGGGTGGAAGTGACCGTTCCCATCGTCGTCCGCCTCTCCGGCACGAACGCCGAAGAAGGACAGCGACTCCTCGCCGAAGCAGGGCTGACCGCAACCGAAAGCATGGACGAGGCGGCCGCGGCGGCCGTTCGCGCCGCGCACGCCGCGTGACCGGCGTCTCGGCCAGCGCAGGGGGACCACGCCGTTGAGCATCCTCGTCGACCGCGAAAGCCGCGTCCTGGTGCAGGGCATCACCGGCCGCGAGGGCTCGTTCCACACCGAGCAGATGGCCGAGTACGGCACGAACGTCGTCTCGGGCGTCACCCCCGGCGGCAAGGGCAAGCGCGTGGCCGGGGCGCCGGTCTTCGACACGGTCGCCGACGCCGTCGCCGAAACGGCGCCGAACGTCGCCATCATCTTCGTTCCGGCCAGGTTCGCCCCGGACGCCATCTACGAGGCGGTCGATAACGGGCTGCCCTTTGTCGTCTGCATCACCGAGGGCATCCCCGTCGCCGACATGGTCCCGGTTTACGCCCACGTTCGCAACGCCGGCTCGCGCCTGCTCGGCCCGAATTGCCCCGGCCTGATCACCCCCGGCGAAGCCAAGGTCGGCATCATGCCCGGCTTCATCCACACCCCGGGCCCGGTCGGCGTCGTCTCCCGCTCCGGCACCCTGACCTACGAAGTCGTTGACGCCCTCTCCCGCGCCGGCATCGGCCAGAGCAGCGCCGTCGGCATCGGCGGCGACCCCGTCATCGGCACGTCGTTCATCGACGTCCTCGGTCTCTTCGAGGCCGACCCCGCCACCGAGGCGATCGTCATGATCGGCGAGATCGGCGGCGCCGACGAGGAGCAGGCCGCCCTCTTCATCCAGGAGCACGTGACCAAGCCGGTCGTCGGCTTCATCGCCGGTCAGACCGCCCCGCCCGGCAAGCGCATGGGCCACGCCGGGGCCATCATCTCCGGCGGCTCCGGCACGGCCGCCGAAAAGATGGCCGCCCTCGACGCCGCCGGCGTCCGCGTCGTCGACCGCCCCTCTGCCGTCCCCGCCGCCATCCAGGCCGCGCTTTCGTAACACGGAGTCCGGTTCATCGCGGCACGGGGCACGCCCACCGCGGCCGAAGTGTGCGCCCGCCCTACCTCCCGTAGCCTTCGCACACTTCGCACACTTCGCATCCTTTGTCGCCCCAAACTCCTTCCGCCTCCCGCCTCCCGCCCCCGTTCAGCAAACCCTCAGTTTCGGTTCAGGGGGTGTTCAGCGCCCCTCGCCATACTCGTTCTCACGATCGGCGCCGGGGGCGGTGCTGGGCGGGCCATTCCGCCCCCGGACCGGTCACTTCTCTAGTAGCCGCAGGACACGACGTGTCCGTAATGGAGAGCAAGGGAGCACAAGCATGGCCGGAGAGAAGGGTAGCCGTCTGCGCAGGGCAGCCATGACCGGGGTGTTGACGCCGGGGCTGGTCCTTGGCGCGGTGAGCGCGGCCGGGGCAGGACTCCTGCCTGGGGGCATCCCTCCCGCCAACGTCGCCGCGCAGTCGGTCATCGACGGCGGGGCCTGCACGGCGTTCGGCGCCCCCGCAGCGCCGGCCGCGACCGAGATGTCCGTCGCGGACATCGCCGAGCAAGTCAACCCCGCGGTCGTCACCATCATCAATCTGCAACCTATCGGCCAGGCCGATATGCGCGGGTTCGGCGGCATCGAGCACCTCCCCAACCTGCCCGGGATGCCCGGCATCGATGGCCAGGAAGGGGCGCCCGGCATCGAGGAAGGCCCCGGCGCTGATGACATCGCGGGCTCCCAACAGAGCGACGATGCCGCCGACAGCGACGAGCTGGTTCCCGTCGGCGCCGGGTCCGGGTTCATCGTCGACGAGGAGGGCCGCGTCGTCACCAACGCCCACGTCGTGGCCGGCGCCGAGGCGCTGACCGTGGCGTTGCAGGATGGGACCGAGGTTCCGGCCGAAGTCATCGGCAGCGAGCCGCTGATCGACGTCGCCGTTCTCAAGCTCGATCTGCCCGCGGGTCAGCCGGCGCCTGGCGTCGCCAAGTTCGGCGACTCTTCGACGCTGCGGGCCGGTGACGAAGTCATTGCCATCGGCACCGCGCTGGGCGCCTTTCCGAATACGGTGAGCCAAGGCACCGTGAACGCCACCAATCGGCCGTTTCCGAACGAGGGCGGCCTGACGACGATGATCCAGCACGACGCGGAGATTTGGCAGGGTAACTCCGGCGGCCCGCTCCTCAACCTGCAAGGCGAGGTCGTCGGCATCAACACCGCCGGCATCGGCTCGGGGATGTTCGGCGCCGACACCGGGGCGGCGGACATGGGATTCGCCGTCGAAGGCAACACCGTCTGCGCCGCCGCCGCGGAGCTGCTGGCGAACGGCGAGATCGTCTGGCCGTACCTCGGGATCCAGGCTGAGGCCGGCTCCGAGGGCCAGACCGTGATCGAGGTCGTCGAAGACGGGCCATCCGACGCCGCCGGGCTGGAAGCCGGCGACGTGATTACCGCCCTCGACGGCGAAGACGTCGGCCGCGACACCACGCTCCTCGACCTGCTCTTCAGCCGAAAGCCGGGCGACGAGGTCACCCTGACCGTCGATCGCGACGGCGCCACCGAGACGTTCGAGGTGACGCTGGGCGAGCGTCCCGAGGTCACCCAATAGCTGATTCCCTGGCGACCCGCTCCCCCGCCGGTCGCCAATCCACCCCTCTCCCCGCGACGGAGGGCGGCCCTTCGGGGTTGCCCTCCGTCGCTTTCTCCGACTCGGACGTCGTGAGCGGCAACGCGTCGCTCCGACATCGGGCTCAACCATCGACTCCCGCCTCCCGCCTCCCGCCTCCCGCCTCCGTCCGTGGAGTACCATCGGCTGCCAGCTATGGAGCGCGTCGTGGCCGAATCGCGGGGCAGCAGCCGAAAGAACGTGCGCATCTTGCTCGTCGAGGACGAGCCGAGCATCTCGGGCTTCGTCCGCCGCGGGCTCCACTTCGAGGGGTACGAGGTCGACGTCGTCCCCGATGGCCCGGGCGCGCTGCGCAAGCTGCGCGACAGCCCGCCAGATCTTCTGGTCCTCGACGTGATGGTGCCCGGCGTCGACGGCCTCGAGATCGCCCGCCGCCTACGCGCCGCAGAGACGGCCGAGCAGACGCCTGCCATCCCCATCCTCATGCTCACCGCCCGTGATGCCGTCGCGGATCGCGTCACCGGCCTCCGCGCCGGAGCCGACGATTACCTTGTCAAGCCGTTCGATTTCGACGAGCTGCTAGCTCGCATCGAAGCGCTGTTGCGCCGTACCGCAGCGCCCGCCGAGCCATCCGCAAACCGGGAAGTGCTGACCTACGCCGACCTGACCGTCGATCTCGGCGGCCGGATCGCCCGCCGCGGACAGCGCGAGGTGCATCTGACCGCGCGCGAGTTCGACCTGTTGATCCTGTTCCTCCGCCACGCGGAGCAGGTGCTTCCCCGCTCCACCATCATGACCCGCATCTGGGGCGACGACTTCTTCGGCGATTCCAACGTCCTGGAGGTCTTCGTCGCCAATTTGCGGCGCGCCCTGGAAGCCGGGGGGGAGCGGAGGCTGCTGCAAACCGTGCGCGGCGTCGGCTACGTCCTGCGCGATGTGGGGGGTTCGCCGTGAAGGCCCGCCGCCGTTTTGGCTCGACCCGCGTACGCCTCACCGCTTGGTACGCCGCGCTGCTGGTGCTGGTGCTGCTGGCCGTCGGCGTTTCGGTCGATGCCCTGGCGCGCAACCGCCTCATGGCCGACGTCGACCGCCGCTTGACCAGCACCGCGCAGGACATCGGTTCCGTCATCGAGCGTGACATCGTCGACGAGATTTCGGCGTTCGAGCGGAATCGTCGGCTCTGGCCGTTTGCCGCCGAAGCGGCGCAGTTTCAGTACCGGGCGCCCAACCTGGGCTCATTCGCCGCGCGCGGGCTCGTCGTGCAAATCGTTTCCCCGCAGGGTAAGGTCGTGCAGAGCACCGGCTATGCTCCCGACGAGCCGCTGGCACCCGGTCCCACGGGCGATGCGCCGGTCGAAGAGCCTCGGATCGTCTCCACGCGCCTCTCCGACGACCAAGCCCGCGCGGTGCGCCAGCCCCTCACGATGACCGACGACGCCGGCCGCGAATGGCCAATCGGCGCCGTCGTCGTCGGCGAGCGGCTGACGACCATGCACGAGACGATTGCCTCCCTGCGGCAGGTCCTCCTCGCGGCGTCGCTCCTGGGGCTGGTGCTGGCCCTTGCCGGCGGCTGGGTGTTGGCCGGCCGCGCCCTGCGCCCCGTCGATCGCGTCACCGCCGCCGCCGCCGCCATCGCCGCCGGCGACGGCACGGCGACCTCGCTCGGCGCCCGCCTCCCGGTGCCGCCCACCAACGACGAGCTGGCCCGTCTCTCCGAGACGTTCAACGCCATGCTCGACCGCCTGCAGGCCTCCTTCCAGGCCCAGGAGCGCTTCGTCGGCGACGCCTCCCACGAGCTGCGCACCCCATTGACGGCCATCCGCGGCAACGTCGATGTGCTCATGCGCCAGGCGCGCCCCGGCGCCCGGCCGCTCGACGCCGACGACCTTGCCCCCGCCCTCGACGACATCCGTCGCGAAAGCGACCGCATGCGCCGCCTGCTCGACGACCTCCTTCTGCTGGCCAGGGGCGATGTCGGCCACGACGCCCTCGGCGCTGCGCCGGAAAAGCGCGAAGTCGTCCGCCTCGACGCCATCGCCGCCGAGGCCGTCCGTTCCGCCCAAGCCCTCGCCTCCGGTCAGATCATCGAGCTGGAAGCGCCGCGCGCCATCGAGTTGACCGCCGACGGCGACCGCCTGCACCAACTCCTGATGATTCTGCTCGACAACGCCATCCGGCATACGCCGCCGGAGGCGCGCATCCGCGTCGCCGTCGCGGCGGCCAGGGATGGCCAGGCGCGCATCGCCGTTCGCGACGAAGGGGAAGGGATCGCGGCGGAACACCTATCGCACGTCTTCGAGCGGTTCTATCGCGCCGATGGCGCCCGTGGCCGGTCTTCGGGAGGCACCGGGCTGGGCCTCGCCATCGCCCAGGCCATCGTGCGCGCCCACGGAGGCGACATCACCGTCGCCAGCGCCCCAGGCCAAGGCACGACATTCGTCGCAACCATTCCGGGCGCAACCGTGCTATCGCCATCGTCAGACGAGCCGGGAGTTTCGCCCGCCGACGCCCCTGCGCCCGCCTCACTGACTTCTGCCTACAGAACGAACACCCAGAGCAGACTGAGAACCGCGACCAATCCCACGATAGCCAGCGGCAGAACCAACCCCATGACCGATGATTTATTGAACCCCAAACCATAGATCCCGGTCAGCTCCCGGATGCGGTTCATCATCTCCGCGTCTCCTGCCTAGCCGCTCCACCCCAGTCCGCGGATGATACCCCAGCGTCAGCCAGCCGATTCCACCGCGCGCCCAGGGCCACGCTTTGGCAACGCCCGCATCGCCGGAAACAAGATCACGTCTCGAATATTCGGCTGGTCCGTCAACAGCATCGTCAGCCGGTCGATGCCGATGCCGATGCCGCCCGTCGGCGGCATACCGTACATCAGCGCATTGACGTAGTCCTCGTCGATCGGCATCGCCTCTTCGTCGCCGGCCTCACGGTCCCGCTGCTGCCCCAGAAACCGGGCAAGCTGATCCATCGGATCGTTCAGCTCGGAAAAAGCATTGGCGATCTCCCCCCCGCCGATGTAGAGCTGGAATCGCTCGACGTGCGTCGGGTCGTCCGGCTTGCGCTTCGCCAGCGGGGACAACTCCACCGGGTAGTCGAGCAGGAACGTCGGCTGGATGAGGTTCGGGCGCACGAACTGCTTCAGCAGCTCGTCCACGATGCGCGGCCACACCGTGTCGCTGGCAATGTCCGCCCCGGCCGCACGGGCGGCGGCCAGCAACTCCTCCCGACCGAGCAGCGCCACGTAATCGACGCCCGACGCCTCCTTGATGGCATCTCGCAACGTCTTTCTGGCGAACGGGGCGCTCACGTCGATCTCGTTGTCGTCCTTGGTGAACCGCGGCTCCCCGAAGACATCGGCAGCGATCTGGCGGATGAGATCCTCGGTCATCGCCATCACGTGGCGATAGTCGGCATACGCCTCGTACCACTCCAGCATCGTGAACTCGGGCTGGTGGTTGCGGTCCATCCCCTCGTTGCGAAAGTCCTTGGCGATCTCGTAGACCCGCTCGAACCCCCCGACGATGAGCCGCTTCAAGTACAGCTCGTCGGCGATGCGCAGGTAGAACGTCTGCCCCAGCGCATGATGGATCGTCGTGAACGGCCGCGCCGCCGCGCCGCCATAGAGCGGCTGCAACGTCGGCGTTTCGACCTCGATGAAACCGCGCCCATCGAGAAAGCGCCTGATCGAGGAGACGATCTTCGACCGTTTGATGAAGACCTCACGCACCTCCTCGTTTGCGATCAAATCCGCATACCGCTGCCGGTAGCGCGTTTCCACGTCCTGCAGCCCGTGCCACTTCTCCGGGGGAGCATTGAGCGCCTTGCTGAGCATGCTGATGTCGGAAACGCGCAGCGACACCTCGCCGGCCCGCGTGCGGAACAATCGGCCGCTTGCCTGCACGAAATCTCCGAGGTCGTACAGCTTGAGGAAATCCTCGAAGGCCTCCTCGCCAACGTCGTCACGGCGGATATACAGCTGGAGCTCGCCGAACCCGTCGCGAATGTGGGCGAAGATCGTCTTCCCCTGATGGCGGCGGCTGATGAGCCGGCCGACGAGCGTCAGCTCGGCGTTGTCCTCGCCGCCCTCGGGCAAGGTTGGTTCGACCCGCGCGTACCGATCCTTCGCCTGGGCGGTCGTGTCGGTGCGGGCCGCATGCGGCGGATACGGTTCGGTCCCGCGCTTTCGAAGCGCCTCCGCCTTCTCCTGACGAGTCCGTTGCAGCTCCGAAAGCTCTATCTCCGAGTCAACCACGCCTGCGAGGCCCAGGGTTGGCGGCATGCCCAGCGCCAGGCTCGCCGTCTCTTCGGTCGTGTCGTCCGCGTTCCCGCCGCTCACGCGACGGCCACCACCGTGTAGACCATGGAGCCGCTCGGGGTCGGCACCGTCGCAGAATCACCGGCTCGGCAACCCACCACGGCGCGCCCGACCGGCGATTGGGTCGAGATCGTGCCGTCCATCGTGTTCGCCTCTTGCGGGCTGACGAGGATCCAGGTCTCCTCTTCGCCGTCGTCACTGCGCAGCGTCACCTTCGAGCCGAGACCGACGATCTCGACGCCCTCCTCGCGCTGGATCACTTCGGCGTGGCCAAGGGTCTGCTCCAACTCGAAGATGCGCGCCTCAAGGCTCGCCCACTCGTCTTTCAGCTCCTCGTACTCGCTGTTGTCGGAGATGTCGCCGCTCTCGGTCGCTTCCTGAATGCGGGCGTGCAGCTCCGGTCTGCGACGGGTGCGCAGCTCGTGAAGCTCGTCCGACAGCCGGGCTTTGCCGGCCTCGGTCAGCCAGACCGTCTCTGCCATGGTCGCTATCCTTTCCGAACCGCCGCGGCCGAAGCCGATGAACCTCCCCGCCGATGGGACGGTCTACCGTTGACGGAGATGCTCCGTCTCGCCGCCGCGCGTGCCCCGGCTGGTTGCCCATATGGGAATGAGCCAGAGGGCGTGCCCCCGGCTCATGGCTGAGAACGCCAGTATAGCCAACTGCGCCCCAAAACGTGCGCCATCGCGGTGAAAAACCGCCCAGCGTGCTAGACTTATCGCCTTGATGTCGCCGCTGGCTCGGTATGCGCCGGCGGCGCGCCGCGTTCGGCGCTTCGTGTTTCGCCCTGGACTCCATTCCGCCATGAGCCCCGTTGCCGTCAGCCCCCTCTCGCACCGCCGCGTCGATCTCGCCCCCTCCACGCCGGGGCTGGTCGAGGCCGTCTCGCCCGCTTCGCTGGCCATGGAGCTCGGCATCGAGCCGGGCGACCGCATCGTCGGCATCAATGGCCTGCCGCTCGTCGACGCGCTTGATTTTCAGTACCAGGCGCAATCAGAGGCGGTCGTTCTCGACGTGGAGCGGGCCGGCGTACTGCTGCGCTACGACCTGGAGTTGGACGGGGACGAGTATTGGGGCGTCACCTTCGCCGACCCGACCTTCGACGGGGTGCGAATCTGCGAGAACGCCTGCCCCTTCTGCTTCATCAAGCAGATTCCGAAGGGGATGCGCCGCTCGCTCTACGTCATGGACGACGACTTCCGCTACTCGATGCTCTACGGCAGCTTCGTCACCCTGACCAACCTGTCCGAAGAAGACTGGCGCCGCATCGAAGCGCAGCGCATCTCGCCGCTCCACGTCTCGGTCCACAGCACCGACCCGGAGCTGCGCGTCGCCCTCGTCGGCAACCCCAAGGCCGGCCGCATTATGGACGACCTGGCCCGCCTGGAGCGCGCCGGGATCGACTTCCACGCCCAGCTCGTGCTCGTCCCCGGTGTCAACGACGGCCCCGAGCTGGACCGCAGCCTGCGCGACCTCTCCACCTTCGGCGACCGCCTGCGCTCCGTCGCGGGCGTGCCCGTCGGGCTGTCGCGCCACGGCCAGGAGCGGCAAAGCAAGCAGCTCCGCCTCTCCCGCACCTGCATGCGCACGCTCCCTGGAAAGTCCATCTCGGTTCGCCGCTACGAGCGCGACGAGGCCCTCGGCGTCATTGCCCAGGCCGAGTCGTGGCAAGCCCGCTTCCTTGCGGAGCGCGGCGAGCCCTTCTTTTACCTCGGCGATGAGTTCTACCTGATGACCGGCTCCCCGGTCCCCGACACGCGGCATTACGGCGGCTTTCCCCAGATTGAGGACGGGATCGGCATCACCCGCCACTTCCTCGACGCCGCCGATCGCTTCCTCCGCCGCGCCAAACCCGGCGCGCTCACGGGAGCCGCCGGAACCATCGCCTGCGGCGAGCTGATCGGCCCCACCATGCGCGACGCCGTCGCCCGTTTCAACGCCCGCACCGGCGCCGCGCTGACCGTCTCTCCAGTGGAAAACGTCTACCTCGGCTCGGAAATCAACGTTTCGGGGTTGCTCAGCGGCACGGACCTTCTGGCCGCCTTCGCGCCGTCCCGAGGCGACGCGCCGTTCTACATCTCCGACCGCATGGTCAGCCAGCGCACCGGCACACTCCTCGACGACATGACCGTCTCCGAGGTCGAACGGGCGCTCGGCCGCCCGGTCGTCCCGGCCGCCGATCTTGCCGACGTCGCACGCGACCTGCGCCTGCGCCAGAGGAGTCGCCCCCAGGTCGCCGCGTGACGTCGGAAGTGCAGGCGGCATTTCCCATTTCTGCGTCTGCACTTGGCGCGGCGCTCTCGATCACCGTGGCGCCCCACGCGTCGAGAACGGCCATAGAGCGGCTTGCGGACGGCACGATCCGCGTTCGCCTCACCGCGCCGCCTGTCGAAGGGGCGGCGAATGTCGCCTTGCTTCGCTACCTGGCCAAGACGCTGAACGTTTCCCGCTCGCGCCTGTCCATCGCGAGCGGCGCGACAGGCCGTCGCAAGCGGATCGCGGTCGAGGGTATGGACGCCGAGGAGCTTCGCGCACGCCTGGAAACGGCGTTGATCGCGCGGACGTAGGCCGCGCCCCGCCCGTGGGGGCGATGCAGGCATCGCTCCTACGTTCGGCCGCGGTCCTTCGGCGGTCGATACCAGCGCATCCGCCACCACAGGACCAACGTCTCCCGCATCGCCCGCACGATCACCCGCGGGCTGCCGCCGCTCGCCTCCCCCGCGAGCCGCGGGTAGTGATGAACGCCGACCTGCTCCAGTCGCGCCCCCTGGCGGCGCGCTTTGGCCTGAATCTCGGTGTTGATCAGGGCCCCGGGCGCGGTCAGCTCCATTCCGCGCAGCAGGTCGCCGCGAAAGAGCTTGAACGCGCAGTCGATGTCGCGCAGATGGACCCCGAAAAGGATGCGCACCGAGACGTTGAACAGCTCGGCGAACACCCTCCGGTGCAAAGGATCGTTCCGCTCCATGCGAAACCCGGCGACGATGTCGTACTCCGCGGCGAACGGGGTCAGCAGCCGCAAGTCGCGGATATCGAACTGTCGATCGGCATCCATGAACATGACGTAGTCGCCGCGCGTAGCACGGAACCCCGTCGCCAGCGCGGCGCCGTACCCGCGGTTCCGCGCGTGCCGTTGCAGCCGCACTCGGGGATCGTCCTTCGCCAATGTGGACACGACCTCGGCGGTGCGATCGCGGCTGCCGTCGTCGACGACGACGATCTCGAAGTCGTCGCTGAAGCGCGGCAAAGTCGCCAGGGCATCCCGGACGACCACCTCGATGTTCGCTTCCTCGTTGAATGCGGGGAGGACGAGCGAAAGGCTACTAGGAAGACGGACGACGGGCGGAGAGACCGGGTCGGGCGGCTTCACCCGTAGACGGCTTCATCCGCGGGAGGAACCCACTCCTCGGCGGGCGGCGTCCACGCCTGTGCCGGCTCTACCCAAGCCTGCGCCGATTCAGCCCCCTCTTGGGTGGGATCGACCCATGCCCCATCTGGCGTCCACTCCTCGGCGGAAGCCGGAGACGTCCCCCCCGAATCGATCTCGGCGCCTGGAGCCCACCCGACGGAGTCGACGCCGGCCGGCGGCAACGGCGGGAATTTGAAGTTCGGATCGATCGGCGCGTCCCCCTTCATATCCGGGCTGACGCTCCAAATCTCCCCTCGGGGGAAATACTTCGTGTAGAAACTGTACTCCCAGAGCAGTTCGCCATTGCGGTCCCGCACAACGCGATACTGCGTGAGCTCTTCGCCGATGGCGCCCGTCTGCGCCATCGTCACCGTGCCTGGCTCAAGTTCCTCGTCAACGACTTCCTTCGGCGGCAGCATCTGGAACTTCTCGCCCCACGTCGGCCCGATCGACTCCACCTGATAGCCGAGATCCGCGCCGTAGATGTTGACGACGACATTGACGCCATCGGCCCACGATTCGACAAGCATCCAGGAGTCGGACGGGTTCTTGAACGTAAAGTCCGCCCAGGTGCTCGGGTCTTCGGTCGGCTGCAGGATTGACGCGTCGAGTCCCGGCTCCCAGCCATCGTACTCATAGAAGCCGATCCGGAAGCGGTGTGGCCACCACTCGCCGATCGGCAGGCCGGCAAGATACGCAGCCCGAAACACCGTCGTCGAGACTTGGCAAATGCCGCCGCCGATATCGCGCCCAATCGCCTCTCCGGCGATCACCTGCGCCTCGACAAAGCCCTTCTCCTCGTTGATGACGCCGATAGCGCCGTTGAAGGAGAACTCGCCCCACGGCGGAATCAACGTTCCGTTCAGCAGCGTCGCACCAATCGCCACGTTGGTCGCTCTGCCATCGTTGGACCCGGCGTAGTTCGATCCGCCGGTCCCCAGCAGCGTCGTGATGCCGAGCGCTTCGAGGTTGCCGCTGTCGATCTTCGGCTTGATATAGGTCAGCGGCGCCTCGACCGTTCCCCCGTCTCCAAAGAAGCGGCCCTCGACTAACTCGGCCAGTTTCGCCGCGTCGAGGTGAACGCCGTCGACGCTCGGCACAACCGAGACGAGCCGCTCCCCGTTCCAACCGACCTCGGCGTCGACCGGTTCGCGGTCCATGGCCGCCGCGAGCCGCTCGTCGAGCCAGGCCGCCAGCGCGTCCCGGTCAAGGCCTAACCGAATGGCCGGCGCGCCGTCTTCGGATTGGTCCACGCCCTGCGTCAGAAACTGGGCAACGTCCGTGCCGGGGAGCGTCCAAACCCCACCCTCGCTGGCAACCTGGATCGGGGTCGACATGGCGCGCAACACCATTTCGCGCGCCGGCTCCAGATCGACCGCGCGCACCGTCGCGATCTCCGTCGAGACCGGCAACTCGATCTCGATCGCCGTCAAGTTCCGCAACTTTGCTTCGATTGCGGCGCGGGCCCGTGCCCGATCGACCACCGTGCCGTCCACCTCGGGCACGATCGTCACGTTCGCGCCCTGCACTTCGACGGCGGCATTCCGCGGCGGCGCCCCGAGATCGCCGTCGATCTGGTCGAACCACCGGTCGAGCTGCTGGTGATCGAGGGTGATGGGGAGCGCGATCTGTTCCCCCGTGCGCACGAGCCCCGCCGTCGAGCGCAGCCGCCGCAGCGCTGACTCCTCCCGGCCGTAGCGCACGGCGCGGGCGAACGCCTCGTTCTCATCGACTGAAACGCCGACCTCGCGCAACGTCGACGTCCAGGAGCGGTCGCCCCGCGTCGCTGTGATCGCGCTCGACTCGATAGCGTCGGCCCGCTCCAGGATCGCAGCCGCCGCCGCCCCGTACGACAACCCCCCGACGGGGACATCGGCCACCGACAGCGCCGGGAAGATTCGACCGGTATGGGTGGCGCGCACGGTCAGCAAGACGATGGCGAGGATGAATCCAACCAACGCCGCGGCCCCGACCATGCCCAGAAAGGCGGAACGCAAAGCATCCGCCGAAAGCACCGGGGCCCGCGCGGAATCCGCCCTCGCCGCCTGGGGCAAGGAGAGACGCCCGCCCATCGGCGGCCGGAACATGGTGGAGAGACGCGCCTGTTGTCGCAAAGCCTGCCTTCCCTCGCTCAGGCCGAGACATCAACTTCGGGCACGGCGACAGACGGGACGAGACGAAACCGAACCCGGCCGCATTGTATGACATCGCCGGGCCGAACGCCCATCACCGTCCGTACCGCTTCCCCGTTCAGCGTGGTGCCGTTGCTGCTCCCCAGGTCGCGCAGCCACCATTGCCCCCGCTCGAACCGCAGCTCCGCGTGCTCCGCCGATGTGTGCGGATCGTCGACCACCAGGGTGTTGCCAGCCACCCGGCCGATCGTCGTCGCGGCTTGCAGCGGCACGGCCTCCCCCGAACGAAGCGAGGAGTCCGCCCCATCGAGCGTCAGCAGCGCCATCGCGCCGGCGAACCCCTCGTCGCTCGCCATCGCCCGCGCCGCGGCGCCCAGCTCCCGCGCCGTCGCCCGCAGCACCAGAAATAGGAACACGTAAATGAGACCGACGAACGCGATGCGCAGCGCGGCGTAGAGCCACCCGCCCGCGACGAACTGATCGATGAGCTGATCGGTCATCCCGGCCCGACGGCGAACCGCAGGCCGGCGAACGCCACCTCGTCCCCCACGGTGACCCTGGCGGTTTCGATCCGCTCGCCGTTGACCCACGTGCCGTTGGTGCTGCGCAAATCGACGACGCGCCAGCCCGAGCCTTCCCGCTCGATGCGCGCATGGCGGCGCGAAATTTCCGGGTGCGGCAACATCAAGTCGTTGCCCTCGTCGCGCCCTACGGTTTTCGGCGAAGCGTTGGTGAGACGCAATGGAGCAAACCCGTTGTCTAACGGCAGAAGACGCAACGGCTGGAATTCGGGGGGCTCGACCGGCAACTCAGCGGCCTGACGCTCGAACCGCGCCGCGGCGAGAACTGACCGCCTGGTGACCGTGGGGTCCGCCACCATGCGTACACGGATGGCGCCCACGGTCGTCAGGCCACGTGCGAAGGCAACCTCGGCCAGCCACGATTCCATCTCCCGGTTGAGCGCCTCTTCCCAGTCCGCGAAAGCCGCCGCGTCGTCCGGGTGCAGACGCGCCTCGAACACATTCGGCGCCAGCATGACGCCGACCGACGCCGTCCGGCCGTCGAGCATGGCGCGCTCCAACCGCCGTCCGATCTCCGCCGGCTGGACGCGCAAGCGGAAAAGTCCGGCGACACTCCCCTCCACCAGCCGTTCCACCGCCCGCTCGAATCGACCCAGCATGAACCTCGACTCCCGACGCATGGGTAAGCCAGGCGTCGCTGGTATGATCGCCCGGTCGATGGCGAGGCGCCCAGTCCTCGCCCGTGTGTGAGGGAATGCAGCCGTTGGCGACGAATACGGTTCTTATCGGCCCCTCGATCCTCTCCGCCGATTTCCGGCGCCTCGGCGAGCAGATCGCCGAGGTCGAGGCGGCAAGCGCCGATTTCATCCACGTGGACGTCATGGACGGCGTCTTCGTTCCCAACATCAGCATCGGCTTCCCCGTCGTCGAGGCGGTGCAGGCGGCGACCGAGCTGCCGATCGACGTCCACCTCATGATCGTGGAGCCGAGCCGCTGGGTCGAACGCTTCGCCGCGGCCGGCGCCGACACGATCACCGTCCACGCCGAGGTCGACCCGAACCTCTACCGCACCCTGCGCGCCATCGAGGAAGCCGGCGCCGCCCCGAGCGTGACGATCAACCCCGGCACGCCTTTAATCATGCTGGAGCCGGTGCTCCCGATCGTGCGCCAGGTGCTGATCATGTCCGTCAACCCCGGCTTCGGCGGACAGACGTTCATCCCCGCCGCGCTGGGCCGCATCCGCCGCCTGCGCCAGATGCTGGACGAGGTGAACCCCACCTGCCGCCTCGAAGTCGACGGCGGCATCAAGGCCAGCAACGCGGGCGCGGTGGTTGCGGCCGGGGCCGATACGCTGGTTGTCGGGTCCGCCGTCTACGCGCCCGACACCCACATTGCCTCCGCCATGTACGCCCTGCGCGCGGAAATAGACCGCGATCACCACGAATCGGACAACCGCTGACCGTCAAGGAGGCGACCATGGACTGGGCCCCGATCCGCATGACGTACCACGTTCGCACCTACGCCTTTGGCGAACGCCTGATCCCCGACATGCTCGGCAAGCAGGGCGTGCCAGAAGGCGTCGTCGCCGAAACCTGGGAGATCAGCGACCAGAAAGACGCCCGCGCCACGATCACGAACGGCCCCTTCGCCGGCCGTCTCCTGCACGACGTGGTCGCCGAGCATCCCGACGAGATCGTCGGCGCAGGCTGGCGCGGCCCCCACTTCCCCATCCTCGACAAGTTCCTCGACGCCTCACACCTCCTCCCCGTCCACCTCCACGCCGACGACGAGACGGCCCGCGTCATGCACGGCGAGCCGAACGGCAAGACCGAAGCCTGGCACATTCTCTACGCCGCCCCCGACGCCACGATCCTGGCCGGCATCCGCCCCGGCTTTTCTCACGACGACTTGAGACAAGCCTTCCTCGACCAGGACTACGACCGGGTCATGTTCCGCTACCCGATCGCGGCCGGCGACACCGTCTACGTCCCCGGCGGCATCCTCCACGCCTTCGGCCCCGACACGCTCATCTTCGAGGTGCAGCAGACCTCCGACCTCGGCCAGTCGGTGATGCCGACCGACCTGCACGGCAACCGCCTCAGCGACGAGCAGTGGCGCGCCAACATCGACGCCACCCTGGCCGAGCTGAACACCGACTACCTCCCCAAACCGAATCCCGGCCTCGACAAGCCACTGCGCGACCCGGACAGCCGCATCACCGTCGGCTGCGCGGGCCCCTACTTCGTCCTCGAACGGTGGCGCCTCCGCGCTCCCTACCACGACCCGGCCGACCCCTGGCGCTTCCTCACCCTCTCCAACGTCGGCGACCCGGCGACGATCGCCTGGAGCGGCGGCGAAGAAACGCTGGGTCGCGCCGAGTCGGTGCTCCTCCCCGCCGCGATTGGCGAAGTCACGGTTTCTCCAACCGGCGAGAGCGCCGACCTGATCGCCTGCTATCTGCCCGATCTGGTGCGCGATATCGTCGAGCCGTTGCGGGCGGCGAACCACTCTGAAGAGGCGATTCGGGCGCTCGGGGAGGTCAGCTTGTAGCTCTTGTCACGGACTACATGTTGCCGCCGTCTCCAAGTCTCGCCAATGCGTGCAACTCGTCCCTTGCCGATACGTACAAGTCTCGATAAACCCGATAGTACGCGTCGTAGACCGGGCGCACGGCCGGATTGGGCTGCAACTGCATCGCCAGCGTGACCCAATCCCGCTGCAGCGCATCCTGTCCAGAGACGATGCCGGTGGCAAGACCCGCCATGAACGCGTCCCCGTATGAGGCCCCGATGGTGCGCTCCGGAACGTCCTGCGGCAGCCCGCTGACATCGGAGACGATCTGCATCCAGAGCGGGTTCTTGGCCCCGCCGCCCACCGCGACCAGCCGCTTCGGGGGCGCGCCCATCGCCGACATCGTCTCCAGATTGTGCCGGACGCCGTAGGCCGTCCCTTCCAGGCTGGCCCGGTAGAGGTGGCCCTTGGTGTGGGAGAGCGTCAGCCCGGCGTAGACGCCGCGCGCGTCTGGGTCGTTGATGGGGGTCCGTTCACCCGCGAAGTACGGCAGGCAGACGAGGCCATCCGAGCCCGGAACGACCGACGCCGCGGATGCCGCGAGCGCGGCATACGCATTGGGACCACCGGCGGCTTCATCCGCCAACTCCTCGCGGCCCAACGTGTCCCGAAACCAGCGCGTCAGCGCGCCGGCGGTCGACATGCCGCCTTCGATGCTGTACCGGCCGGGCAGCGCGAACGCCGTCGACCACATCCGTGCGTCGGGAACGGGCTCGGTCGTGACGTGGATGAAGAACATTGTCGTCCCATACATCACCATCATGTCACCGGGATTGACGACGCCGACGCTGACCGCCTCAGCCGCCGCATCGATCGTCCCCGCCGTCACCGGCGTCCCCGCCTTCAGCCCCGTCTCCGCCGCCGCCTCCGCGGTCACCTCCCCGGCGATCTGATCGGCCCACAGCAGCTCCGGCAATCGGTCGATCTCGACGATCGGCTCGGCGAAGCGGCCGTCCCAGCGCAAATTACGCAGATCGAACAGCGGGTTGTAGTACGAGGCCGTGTGGTAATCCATCACGAGGCGGCCGGTCAGGCGGTAGACCATGTACGACGACGAAGCCAGGAACATCCGCGACGCCGCATACACCTCCGGTTCGCGTCGCCGCATCCAGAGGATCTTCGGCCCGATCGCCTGCGAGGTGAGCGCCATCCCCCCGAGGTCGAACATCGAAGCTTCGCCGAATCGCTCGTTCAGCCAGACGATCTCCTCGTTGGCGCGGGTGTCGATGCCATACAGAATGCCCTGCCGCAACGGCCGTCCCTTGGCATCGATCGGCAGCACGCAGGCGCCGATGGCGCTGACCGCCACGCCGCCAATGTCGTCCCCCGTGAATCGCTCCCCCAGCAAGGCTCGCGTCAGCCCGACGAACTCGCCCCACCAGATCGCGTCCGGATCGTGCTCCGCCCACCCTGGCCGCGGAAGGCTCAGCCCGTGCTCGATCGTCGCCTCGGCCAGAACCTGGCCGTCCGGCGCGCACACCACCCCCTTTGAGCTGTAGGTGCCGATGTCGACGCCAAGCAGCAACTCGCCCGCCATCCCCTCGCCTCCCGAGTCGTGCCTGCCTATGCCGCCAGTGCATCGATGACCTGCCGTCCCGCCGCGGTGTGCTCCGGATGTGTGCCACAGCAGCCGCCGACGACGTGCGCTCCGAGGGCGAGCCACTCCGCGACGTGTCGGCCGTACTGCTCCCCGCTCATACCCCCCGCGGGCGACCACCCGACCTCGTCGTCGACATGACCCGCGTTCGCATAGCCGCCAATTGGGAGATCCGTCGCCTCCCGCAACTCGGCGATCCCCGCCGCAATCACCCCGGCCGGGGCGCAGTTCACGAAGACTGCCGCTGGCCGCAGTGGCAGCACCCGCCGCACTGCGTCGGCCAGCGTTTCGCCGCTGAACAAGCGCACCGGGCGCCCATCGTCGAGCTCGCTGCAAACGAACCCGATCGTGGCCGGCAGGCCCGTCTCCAAAGCCGCCCGGAGCGCCAGCTCCGCCTCCGTGCTCGTCGGCATCGTCTCGACCATCAGAAAATCGACGCCGGCCTCCGCCAGGTTGCGCGCCTGTGCGCGATGTTCCGCCAGCGCCGTCGCCGCTGGCGTGTCAAAGACCGGCGAGTAGCAGTCTTCCAGCGGAGCGATCGACCCGGCGACGAGTGCATCAGAGCGCCCGGAGGCGATGCGCGCCTCAGCCGCGAGGCGAACCGCCAGCGCATCCAACTCAGCGGCCCGCCCCGGGTCGATGCCGGCCTTCGCCAGCGTGCGAGCGGTCGAGCGAAACGTATTCGTGGTGATGATGTCCGCCCCGGCCAGCAGATTGTCGAGATGGATCTGGCGCACCAGATCGGGCCGCTCCAGCAACCCCAGCGCCGACCAGAGCGGCAACCGTGTCGCCAGCCCGCGCCGGTTCAGATCGCTCCCCATGGCTGCGTCGAGCAGCAACGGCGGCCCCGTACGCAGCCGCTGTTCGAGGCCATGGCGCGCCGCCGCGATCACATCCTCCACATCCCGGTGAGGTACGCGATCACCGCTAGGAACGTCGCCGCCAGCGACCAGATCATCAGCGCGACGCCGCGCGACTGCGTGGAAAGCCGCCGCCCAGCGGAGTGCTGCAGCGCCACGGGAACGATGACCAACAGCCCGATGACGTAGTGCGTCGCGGTATTCTGCGCGCCGCCGCCCAGCAAGAGCAGGCCCAAGAGGTACTGCAACGCGAGCAAACCGGCCGCAATGAACGATGCCGTGCGCAGCCAGGGAAGGTCTCTGCCGGCCGCCGCGATCGCCGCCAGGATCGTCACGACGATGAACGCGACGACGACCAGCCCGCCGAGCATATTGTGAATCCCGGACAACCCCTCCACCGCTCCCCCCGTTCCCGCGCCTACTTACCCCCGGCGCGCCGCCCGCGCCGCCAGGAACATCGCCGCCAGCAGCCCCGCCGCCCCTCCCGCCGCGATGGCGGTCGGCTTCGGCTCCGGCCCCGGCAGCACGACCCGCCCGTCCCCGTAGCTCTCGAACAGTCGGCCCCATTTCGTCTGGAGGGCCTCTTTGACCCGCCGGCGCCCGACCACCGGATACCAATAGACATTGTGATAGACGTTCGAGGCGAAGTAGCTCCAGCCGTTCAGCGGCGATTGCAGGAGTTGCTTCTCGAACCGCTTCAATGGCCCGTGGTAGATCAGGTGCTGGCCGCGGGAGGCGAACGTGTCCTCCTTGACGAACTTCCAGTCTTCCAGCGAAACGTCGTAGCCGACGATCTCGATATCCTTGGGCTCGCCGACGCCCAGGCCCTTTTCGTGCGCGATGCGGATGAACGGCAGGTCCATCGGGTTGAACCCCTGCATCTTGGCCGAGATGGCGTCGATCGCCACCTGATCGGCGCTGGCCAGCAGGATGTCCTTCTCGTGCGGCCGCATCGCGCGCGGCCCCGCCCCGTCGCCCGCGAACGTCCCGTCCATCACCGCGAAGAGCCCGGAGTGGATGTCCTGCTGGATCTGCAGCAGGTCGACCAGCGTCTCGTGGATGACGGCGTGGGTATGGTGGCGGCGGTCGTTGAGCAGCCCGCCGAAGGCATTCTTCATCGCTCCGGTGATGGTGGTGAAGACGTGGGTCTTCACCGTCGGGAGCTGGATGATGTTGCGGCCGTAGAAGAGCTTGGGAACCTTCACCCCCTCGGGGAAGATGCGGTCCAGCACCAGAAACGGCTTCGTCGGCGTGTACGTCACCCACTCGACGTGCGGCTCGTAGAGATGGACGTTGGCCACGCCGTAGCGGTCGACGACGTACTTGTGCTTGTTGTTGCGCTCCCCGACGCGGGCATCGACGACAACGGTCCCGTTGTGCCCGGCGATGAGGTTCCGATAACCATCCGCCTGTAACGCGCGGATGACCCCCTCGAGCTGCCAGGGCGTCGTCGAGCAGGCCGGATACCACGTCTGCCAGGAGATGTTGATCTTCAGAATGGTGTCGCGGTCGAGCGGGAGCGCGTCTTGATACCCTGCCAGGCGCATGACGTCGCCCACGTCGGCCAGCACCGTCTCCGGCCGCGTCTTGAGCGCCGCGACCTTGCCGCGGCCCGGGAACTGCTCGGGGGGGATCATGAGAAACGATCGACCTTTCGCTGGAATCGAGCATTCATCGAGAACGCATGGCAATCGGTGACACAGCCGGGCCGATGCTACGCCGCTCGCCGGATGGGGGTCAAGCAGGGCATCGCATCGCGCGTTGGACCGTCGATAGCGCCCATGTGAGGCATCGGTCGCGCGGTCACGGCTCCGTTGGGCACGGCATGCCGTGCCCCTACAATGGGGCGGGATGCGGGAGGGGCACGGTATGCCGTGCCCGGTTCACAGGGCGACCCTCCCTGATGGATACCGCGATCCCTTGAAACGATCGCGGATCGGGGAGCCAGGGGTGTCTGCATCCATCGAGCTCGGGCGCGCACTCTGGCACGCCATCGGTCAAGGCCTCACTGCCCACGCCATCATGCTGCGCGACGCGGCGATCATCGACGACGCCTTCTCCGCCGCGATCCTCATCGCCGCCGATGGCGTCTCACGGGGCGATCCGCCAGCGGTCGATGGCGCCATGGCGCTGGCCGCCGCCTTCGACGACCGCATCGATAGCCTCATCGCTCCCGGCGCCGTCGGAGCAGCGCGCATCGGCCGTGCCCGGCACGACCTTGCCGCCGCCGCCGGGCGACTCGTCTTGCGAGACCGGGCATTGACGCTCGCCAGCGGCATCGACGCCTCGGGCGCCGCGCTGATCGATCTGGCGGAGGCCCACGTCTTCACCCTCCTGCCCGTCTGGTCCGAGGCCAGTCCGCTGCAACCGACCAACCTCGCCCACTTCCTGACCGGAGCCACCGCACCCCTCGCCCGCGCCGCGCGCCGGCTCCAGCACGCGTACGACGACCTGGACCGCTCCCCGCTGGGCTCGGCAGCCCTCGGCGGCTCCGGTCTGCCCGTCGACCGCGACGAGCTGTCTGATCTGCTCGGAAGCGAAGGCCCCATCGCAAGCACCTTCGATGCGGTCTCCGCCGTCGATCACCTCGGCGCGACCGCGTCGGCAGCGTCTGCCGCCGCCGCCCCGATCCGCCGCCTCGCCGAAGAGTGGCTCGTCTGGCTGCGCACCGATCCTCAGGCATTGCGCCTCGCCGAAGACCTCCTCGCGCCGTCCGATCCCAACCTGCCCCACTTTCGCCCCTCAGAAGGGCTCGCGAGCCTGACCGCCATGGCGCGGCGGGTGGAGAGCGACGCGGACTCCGTCCAGCGCCTCGCCCACGACGTTCCGTACGGCCCGGTCGGCGCCGCGGCCGACGACGCGCTGGCGCTCCTGGCCGAGACGCTGGCCTTAGCCGTCGCCGCGCATGAGGCGTTCCGCTCGCTCATCACCGAATCGCTCGAAATCAACCGGGCCTGGCTCGCGCGGAATGCCGGCCGCTCGCTGATCACCGCCGGGGATCTTGCCGACCTGTTGATGGCCGAAGAAGGGCTCGACCCTGCCGCCGCCCGCAACATCGCCGCGCAAGTCGCCAATCGGGCATGGGCGGAAGGGCTGGAAGCGAGCGCCATCACCCCGGAGATGATCGACGCCGCCGCCCTGCTCAATGTCGGCCGGGAGCTCGGCATAGAGATCGAGCGGCTCGGAGCCTACCTCGCCCCACGCCGGTTCATCGAGAAACGCGCCGTCCTCGGCGGCCCGGCCCCGACAGCCATCCGCGAACACCTTGCCCAGGAAAAAACCCGACTCGAGGAGGATGCTCGCTGGTCGGAGGCGAAGCGCCGCCGCATCGCCCTCGCCGAAGAAAACCGCCGCATCCGCACCCGCGAGATTCTCGAGGCCGCCCCAACCGGCTGACCCACCTCAGGGCCATCTTGGATCCTTCCCGTTCTGCCCCGCCTGGCCGTTTAGGCCAGGCGTCGGGGCAGCCTCGTCCCCTTCGCCCCACACGCTACACTTCCCAATTCGTCAATGCGGACTGCATCACCAAGGAGCCTCCCATTCCACGCGCACCACTCGCCACCAACCGCCCTACCGAGCACGCGCTCCTGATCGCCGTCGAGCGCCCGGGCCAGCCCTGGGCGGCCGCCGACTCGCTGGAGGAGCTGGCCCGCCTCGCCGAGACCGTCGACGTCGAGGTGGTCGGCTCGGTCACGCAGAGACTCTCGCACCCCCTGGCCGGGACGTACGTCGGCAAAGGGAAGCTGGAAGAGATCAAGGAGCGTCGGGCCGACGTCGAGTACGACGTGGTCATGGTCGACGACGACCTCACCCCCGCCCAGCAGCGCAACCTCGAGCGCGCCCTCGACGTCATGGTCATCGACCGCACGGCGCTCATCCTCGACGTCTTCGCCCGCCGCGCCGCGACCCACGAGGGCCGGCTCCAGGTGGAATTGGCGCAGCTCGAGTACCGCCTGCCCCGCCTGACCGGCATGTGGACCCACCTCTCCCGCCAGGGGGTCGGCGGCGTCGGCCTGCGCGGCCCCGGCGAGACCCAGCTCGAGAGCGACCGCCGCGAGCTGGGCAAACGCATCGTCCACCTCAAGCGCGAGCTGGCCGACGTCCATATCCATCGCCAGGGCTACCGCGACCGCCGCCGCGACGTCCCGATCCCGGTCGTCGCCCTCGTCGGCTACACCAACGCCGGCAAGAGCACCCTGCTCAACGCGTTGACCGGGGCGAACGTGATGGCCGAGGACAAACTCTTCGCCACCCTTGACCCGACGACGCGGCGCCGCGCCCTGCCCAGCGGCCGCGAGGTTCTCTTCACCGACACCGTCGGCTTCATCAACAACCTGCCGACACTCCTCATCGCCGCCTTCCGCGCCACCCTGGAGGAGATCAACGAGGCGACGGTTCTGCTGCACGTGGTCGACGTCACTCACCCCAACGCCCCGGAGCAGATGCAGACGGTCAAGGACGTCCTGGAGGAACTTGGGGCCGACGACAAGCCGGTCGTCACCGCCCTCAACAAGGTCGACCGCCTCTTCCCCAACGGCGGCGCCGAGCCAGACATGGATGATCTGCTGGCGAGACTCGGCCCAGCCGCGGACCTGGCCGTCCGCCCGGTCGCCATTTCGGCGCAGCTCGGCATCGGCTTCGACCACATGCTGGCCATGGTGCAGGACGCGTTGGAGGAAGACGCCGATTTCGTCCCGGTGACGCTGAGCGCGCCCTTCGCCAACAGCGACCTCATCGACCGTTTCCACCGCCTGGGCCGCGTCGAGGAGACGAACTTCGACGAATCGGGCACGACGCTGCACGGCTACCTCCCCGCCCGCGAGCTGGGCCGGTTCGCGCCCTTCATCGTGCTCCGAACCGAGGCGGCCCGCGACAACGGGCGAGCGGCCACGTCGATCACGCCGATACCCGCCTCCGCCGCCAGCGACTAGCCGTGGCCTTGATCGATCTCGAGGCCCGCGAGATCCACGCCAAGATCGTCTACTTCGGCCCCGAGCTGAGCGGCAAGACGACCAGCCTGCGCGCCATCGCCGACGGAGTCCCGCCCGAAACCCGCGGCAGCTTCCGCTCCATCGCCTCCGAGTCTGCGCGGACCATCTTCTCTGACTCGCTGCCGATCGACCTCGGCGAGCGCCTCGGCTTCCGCTTGCACTGGCATCTCTACACCGTCCCCGGCCAGCCCCGCTCCTCCGGGGCGCGGGCCGTCGTGCTGCACGGCGCCGACGGCATCGTCTTCGTCGCCGACGCCGCGCCGCTGCGCATGGCCGAGAACTTCCACTCGTTCAAGGAGCTCGAAACCCTGCTGTCCGCGCAGGGCAAGGCCCTCGGCGACTTCCCGATGGTCCTCGAGTGCAACAAATCCGATCTTCCCGATGCGGTGCTTCCCGCGGACATTGCTGCAACGCTCGGCCTCAACGAAGGCGCGGCAATCCGCGCCTCCGCCATCAACGGCGCAGGCGTCTTCGACGCCCTTCGGTTGGTTAGCAAGCAGGTGGCGGCGCGTCTGTAGCTGGACGTATCACGCGCCGGGCTGCAATGGGTTGGTGTTGGCGAACGTCACCAGGATGAGCTTGACAGGCTGGTCGTTGGCGCTGCGGAAGACCCGGCCCGGCGGAAACGAGCCCAGGGGCCGCGTTCCCTGCCCGAGCGAGACGGGCGGCGACGGATTCCCGTCGCTATCGACGTCCACGGCGACCAGCCGACCCGACTCGACCTTCAGCATCTCCAGCCCCGGCACGGAATCGACCCGCAGCCTTCCTTCCGGCAGAAGCGTGATCTGGTAGACGCTCATGACCGCCGGTCGGCTGGGCGTGGGGATGAACTCTTCCATGATCACCGTGTAGTTCAGCGTCCCTTCCGGCGGAAACCCGACGAGAGGGGTTCTGATCTTCGCTTCCAGAATCCGGACCACCTCGGTCCCGGTGTTCCGCCATACCGAGACCACGCCAGTCGGTGTGTAGGCGCGGTCGCCGGTCTGCAACACGAGCGGGGCGGCAGCATCGATCACGGACGGCGTACTGGCCCCGGCCCCGGTCACCGCGATGGGGCCGTCCGTCTCGATGGTGAGCGCGCCGGCTTCGACAAGGAACGCCGCCGGTTCTTCGCCACTGTAGCCGCGGCGTCCCACTTCCACAGCCGCGCCGGGTTGCATCACCCAGCGCGACAGGTCGGCGTCGAGCGGGCCCTCCGGGAAGTTCTCGAACCGCGCTTGCAGCAGCAGCGACTGCTCCGTGATGCCGGGCCCCAGCACGAGCGGGAATGCGCCCTCGTCCTGCGGCAGGCTCGCGCCGGCCCGCGGCATCACCGCGACTGACGCCGCCATGATGGTCAGCAGCGCGGCGGTCGCCGCCAGACTCATCACGCGGCGGCGCGCTGCCAGGGACCACGCCGGGCTGGGCGGTGAATTGGCGCTTCCCGCCTTCTGGAAATCGAGTCCGCCAGCCGGCCGAAGGTCGGTTGGGGCGCTGCCCAGCAACTGATGCTCCAGACGCGCGGCGAACCCGGGATCAGGCAGCGGAGCGTCGTCGAGCGCAAGGATCGATTGTATGACGACCCCGATGACGGGCTCGATCCCAGGCGGGGGAACCGGCTCGCCACCCACGAGGGCATCCCAGTAGCGCTCTTCGGCCAGCGCGAGGCAGCGGTCGCCATGCCCGTCGCGTCCAAGTCCGAGCAGCACGTCAGGCGCCATCGCGGCTCTCCCCAGCTTCCGCCTGTTGCGCGAGCAGCTCGCGCATCCGCGACAGCGTCTGATGTTGCACGTTGCGGATCGTGCCGTGGCTGCGGCCCATCACCGCGGCGATCTCGACCGCGGTCAGGCCGGCGAGCCGCAGTTCCACCACCTGGCGCTGCGCGGGCGTGAGCTGGCTCATGAGACCCGCGAGGGTCTGACCGGCCTCTGCCCGGATCAACAACTCGTCGGGCGAGGGCGAAGGATCGGCAACGCTGCCCGCTTCGTGCAGCGGCGACGTTGGCGGGGCCTTGCGCACCTCGTCCACGACGACGTGATGGGCGATGGTGAACAGCCAGGCCCGAAACGATCCGCCGTGAAAGCGCGACAGTCCCGCCAGAGCCTGAGCGAAGAACTGGCTTGTCGCGTCCTCGGCGGCGTCCTGATGTCTCAGGCGGCGGTAGCAGTAGCGGTAAACGTCGGGGAGAAGCTCTCGGTAGAGCAGCGCGAAGTCGTCGCGACCGAGCTGCGCCCGTGCGCCGAGCGCTCCCTCGTCTTCGACCGTAGGGGCGCCGCCAAACGGAACGGCCACCATGGTCTGCTCCACCGCAACACGCGTTGCCGCTCTACCCTACAAGAACGGGAATCCACGAAAAGTGTCACTGATTGGCGCTGGCGGCCAGTCTGGAGATGATGGGTCATGCCGAGGTACGAGAAATCTCGGTTCCTCGGAATGACTCGCTTTGGCGGGTGACCTCGTCACGAATTCGATCGGTCTTCGCCGGTGAGCCAACCCTCGCGCAGGTACTCGGGCTCGGGATGGCGGTAGAAGCCGCGCCCAGTCTTCTCTCCCAGCTCGCCTGCCGCCAGCTTCCGTCCCAGGACTGCCGAGGGCCGATCCTCCGGGTCGGTCGCGACATTCTGGTACGAGGTCTCGATGTCGGAAACGACATCGAGCCCGACCATGTCCATGTTCCCGAAGGGACCGTACGGCGTGCCGAAATAGAGCATCCAGAGCCGATCGACGTCGGCCGGGTCGGCGTGCCCCTCGTCGACGACGCGCAGCGCCTCCCGCTTTACCGCCCGCCAGACGCGGTTGATGATGAATCCCTTGCTGTCGCCGCGCACGACCGCGACCACCAACCCCAGCGAGCGCCCGAAGCGCGCGACCGCCTCCATCACCTCCGGCCGCGTCGATCCGCTCCCCATCAGCTCCACCATCGGCCGGCTCCAGATGGGGGCGAAGAAGTGCGTGTTGAGAAACCGCCCCGGATCCTCCACCGCGGAGGCGATCTGGCTGGACGGCAGCGACGAGGAGTTAGTCGTCAGGATCGCCTGTGGCGCCAGGCGCGACAGCTCCGAGAAGAGCGTCTTCTTGGTCTCCAGATCCTCGCGCACGGCTTCGATGACGATGTCGGCTCCTGAAACGGCATCCGCCAGCGATTCCGCCGCGGTTATCCGCCCCAGCAGCCCATCGAGGTCGGCCGGCGGCCGAATGGCGAATCGATGATGGGCATAGCGCGGCAGCTCGGGCAGCGTCCTCGTTTCGTCGGCAATGCGCTCTTTCGCCGCCGCCAGCATCCCCGCGTCCGCGTCCCAGATGCGAACCGATCTGCCGCTGGCGGCGATGAGCGCGGCGATCTGCCGCCCCATGGTCCCCGTGCCGATCACCGCCGCCGTCTGGATCTGGATTTCGATTGCCCGTCCTTGCTCCCCGCCCGGCTCGCCCACGATGCGTCCTCCCTCACGTTCCGCGTGCGCGAAGTCTGCCACGAAGGATTCGCGGCACGGCCATCCCGCCAACATTGGCCGCCGCGTATCGCCGGTGCTACCCTCACAGCGTGATGCCGCTCGACACGCCCGCCATCGCCGTCTCCAACCTCACCAAATGCTACGGCCCGGTGACCGCGCTTGACGGCGTCGACCTCGTCGTGCCCCCCGGCGTCACCTACGGCTTTCTCGGCCCCAACGGCGCGGGCAAGACGACGACCATCCGCCTCCTGATGGGTTTCATCCGCCCCACGGCAGGGACCGCCCGCATCTGGGGCCACGACTGTTGGCGCGATGGCGTGAAAGCCCGCGCCGACCTCGGTTTCCTCGTCCCGGCCGACGCGCTTTACCCGGACATGAGCGGCGCGGCCCTCCTCGACTACATGGCCGGCCTCTCCGGAAAGCCTCCGGCCCTGCGCCGGCTCCTGCTCGACGCCCTGGAGCTCGGCGAGGATGCGTTGCAGCGCCGGCTCAACACCTACTCCAAAGGGATGAAGCAGAAACTGGCGCTCACCGCCGCCATCCAGACCCGGCCCGCACTCCTCGTCCTCGACGAGCCGACCGACGGTCTCGATCCCCTGATCCAGCGCGCCTTCGAGCAGGTATTGAGCGACCTGCGCAGCCAGGGCGCAACGGTCTTCATGTCCTCCCACGACCTCGCCGAAGTCGAGCGCACCTGCGAGCGCGTGGCCATCATCCGCGACGGCCGGATCGTGGCCGAGGAGACCATCGGCGATCTCAAAGGCCGGCGCCGCCGCATGGCCGAAGTCACCTTCGCCGGCGAACCGCCGCCCGGGCTCGATGCCCTGGACGGCATCGACGTCATCGAGCGCGAGGGCGCCCGCCTCGTCCTTTCGCTCGAAGGCGCCGTGGCGCCGCTGCTCCGCTTCCTCGGCAACCGCGACGACGTCGTCGACCTCCTGCTTTCGCCGCCCCGTCTGGAAGATATCTTCCTCGGCTTCTACGACGCTCATCCGAACGGCCGCGCCAATGGCGCCGAACCATTTGCTCGAACTCCGGCTCCGGAAGAGGCGATTCGCCGGTGAACGCAGCCGCCGTCCTTCGCATGACCGCGCGCGTCCTGCGCAGCGGCCTGCCGGGCCTGATCGCCCTTCTGCTCGGCATCGGCTTCTTCGAGTTCGTACAGCCGCTGGTGATCGCCTCGTTCGGCGGGGCTCGCGGGCTCGACGCGATCATGGACCGCATTCCCCCGGCGCTGCAGGCCTTCACCCGCACCCGGCCGGAGTTCCTGGCCCTCTCCGGGCTGGCCGGCTACCTCTCCCTTGGCTTCTCGCACCCGCTCTACATCGTCCTCGCCGGGGCGGCGGTGGTCGGCTTCGCCGCGCGCTCCCTGGCCGGAGAGATGGACCGCGGCATCATCCAGATTCCGCTGGCGCGTCCCATCTCGCGACCCGCGGTCTACGCTTCTCGCGTGCTGGGCGTCGGCATCATCAGTGCGCTGCTGGCGGTGGTCGGTCCTATCGGCATGGTGGCCGGTCTGCTCTACTCCCGGCCCGAAGGCGACTTCGTCTACGCCCACCTGGGGGCCACGACGCTCAATGGGCTGGCGCTCTTCTGGGCCGTCGGCGGCTTGACGCTCTGGGGCAGCGCCGCGGCCAGCACCGCCGGGCGCGTCGTCGGCTGGGCCATCGGATTGCTGGTGCTGTCGTACTTCGTGGACTACTTCGCCGGGGTCTGGGCGCCGCTGCAACGCATCGCGTTCCTCTCCCTCTTCGAGTACTACGAGCCGACGGAGGCGCTCGTCTCCGGCCGCGCCGACACCGCCAACCTGCTCACGCTCGCCGGCGTCGGCATTGTCGCCGCCGTCGCCGGGTTGGTCGTCTTCACCCGCCGCGACCTCCCGGCCTGACACCGCCGTGACCCGCGCCGTCGTCTTCGACGTCAACGAAACGCTGCTCGACCTGGCCGCGCTCGATCCCCTCTTCGCCGAGTGGTTCGGCGATCCTGGGGCGAGACGGGCGTGGTTCGCCCAAACCCTGCACATCGCGATGACGCTGGCCGCGACCCGGATGTTCCGAAGTTTCAGCGAAGTGGGCGCGGCCGCTCTGGCGACCACCGCGATAAGCGCCTCGGTCGAGCTCCCAGCCGATGCCGTACCGACGCCGCGGGAGGCGATACGACGCCTGCCTCCACACCCGGACATCGAGCCGGCGCTATGCGCCTTGCGCGACGCCGGCGTCGTCACCGCCGCCCTCTCGAACAATCCTCTCCCGGTCATTCAAGACCAGATGCGACACGCCGGGCTCGTTTCCTTGTTCGACGAGATCATGTCGGTCGACGAAGCCGGCGCCCTGAAACCAGCCCCCGAGGTCTACCAATTCGCAATCGCCAGGCTCGGGCTCCCCGCCGACGCCGTCTGGATGGTCGCCGCCCACGGCTGGGACATCGCCGGGGCCATGCGCGCCGGTCTGCGCGGCGCTTTCGTCGCCCGCCCCGGTCAATCCCCCGACCCGTTCGCCCCACCAGACATCACCGAACCCGATCTCGTCTCCCTCGCCCGCGCCATCCTCGCCACGAGCAAATCGGCGCGGTAATGACGCGGGGGCGGCCGACGCCGCCCCCGATCACTACTCGCCGTCTCGCCGGCTTGCCGTCTACAGATCGAAGCCGATCCGCATCACCGCGCCGTTGTCCGCCTGCGTCACCAGCGCGGCATACTTGGCGAGCACGCCCGCGTCGTACTTCGGCGCCGGCGGCGTCCGGTTCGCCAACCGCCTGGCGATCTCTTCGTCGGAGAGATCGACGTCCAACCGCCGCTGCGCGACGTCGATGACGATCGTATCGCCCTCCCGCACCGCCGCCAGCGGCCCGCCGACGCCCGCCTCCGGCGCCACGTGGCCGATCATCAGCCCCTTGGTCGCCCCGCTGAAGCGGCCGTCGGTGATCAGCGCCACCGAATCGCCCAGCCCCTGCCCGACGATGGCGGCGGTGACGCCCAACATCTCCTGCATGCCGGGCCCGCCGACCGGCCCCTCGTAGCGGATGACGACGACGTCGCCGGGATTGATCTCGCGGTTGAGCACCGCCTCGTGCGCCGCCGGCTCGGAGTCGAAGACGCGCGCCGGGCCACGGTGCTGCTCCCGCTCGTAGCCAAAGAGCTTGGTCACCGCGCCGTTCGGGGCGATGTTGCCCTTCAGGATCACGAGACCGCCGCTCTCCTTGCACGGGTTGCCGAGCTGGCGCACCACGTCTTGGCCCGGCGTCTCCTTCGCCCGCGCCGCGGCCTCGGCGAACGTTTCCCCGGTGACGGTCATAGCGTCGTTGTGGACGTGCCCACCGTCGACCAGCCGCTTGGCGGCCACCGGCGTTCCCCCGGCCAGATCGAGGTCGAACGCGGCGTAGCGGCCACCCGGCATCAGGTCGCAGTAGAGCGGCGTGCGGCGCGAAATCTCGTCGAAATCGTCGACGGTGAGTGGGATGCCCGTCTCCCGCGCCAGGGCGATCAGATGCAGCACGCTGTTGGTCGAGCCGCCGCTGGCGGCCACGCCGGCGATGGCGTTCTCGAACGCCTCGCGGGTGAGGATGTCGCGGGGCAGGATGCCGCGGCTCAGCACGTCCATGATCTGCTGGCCGACCTCCTTGCCGACCGCGCTCTTGCGGGCGTCGACGGCGGGCGGCGAGGCCGAGCCCATCGGCGAGAGCCCGATGAACTCCATCGCCATCGCCATGGTGTTGGCCGTGTACTGCCCGCCGCAGGCGCCGGCGCCGGGGCAGGCCGCGTTCTCCAGCTCGATGAGGTCTTCGTCGCTCATCTTGCCGGCGGCGTTCGCGCCGATCGCCTCGTAGACGGAGCGGATCGTCACTTCCTTGCCGTGGAAGCTGCCGGGCATGATCGAGCCGCTGTAGAGCAGGATGGTCGGGATGTTGACCCGCACCGCGGCCATGGCCAGCCCCGGCAGCGTCTTGTCGCAGGCCCCGATGCAGACCATGGCGTCGAACATGTGGCTGCGCGCCACCAGCTCGACCGAGTCGGCGATCACCTCGCGCGAGACGAGCGAGCCCTTCATCCCCTCGGTCCCCATCGTCACGCCGTCGGAGATGGAAATCGTGTTCAACTCCTGCGGCGTGCCGCCGGCGGCGCGGATCCCTTCCTTGACGTGCTGGGCCAGGTCGCGCTGGTTGAGGTTGCACGGCATCGTCTCGATCCAGCAGTGGGCGACGCCGATGATGGGCCGCTTCAGATCCTCGTCGTCGAACCCGGTGCCTTTCAGCATGGCGCGGGCGCCGGCGCGGTCGTTGCCGTCGAGGATGACGCGGCTCTTGTGCCGCGGGTCGAACCCCGTGGCCGCCGTGGTTCCTGGCCGTTCGGTCGTGGTGCTCAACGTGCCTAGCTCCTCTCGCGCGCTCGAACCCGCGTCCGCGATGTGGTGAGGCGGTTTGGCCGCGTCACCGCTTCGCCGTTTCCAGATGACGATAGTGTGAGTTTCCCCGGCGGGGACGGATCGTGCAAGTCGGGCCACGAGCGCCACGGCGTATCAGTCGGCATGCGATGACCGGCCGCTCCCCGGAGTGTGGCCCCGGGAGCGCGCTCGCTGGATTGGAAGATGCCAAAGATCCCAAAGATGCCGAAGATCTGGCGGGCAACCCCCGGCGACCGACGGCTCTCCTATGCCCGCCCCGGCCCCTCGCCGGGCGCCAGCCCGAGGTCGGCGATGGCCTGGGCAGTCTCGACGCGGGTCTGTGTCTCCTGATCGCGCAGCGCCGCGGCATCGCCCGTCTCGGCGCGGAAGCGGCGTATGAGGTCTTCTTCGGTGCGCGCCTGCGCTTCCAGCCCCGCGACCTTCACCTGGTCGATGCGGCGCTCGACACTCTCGACGAACTCGTCGCCGCTCTGCGGCGCGACGAGCATCGCCACCGCGGCCCCGACCCCGGCCCCGAGCGCCCCGCCGACGATGAATGCGCCGATTCTCCCTAGCGCGCCCATGGCGACCTCCTGAAGGCGGATTCCATCACCGCATGACCCGGCGCAGCAGTGAGCCAATGAACAGAACGACCACGCCGAACGCGGCCCCGAAGGCCGCCGCTCCGCGGGCGTCGAGCACCGGACGCACATGCTCGGACGGGGGGCCTGCATAAATGCCGATCTTCGCGTCGCCCTCGATCGTGGCCTCGTCAGCTTTCAGCGCCAAGACCCGGCCGCGCACGATCTTCGCCTCGCCGGTCGCCACCGCGACGGCCGATGAGTTGTAGAAGACGGCTTTCTCGCTGTTGAGGGCCAGGACGCCGGAGCGGTCGATCTGGGCGGAGCGGGCGTCAATGGACCGCGCTCCCGAGTTGGTGATGATGGCGCGCTGCGCCGTCACCTGCTCGGCCCCGGCGCGCTCCATGGAGACGACGTCCGCCTGCACATCGCCCGTCTCGGAGCGGAGCAGCTCGGTCGCCAGCGTCGGCCGGTTCTCCGGGACCGACTTGACGATGACTTCGGAACCTCCGCCGCTGCCTAGAGAATCGGTTTCAGCCATCATTCGCTCGCGCGTTCGCACAGCCCATCAGGCGGCGAGTGTAGCACCGGCTCAGGCGTCGCCACCCGCGCGCAGCACCCGCACCAGCACCACGGTGAGCGCCAGGATCGCCAGCAGCAGCAGGAACGACGCCGCCGCGGATCGCCCCATGTCGAGGGTGGTAAAGGCGTTCTTCCAGATCGAGTACGAGATCGTCTCCGTGGCGCTCCCTGGCCCGCCGCGGGTCAGGATGTAGATCAGGTCGTACGTCTTCATGGCGGCGATGGTGCGGATCAGCACCGCCACCAGCAGCACCGGGGTGAGCAGCGGCAGCGTCACCGTCCACAGCGTCTGCCAGGCGTTCGCGCCGTCGACCGCCGCCGCCTCGATCGGATCGCGCGGCAGCGCCGTCAACCCGGCCAGGATGATGACGATCATCAGCGACGTCTCGTGCCACACGTCCACGCCAATGATGGTCGGCATCGCCGTCGCCTGCCCGGACAGCCACTCCTGCTTCGGCAAGCCGAACAACCCCAGCGCCCAGTTCACCGCCCCCAGGTCCGCGTGCAGCAGCAGCCGCCAGATCAGTCCCACCGCGATCGGGCTGACCAGCAAAGGGATGAGCAAGATCGCCAGGTAGACGTTGCGAAACCGCAACCCCGGCTGGTTCAGCAGCAGCGACAATCCGAGCGCGATGACCAGCTCCAGCGCCACCACGCTGACCGCCAGCACGACGGTGTTTCGCGCCGCATTGGCGAACAGCTCGTCGCCCACCGTCCGCGCATAGTTCTCCAGCCCGGTGTAGGCGCCGATGCCCCCTTCGGTCAGATCGTACTCATGCGTCGAAACGTACAGCGCAAACGCCAGCGGAAACGCCACGACCAGCAGCAACGCCACGATCGTCGGCACGGTCATGCCGTAGCGGAAGAACCGGTCGGAACGGGGAGAGGGTGACAGGGTGTTGGGGTGTCGAGGTGTCGGGGCAATACGATGTCGCATCCGTGGCGCGAGCAAGCCCGGCCGAATGGATCGTGGACTAAGTTCCCGGTTCACGAATCCCTACCCCTGTCACCCAGACACCCTGTCACCCTGCCACCCTGTCACAGCAGCTCCGCCAGCTCCGCCGCCGCCGCGTCCATCGCCTCTTGCGCCGTCGCGCCGCCGGCGACCGCTTCCGCCAGGTGGCGGCCGACGATTTCGACGAGCTGCGTCTGCTTGGTGACGGCCGGGAGGCCCTTCCCTTCCGTGATCATCGCCCCGGCCTGCGGCAACCAGGGGTATTTGGCCAAAATCTCCTCGTCCTCGTAGGGAGCCATCTGCGTCGGCAGGCTGCCGGCCAGCGCCCGGCGGCGCGCCACGTCGGGCGACTCCACCCAGCGCACGAACTCCCAGCCCGCGTCCGGGTTCGGCGAGCTGACGGGGATGCCCCAGCCCCAGGCTCCGCTCAGCCCCGTGCCGCCCGGCATCACCACCGCCTTGTTCTTGCCCTGCGCCTCGGCCTCGTCGTCGCCGTCGACCACGGCCAGCATCCACATGAAGCTGACCGAGCTGAACGCGCGCCCCTGGCTGTAGACGGCGATCGAGTCATCGTAGTTGGCGCTGGCGGCGCCCGGCTGGGCCGCGTTGTTGACGCAGTCGACGTAGAGCTGCGCCGCGCGCACCCCCGTCTCGTCGTTGATCGTCGGCGCCGTCAGGTCGGCGTCGTAGTAGTCGCCGCCCGCGCTGTAGAGGAAGTTGCAGAACTCCATCACGATCGGGTCGACCTGCTGGGCCGTCATCGCCGCGCCATACAGCTCCTCGCCCTTCCACGCCGTGATCGCCGTCGCCAGCTCGACGTAGCCCGCGACGCTGTCGGGGATGGCCAGCTCCAGCCCGCTCGCCGCCTCGAACTCGGCCTTGAACGCCTCGTCGTTGAGCAGGTCGTCGCGGTAGATCAGGCCCATCGGGTAGGCGTAGAAGGGGACATACCACGTCGTGCCGTCCGCCTGGGAGACAATGTCGAGCGTGGCCGGGATGTAGCGGCCGAGGTCGATCGCCCCGCCGGAGTCGGCGATCCGCTGACCGAGATCCTCGACCCAGCCGGAGCGCGCGAACTCGTACACCCAGTAGAAATCGACCTCCAGCACGTCGTAGGTGCCGTTGCCGGGGCCTGCGGCGAGCTGCGGCACCAGCTTCTCGTGCATGACGCCGTACCCGACCTTTTCGAAGTTGACCGTGATCCCGGTCAGCTCGGTGAACTCCGGCAGCATCTCCTCGATGATGGTCGTTTCCTGGAGATCCTCCATCAAGAGGTTGAGCGTCGTCCCCTCGTAGTCGCGAGAGAACGCGATCTCTTGCGCGCCCGCCCCCGACCCGAACCGCAGCCCGGACCCGAGCGCAATCCCCGCCGCCCCGGACGCCTGAAGCAACCGCCGCCGGTTGACCGGCGCTCGCAGACCTCGCTGCATCAGCCTGCTTATCCGCTTCGCCATGGTTCACTCCTTTCTCGGGCCGCGACCACCGCGACCCCGCGTCGACTCGACCTATTTCACCGCGCCGAACGTCAGCCCCCGCACCAGGAAGCGCTGGATCACCCACGTCAGCGCCACGATCGGCGCGATCATGGTGATCGTCGCCGCGCAGATGGCCCCGATCTGGTCCCCTTGCGACGACATCAATCCCGCCAGCGCCACCGGGAACGTCTTTGCGTTGCGTCCGGTGAGCACCAGCGCGAACAGGAACTCGTTCCACGACAGCACGAAGGCGAAGACCCCCGCCGCCAGCATCCCCGGCAGCGATAGCGGAACTACGATCCGCCAGAACGCCCCGAGCCTGCCGCTGCCGTCGACTAGCGCCGCCTCCTCCAGCTCGCGCGGGATGCCCTGGAAAAAGCCGATGAGGATCCAGACCACGAACGGCAGGTTGAACGAGAGGTACACGAGCGCCAGCGCCCACCCCTTGTCGAGCAGCCCCGCCCGCTGCGCCAGCAAGTAGAACGGGATGATCAACGCCACCGGCGGCAGCATCTGCGTCCCCAGCACCGCCAGGCTGAACGGCTGCCCGCCCGTGCGGAAGCGAGCGATCGAATACGCCGCCAGCGAGCCGACGGCGAGACTAAACGCCGCCGACGCCAGTCCGATCCAGAGCGAGTTCCAGAAATACTTGAGGAACGTCTCCTCGACGAAGATCGTGGCGTAGTTGTCCAGCGTCGGCGTGAAGAGGAGGGTGGCCGGATCGTACGCGATGCGCCGCGTGGCGAACGACGTGCGCGCCGTCCACAGCACCGGCAGCAGGATCGCCAGGCACGCCGCGATGAGGACGACGTGCGTCAGCGCGGTTCCCAGTTGGAACCGGCGGCTTGTCCTGCTCGCGGCCGTTCGCGGCACGGCAAACGGCGACGCACTTCCTGCCGTCACGTCCTCGGCTCTCACGATTGCGCCCCGCGCCTCTCGGTCTCGCGCGCCGAAGCCTATGAGGAAGGCCGGGGGTTGTCAACGCTCACGCGGCTTCTGCGTCCAACCAGGGTCGACCGTGGTACGACCCCAGCGTGGTACGTCGTGTTGTTCACCTCTCATCGCGAATGCGGAGCAGTACATGGAGGTCACAGTCCAGCTTCCTGACGGAGTGAGCCAAGCCTTATCCGACTTGGCCGACAGGACGGGTCGTTCACCTGATGACTTGATCGCTGAGGCATTGCTCGACTACCCGGATCAGACAGCCATCGCGACCCCGATCTCATTTGGGATATACGCGGCTGCTGGCGAAGCTGGCGGACCCTACATCGTCCCGGCCGCGACGATCGGTGAACTCGCCTACCGCGGCCTACCTCGTCGAGGCGCGCAAGACGCTCCTGGTGTTGGAAGCATTCTTGCTCGACCTCGAAGCCAGACGTTATGACTTGGACTGCGGAGAGTTTGATTTCGCGCGAATCCGCCACTTGGTCCGACGCTACGCCGATCTCCGGCTCGGTTTGGTCGACGCCGCGGTCATCGCCTGCGCGGAGCGCCGTGGCGCCCGGTCTTGGCCCTTGACCGACGTCGCTTCGATGTCGTCGCCCGTGAGGCAACGATCGTGGTCCTGCCGTAGCGCGGCAACTCACTCCATCTCTCTGCAACAATGGCCGTTCGCATGCGCCGTCGACGGCGGCACATCCAGCGCCGGATTGGCCGCGAAGAACCCAACCGGCTGCAAGAGGAACCCGGCGTACGACACCGGCATCACCGGCCAATCCTCCGGCCGCGGCGCGTGGTGGCTGCCCACCGTGTACCACAATACGATGTCCGTCTCCTCGATCGGCCGATCGGCGGCGGTCCAGGCCGGCAGACCCGCGCCGCCGGGATGCTGGTACGGGAATTCGCCGGCGGCGAATCGTTCGTGGTCGTCGTACGGCGTAACCCAGAGATGCTTCGTCATGAACGCCGCACGCTTGGCCACGCTCGAGTCCGCGCCCGCCATCGCCTGCACGTTGCCGTGCGGCACGAGTCGGTAGGCGACCGGCTCGCCCACGGCATTGAGAGAGCCCGAATTGGCGATGCGCCAGACCCGGCCTCGCAGTGGGTCGACGAGCTGCTGCGCCTCCTGCTCCGAGCGCAACACTGTCCGCACCGTGCGAAACGCCGCGCCAAGCGGGTTGGCCGGCCCCGCCGGGTCGGCTTCGGCGTGCTCCTCGAAGACCGTGTTGACCGGCCCATCGATATCCAGATCGAGCCGGAAGTTGAAGAAGTGCTGGTGGATCGGAGCGTACAGTCCCTCCTCGTTGAGCAATTGCCCGTGGCGCGGCGTCTCGCCGGGGGCGACCGCGCCCGTGGAGAGAATGCCCGTCAGCTTCACCTCGAGCTGGATCGTGCCGTCCTGGTAGAGATACCAGAAGATGCCGTAGTCGTAGTTGCCGATGGTAGAGAAGGAGGAGATGACCAGGCGACGGGAGCGGCGCACTTCGGTCTCCTCCGTGCGCACGTTCATATGCCGCCACAGGACGCCATAGTCCTCCTCGTGCAGGCAGATGGCGTTCTTCACGGCGTGGGCGGCGCCGGCCTGATCGGCCAGCGCCACGTCGAAGTAGTGAATCTCCCCCAGGCAATCGCAGCCGAGCGTCAGCGAGTTGACCAGCGCTCCGAAATTCAGCTCGCCGCCATCGAAGGTGTTCTTGCGGTGATGGGTTGGCGACGGGTCGCCGTACGGCACCACCATGTCGGACATCGCCGCCCGGTGCAGGATCGGCCGCACCCGGCCGTCTTCCTCCCAGCCGACCGTGTGCAGCACCAACCCCTCGCGCGGGGTGAACCCGACCCGGAACCGCCACTTCTGCCAGGTCACGAGCGTGCCGTCGACGCGGAAGCTCGGCCCCTCCGGTTGGATGATCTCGATTGGCTTCAAATCCGCCCGCATCGGCCCCACGTCGTTCGGCCCGTAGTTGGCGTTCCGGGCCGGAACCGGTACGACCCCGTGATCCTCGACGCGGACCACCGCCATTTCGTGCAGGTCGAAGATGACGATGACGTTCTCGACCGGGTGCGCGTACCCGTTATCGTCATCAGCGCCCGAGCGGACCCAGACCAGGCCGCGCGTCAGCCGCCGGCCCGCCAGATCCGCCTCATCGTCGTAAACGCCGAACGGCCAGGGATCGACCCAGACCAGCTCCATATCCTCGATGCCGCGCCGGCGCATCGCCGCCTGAAAGTCGGGATCGAGGCGCACGACTTGCTCGCACGCCAGAATCTCCTCCAGCGTCAGCGTCGCCTGCCCCTCGCCGACGACCTCCCAGGAGACGACGCGGCCCTCGGAAAGCGAGACGATCGCCTCCACCGTCGCTTGCTCCCCGCGGTCGATGATGACGGCTCGCGCCTCCCGCGGCAAATCCCCGTCGTCGCCGGCTGCTTCGGCCGCCAGAACCACCGCCTTGGCCGGCTCACGCAACGCGACTTCGACAAAGCGAAATCGCCGCCGATCCCACTCCCCGCCCGGCGCCTCCGCCCGCAGAATGGCGACCGCCTCCGCGATCTCATCGACCGACAACGGCTCCAGCGGATGCCGCGTTCGTGTTGGCGCCTGCGCCATGACTACTCCTCATGGGTGTCAGGGTGTCGGGGTGTCAGGGTGACAGGAGGAGCGAACCCCTGACACCCCGACACCCGGTAACTCCGTCACCCTCGTTACAGCAGCGTCAGCAGCTCCTCCGCCGCCGCGTCCATTCCGTCCTGCGGCGTGACGCCGCCGGCGACCACCTCGCCCAGGTGGCGGCCCATGATCTCCACGAGCTGGGCCTGCTTGGTCACGGCGGGCAATCCCTCGCCGGTGGCGATCATCTCCTTGGCCTGCGGCATCCAGGGGTAGTCGGCCAGGAACTCCTCGTTCTCGTATGGCGCTTCCTGCGCCGGGACGCCGCCGGCCAAGGCGCGGCGCATGGCGACATCGGGCGACTCCACCCATTTGATGAACTCCCAACCGGCGTCGGGGTTCGGCGAGGAGACGGGCAGACCCCAGCTCCAGGAGCCGGTCAGGCCGTGGCCGCCCGGCGTCACCGTGATCTGGTTGACGCCCTTGACCGTCCAGGCCTCGTCGTCGTGGTTTCAATCCCCACCCAACTCGAGAATTGGGCGCATTCCCGCCAAGCGTCCGTCGGGAAGTCCGAGCATATGCTCGCTGGATAACAGTTCCCAGCTACTCCGAAGCACGGGTGTGGCGACAGGAAACGTACGCAACTCGTGAGGATTGCGCAAGTCGCTTGGTGGCCGCGAAGGTTGCGTCGCAATCGGCTCTCCACAAATTGGCACACCGGCTATCGCAATCCACCTGCCGCGTGGAGGGTTGCAGATCATCTGATAGTGCCTTCGCTCGACGACGAATAGTGCCGGACGCAACTATGATCCGCTCCAGCATGTCGCGGCGAATCGAGAGCTGGGCCGAGCGATGGAAAGCAGTCGCGAGCTCGAAGGGCAAGTCGCGCTCGTCACCGGATCGGGCTCCGGCATCGGCCGCGCCATCGCCCACGCGTTGGCGGATGCCGGGGCGCGGGTGGCCGTCACCGACATCGACCTGGAGGCGGCGCAGCGGGCGGCGCTGGAGATCCCCGGCGCCATCCCGATGTTCCTCGACGTGACGTCCCCCGAAAGCGCCGAAACGCGCGTCGCGGAAGCGGAGCATGTGCTCGGTCCCCTCGACATCCTCATCAACAACGCCGGCGTCTCCACCATGAACCGCATCCAGGATCTCACCGTCGAGGAGTGGGACTTCAACTTCGACGTGAACGCCAAAGGCGTTTTCCTCGTCACCCGCGCCGCCCTCCCCGGCATGATCGCCCGCCGCGCCGGCTGCATCGTCAATACCGCCTCCATGGCCGGCAAGCGCGCCGTCCCACTGCTCGCCCACTACGCCGCCTCCAAATGGGCCTGCATCGGCTTCACCCTCTCGGCCGCCGTCGAGCTGGGGCCGTTCGGCATTCGCGTCAACTGCGTCTGCCCCGGTTTCGTCGAAACCTCGATGCAGGAGCGCGAGCTGGCCTGGGAGGGCGAGCTGCGCGGCCTCTCCCCCGCCGAGGTCGCCGCCGGCTACATCCGCCTCACCCCGCTCGGGCGCATGGAGACCGCCGCCGACGTGGCCAGGACCGTGCGCTGGCTCTGCTCCCCCGCGGCCGAGTTCGTCACCGGCGCCGCCATCGACGTCACCGGCGGCTCGCACCTGACCTGACCGCCCGGAACCTCATTGGCCTTTGTGGCGTCTCCTACGCACGCGGCTGGCATTCGAGCCCAGCCGGGAGAGGAGACCGCCATGCGTCGTATCCCCATCGTCCTCCTGCTCGCCCTGCTCGTTTCGCTCGTCGCGCCTCTGGCCGCCCGCGCCGACGGCGTCATCGTCGTTGATCCCCCGCGCTGTGACCCTGTCTGCCCCGACCCCGTGCTCATCGCCGACCAGCTCAACATCCGCTCCCACCGCGTCGACGTCTCCATCGTCGATCAGGTCGCCACCACCCGCATCGACCAGGTCTTCCACAATCCGAATAGCTGGGCCGCGGAAGGGACCTATATCTTCCCGCTCCCCCCAGGCGCCGCGATCTCCGACTTCACCATGACCGTCGACGGCGAGCCGATCGAGGCCAGGCTCCTCGACGCCGAGGAGGCCCGCCGCATCTACGACGAGATCGTGCGCAACATGCGCGATCCCGCCCTGCTGGAGTACATCGGCGAGGGCGCCGTGCAGGCCAGCGTCTTTCCCATCCCACCTGGCGAGGACCGCCGCATCGAGATCGAGTACGGCGAGATCGTCCCCATCGAGAACGGGCTCTCCCGCTACCGCTACCCCTTGAACACGGAGAAGTTCTCGGCCGAGCCGCTGGAACAGGTCAGCGTGCGCGTCGAGATTGAGACCGCGCAGCCGCTGCGCGCCGTCTACTCCCCGTCGCACGACGTGGCCATCGACCGCGACGACGACTTCCACGTCGTCTCCGGCTACGAGGACAGCAACGTCCGCCCCGCTGCCGACTTCGAGCTCTTCTGGAGCGTCTCGTCCGACGCCATCGGGGCCAGCGTCGTCAGCCACGTCGACGCCGAGGGCAAAGGCCACTTCATGCTGTTGGCCGCGCCCGGCATCGACGAGGAGACAGAAATCGTCGCCAAGGACGTCGTCGTCGTCCTCGACACCTCCGGCAGCATGGAGGGCGAGAAGATCGTCCAGGCCAAAGAAGCCCTTCTCTACGTTCTGGGCCACCTCAACCCTGAGGACCGCTTCACCATCGTTGAGTTCAGCACGGGCGCCCGCCCCTTCGCCGACGAGCTGCTCCCTCCGGCAGAAGCCGAGCGCGCCGCCCAATGGGTGCAGGATCTCGAGGCGACCGGCGGCACCGACATCAACCTGGCCCTGCTCGAGGCGCTCGCCATGACCGAATCGGATCGCCCCACCATGATCCTCTTCCTCACCGACGGTCTGCCCACCGAGGGCGAGGTGGAGATCCCCCGCATCATCGACAACGTCGCCGACGCCGCCCCCGAAAATGTCCGCCTCTTCGCCTTCGGCGTCGGCGACGACGTCGACGCCATCCTCCTCGATACCCTCTCCAGCGAGCACCAGGGCCGCACCACCTACGTCCGCCCCGGCGAAGCTCTCAACGAGGCGGTCTCCGGCTTCTACGCCGGCATCACCGCGCCGGTCCTCGCCAACGTCGAACTCGACGTCGAGGGGGTGGACGTGGCGGAGCTCTACCCCAACCCGCTGCCCGACCTCTTCGCCGGCTCGCAGCTCATCGCCCTCGGCACGTACCAGGTCGGCGGCGAGGCGACCCTCACCCTCCGCGGCGAAGTCAATGGCGCGCCCCGCGAGTTCACCTATCCCGTCTCCTTCGCCGAGGACGGCGGCAGCGAGTTCCTGCCCCGCCTGTGGGCCACCCGCAAGATTGGCTACCTCATCAACCAGATCCGGCTCCACGGCGAGAACGAGGAGCTGATCGACGCCCTCGTCGACCTCAGCCTCGAGTACGGCATCGTCACCCCCTACACCTCCTACCTGATCACCGAAGACGACATCCTCTCCCAGCAAGCACGCGAGCTCGCCGCGACATCGATTGCGGACTCTTCGGCGGGAGCGCCGGCCTCGGGTTCGGAAGCGGTGACGCGCGCCCAGGAAGTGCAGGCGCTGGCCGACGCGGACTTCGCGGCGCCGACGCCGATGGCGACGTTCGTCACCGACGAGGGCCAAGAGGTCAACGCCGCCGAGGTTCTGCGCTACGCTGGAGAGCGAGCCTTCGTGCTGCGCGACGGCGTCTGGCTCGACACGAACTTCGACCCCGACCGAATGACCACCACGACGATCCCGTTCGCCAGCGACGCCTACTTCGATCTGCTCGAAGAGCACCCCGACCTCGGCCCGGCCCTCGCCCTCGGCCGCCAGATCATCGTCGTCGTCGGCGAAACGGCCTACGAAGTGACCGACGCGACGTGATGATGTTCGTAGCAGGGACGGATTTTCGATCCGTCCCTGCTACGATGCGCGCGGAATCGCCCCTGACGACGCGAGGAGCACCATGGAGATCGACACGAGCACCGAGTTCGGCCAGCGCGTGGCCGGCCATCTCGAAAACGACCAGGTCGTCTGGCTGACGACCGTCAACCCCAACGGAACCCCGCAACCGTCCCCGGTCTGGTTCCTCTGGGACGGCGACACGGTCTTGATGTACAGTCAGCCCGGCACGCCCAAGCTGCGCAACATCGGTCAGCGCCCAGGCGTCAGCCTGAACTTCAACAGCACGCCCGGCGGCGGCGATGTCGTCGTCCTTACCGGCCAGGCGTCAGAAGACACCGCGACTCCGGCCGCGATCGATCACCCCGCGTACCTTGAGAAGTACGCACGCGGAATCGAAGAGATCGGCATGACGCCGGAGACTTTCGCCCAGGCCTACTCCGTGCCGGTGCGCATTCGGCCGACGTCGCTCCGAGGCCATTAGTTCGAGGGTGTCGGGTGATGAGGGGTTCGCCATCATGAGCCGTGAGGTACGTTTCGCGCTGCCTCTGTCGGCGCGAACGAGCAGCGCGCCAGCACCCTGACATCCGTCGCCCGTCACCCGTCACCCGCGTCTCAGCGAATCGCCTCCAGCGCCGAGCCGAGCAGCGAGGCGACGATGAGGCCGATCAGGATAAGCGCCGTCACGGCAGCGGCGTAGATCACCAGGGTGAACGACGCCTGGCGATCCGCCATGGCCCGCTCCTTGCGCTCGGCGGCGGTCGGCTGCGGACGCTCGGTGCGGGCTGAGCCGGAGCGATTGTCGAACGTCTGAAAGCCGCCCACATACCGCTGCATGATCTGGTCCTGGATCACCTGCTGGCGGATCGTTCGGTCGTACGATTGCCGCTTGATCGGGTCGGACAGCGTGGCGTAGGCCGCGTTGAGGCGGCGCGCGAGATCGTCGAAGTGGGCGCGGCGGTTCGGCCGTTGTCGATCGGGATGCGCCCGCTTCATGGCGCGGCGATACGCCCGCGTGATCTCGGCGTGGCTCGCCGTGAAGGGCACGCCCAGGAGCGCGTAGTGATCCTCTTTATCTGGGTCGGGTCCGGCCCCGTTCGGGCTGCCGCCGCGGTATCCGGTCTGGGACGTGCTCGCCACCGATCGATTCCGAGCCTGATCGAAAACGCTGCCGCCCGGATCAACGAGCGGTCGGCGCCGCGGCCAAACCTCCATTGTACGAGAGCCGGCGCGCTCCGCCGCCGGCTGGCGCATGGTCTTGCGATTCGCGCGAGACGGGTCCGGCATCGCGCTACAATCGACGCGTCAATCCGACGACGCGACTCACTGATTCGCCCGCGCCAGCCTTGGGGCCGCCCATGAAGATCGATCTCGTCACCGTTCCGTACCGCTACGACGAACGTGGCGAAGGGCTGGGCGCCGGGCCGGACGCGCTCCTCGCCGCCGGCCTGGTGGAAAAGCTGCAGGCCAGCGGCCGCGACGTCGCCGGGCCGCGCGAAGCCTGCCTCGATCCGGCGCAGCGCGAAAAAGGCCGCACCGCGCCGAACATCGGCCGCCTCGGCGCCGACACGGCGCGCCACGTCGCCGACTGCCGCCGTAGCGGCGCCGGCGTACTCGTCCTCGCCGGAGACGACACCGCCGCCATCGGCGTCGTCTCCGGGTTGCAGCAGGCCGACGGCGCCGGCACGCCGATCGGCATCGTCTGGGTCGATGCCCACGGCGATTTCAATACCCCGGAGACCTCGTTCAGCGGCATCCTGGCTGGGATGCCGGTCGCCATCCTCGCCGGGCTGGCCGGTCCCCTTTGGCGCGAGGCCGCCGGCCTCGCCGCTCCCATCCCGACCGATCGCATCGTCCTCGCCGGCACCCGCGATCTCGATGAGAAGGAAACCGAGCTGCTGCGCTCGACCGAAGTCCGCGTCGTGCACGCGGGCGATCTGCGCGTTCCGGATCGGTTCGCCGGCGTCATCGCCTGGCTGGCGCGCCGCTGCTCGCTGCTCTATCTCCACGTCGACCTCGACGTCCTTGATCCGCGCTTCGTGCCCAGCGCCTCCACCCCGTCGGCCAATGGGCTGACCATCGATGAGCTCGCCGCGACGATGACCACCGTGTTGGAGACCGGCAAGGTCGCCGCCATGGCCGTCACCAGCCTCAATCCCGGCGCCGGCGCCCGCGGCCAGCGCTCCGTCGCCTCGACGCTGAAGGTGCTGGAAGCTGCGCTCCCGGCGTGGACGGAGGCCCCGGCGACACAGTCCTGATCGTCTCCTCAGGCTGCCCGTATGTGCTAGACTTTTCGGCTGTGCCCGGAACTCCGGGCCATCATCGTGTCACGCACATTGCAGGAACGTGCGCCGGCGACCAGCGCTACCGACGCGGCCGGTTCGAGCAACGAGAAGGTTGGAGTCAGATGGTTGCCCAGATTGTGCGCGAGATCGAGGCGGAGCAGTTCAAATCGGACGTGCCGAACTTCGGTCCCGGCGACACCGTCCGCGTCCACGCCAAAGTCGTCGAGGGTTCGCGCGAGCGCGTCCAGGTCTTCGAGGGCGTGGTCATCCGCCGCCGCTCCGGCGGCATCAACGAGAACTTCACCGTGCGCCGCATCGCCTCACACGGCGTCGGCGTCGAGCGCACCTTTCTTATCCACTCCCCGCGCATCGACAAGATCGAGGTGCTGCGCCACGGCAAGGTCCGCCGCGCCAAGCTCTACTACCTCCGTGGCCTCACTGGCCGCGCCGCCCGCATCAAGGAGCGCCGCGTCGGCGCCCCGCTGAAGTAAGCGCCTCGACGCCAATGCCAAGCGCCCGGCCAAATGGCCGGGCGCTTGGCCTTCCTGAACGATTCGGCCATGGCTTGGGCGCCACGCCCCTACAGCCCGATCCACACTTTAGAGAGTCGTGGCCGCGCATTGAGACACGTCGGCGCTTGGCGCCATCCGCGGGCAGTATCATCCCCGCCATGGGCGCTCAGAACGGTCGACCACCGGAAAGAAACGGTATCGCCAACCCGCCAGACCTGCGCGGGGAGCGGGCATTCTGGCGCGGCGGCCTCCCCCGCGTGGCCGGCGTGGACGAAGTCGGCCGCGGCGCCATGGCCGGCCCCCTCGTCGCCGCCGCTGTCGTCTTCCCCGCGTGCGAAGGCTGGGCCCTGCGCCGCCTGAGGTCGGCGTTGGCGGGGGTGCGCGACTCCAAGCTTCTCCTTCCTGAACGGCGCGTCGACCTGCTCGCCGCGATCGAGCAGTCTGCCATTGCGATCGGTGTCGGCGTCGTTCCTGTTGACGAGCTGGACGCCGTCGGGCTGGGGCCGGCCAACCGCATCGCCATGGAACGGGCGGTCCTCGGCATCGAGGACGACGTCGACGCCCTGATCATCGACGCCTGCGTGCTCGATCTCGGCTGCCCGCAGAGCGGCCCCATCGACGGCGACGCCCTCTCCTTGTCGGTCGCCGCCGCCTCGATCGTCGCCAAGGTGACGCGCGACCGCCTGATGTGCGAACTGGCGCTCTCGGAGCCCCGCTATGGATTCGAGCGGCACAAGGGCTACTGCTCCGAGCTGCACACGGCGCGCCTGGCCGAGCATGGCCCGAGTCAACACCACCGCCGCTGCTTCGCCCCGGTGGCGCGGTGGGGACTCGGGTAATGCCTCGCACCGCGCGGCAGGGTCTCGGCACGGCCGGCGAGCAGTTGGCCCGCCGCCACCTGGAGCAGCTCGGCTACGCATTCGAGGCCGCAAACTGGGGCTTTCCCGGCGGCGAGCTCGACCTGGTCATGCGCGACGGCGACATCCTCGTCTTCGTCGAGGTCAAAACCCGGCGCGGCGACCGCCTCGGCGCCGCCGAAGAGTCGATCACCCCCGCCCAGTCCCGCCGCCTCTTTTACGCCGCTCAGACGTTTCTTGCCGAACACCCGGACTTCGAAGACGCCTACTGGCGCATCGACCTCCTCGCCATCACCCTCTCCCCAGCCGGCGCCGTCTCCCGCCTCACCCACGTCCCCAACGCCGTCCAATCTCCCTGAGACCCCATCTCACGTCACCCCCGTGGTCCGCGTCGTGCAACCCATTCCCTCCGGCGGGAAGAATCCGGTATGCTGCCGACATGCCGGTCAGGCACGAACCACCGCCGCGATCGATCGCGTGCGGCCGTGCAGCGGTCGCGCGCCACAATGCCGGAGGAGAGAACGTCATGCGTGTTCCAGGCAGATCCCTGTCCGTTGCGAGTCTGGCGGCCGCGCTGACGGTCGGGCTCGTCGGGGCCGGTCTCGCCCAAGACGCCACCCCGACCGCGATGAGCGGCGATCCCGTGGCCGGGGCGTTCGCCAACCACTTTCACCTCGGAACGTGCGACGACCTCGATCCGCAGCCGGCGGTCGCCCTGGCCGATCTGACCTTCCCGGACTGGGTGGCGTCGATGGCAGGGGAAGCCGATGGCGACGACATCGAGGTCGTCATCCCCGAGCCGGAGGACTTCGGCGCCGCCCCGATCCCGGTGGCTGTCGCCACGACCGAAGTCCCCGTCGCCCTCTCCGCCATTGTCGCCGGTGGGCACGCTCTGAACGTGCATCATCCCGACGATCCGAGCGTCTCCGTCGCCTGCGGCAACGTCGGCGGCGTTGCCGACGAGCGCGGCGACCTCTTCATTGGGCTCGATCCGGTGGACGATTCGGGATTCTCCGGCGTGGCCTGGCTGCATGACAACGGCGGCAGCACGACGGTCGTCGTCTTCCTGAGCCACCCGTCGGCCCAGACCGCCATCGACATGAGCCTGGCGGCGATGGCCGCCGCCGCGGAGGCGGAAGCCGCGACGCCGATGGCCGGCGCCGAGGCGACCCCTGAGGCCGTGGCGGACGCGACGCCGGTCACCTAAAGCGGACCAGGGTTGTGTCATTCCGAGTGCAGCGAGGGATCACGGCGCCAGGGAACCACGCTGCGATGGGCGCCGAGATGATTCTTGGGAGCCCTCTTTCGCCGGAATGACACGGTTTCAACATCGCGCCGGAGCAGCCTATCGCATCCGCGAGCCGAGATGCTGTGCGTCCCTCAGCGTGACCCGCATGTGGGTCGTCGCTCCTGGACGGTAGGAATCCCTGACGTGTTCGAGCCGCCAACCGGATTCGGATCTCCCGCCGCCTCGGCGGAGGCGCATCGCGCCTCGGCTCCCGCCAGCGTGCGCTGCGCGGTGCTGACCGTCAGCGACACCCGCACCCCCGAGACCGATTCCTCCGGCGCCATGATCCGGGAGATGCTCGGATTCGCGGGGCACGGCATCGCCGACTACCGGATCGTCCCCGACGAGCCGGACCAGATTCGGCGAATCCTGATGGAGTGGATCGCCCGCGGCGACATTCAGGCGATCCTCTCCAACGGGGGCACCGGCATCGCCGCCCGCGACACGACCTACGACGCCATCGCCTCCCTGCTCGACAAGCGCATCGATGGGTTCGGCGAGCTCTTCCGCATGCTCTCCTGGCAGGAGGTCGGCGCGGCAGCGATGCTTTCGCGAGCCGTGGCCGGCGTTGCCGGAGGCACGCTGATCATCGCGATGCCCGGCTCGACGAATGCCGTGCGGCTGGCGATGACCAGGCTGGTCGCTCCGGAGCTGGGGCATCTGGTCTACGAAATCGGGAAGTGACGGGCCATGAGCTATCGGCTATCGGCTATCAGCTATCAGTCCGTCGTTAGCTACCATGGAGCGTGCGACTGGCGCCCACTCAATCCGCCGAGACGTCGTCTGATAGCCGATAGCCGAAAGCCCAGAGCAGAGAGGAACCGACACGGGTGAGCAACGGAGGCGGGAGCAAGCGGCAGGCGCGGGTGCTCAAGGGGTTCCGCGACTTTCTGCCGGAACAGATGATCCTGCGCCAGCGCATCGTCGGCATCGCCCGCGACATCTTCGAGCGTCACGGCTTCGAGCCGCTCGACACGCCCGCCTTGGAGGCTCTCGAGGTCCTCACCGGCAAGGCCGGCGAAAATGAGCAGTTGATGTACCACTTCGAGGACGCCGGCGGGCGCGAGGTCGGCCTGCGCTACGACCTGACGGTGCCGCTGGCGCGCGTCGTCGCCATGCATCAGAACGAGCTGGTCTTGCCCTTCAAGCGGTATCACATCGCCCCCGTCTGGCGCGCCGACAATCCGCAACGAGGCCGCTTCCGCGAGTTCTGGCAATGCGACGCCGACATCGCCGGTTCCGCCTCGCCCCTCGCCGACGCCGAGGTCATCGCCATCATGGCCGAGGTGCTGGAGGCTTTGGGGCTGCCGGAGTTCACCATCCGCATCAGCCACCGCCGGCTGCTGGAGAGTCTGGGCCGCGCCGCGGGCGTGCCGGAAGCGCACGCTTCAGCCCTCTACCGCTCGATCGACAAGCTCGACAAAATCGGCCCCGAGGGCGTGGCGAGGGAGCTGCAGGCGACGGGCGTCACCGACGATCAGGCGCACGAGCTCCTCGCCCTCGTCACCATGCGGGGGGAACCGCTCGCACTGCTCGGCGGCTTGCGCGGCGAGCTGGAAGACATCGACGGCGCGGCGACGGCCATCGCCGAGCTGGAGCAGATTTTCGACGTGCTTCCGGACTTCGGCGTGGCTGCGGACCGCTATGCCCTCGATCTTTCCCTGGCGCGCGGACTCGCCTACTACACCGGGACGGTGTTCGAAGCCACCGTGACACGGCCCAACGTCGGGTCCGTCGGCGGCGCCGGGCGCTACGACGGGTTGGTCGGCGCCTTCGCCGGCCGCGACATTCCGGCCACCGGCATGTCGCTCGGGCTGGAGCGCATCATCGAGGTGGTGCGCGAGCACGGCCTGATGCCGCTCCCGGCGAGCGTGGCGCAGATCGCCGTCGTCCTCTTTCCCGAGACGACCGGGGCGGCGGCGCGGCTGGCGTCTTCCCTGCGCGAGAGCGGATTGAGCGTCGATCTCTCGTTGCAGCCGCACCGCAGCGTCGGGGAGCAGCTCAAGCTGGCGGATCGCAAGGGCATCCCGCTGGCCGTGATCCTTGGTGCCAACGAGGTCGAGTCCGGGGCGGCGGCGGTCAAGGATCTGCGCGGCGGCGAGCAGATTTCCGTGCCGCTCGATGGGCTTGCCGAGACGCTACGGGAACGGCTCGCGGCCAGGGACGCGCTGCCGGTATGAAACGGGGATACGGGTTTCGGGGAGGATGACAGGAGCGCGATGACTGACCAGGACTTTGGCGACGAGTTTCAGACGTATATGCTGGTGGTGGCCCACCCCGACGACAGCGAGTTTTCCTCCGCTGGCACCGTGGCTCGCCTCAAGGACGCCGGCAAGCGTGTCGTCCTCATCCAGGTCACCTCCGGCGACCGGGGAACCTCCGACGCCTCTGTCGACCCCGCAGAGCTGGGCCGCACCCGCGAAGCCGAGCAGCGCGAAGCCGCCAAGCGTCTCGGCATGGACGAGGTGGTCTTCCTGCGCTGCGGCGACGGCTCCTTGATGCCCGATCTGGAGCTGCGCGAAAAGATCGTGCGCCAGATTCGCGTCCACAAGCCCGACGTCATCATCACCCACGATCCGTTCCGCCCCTATGCCCTCCACCCCGACCACCGCGCCGTCGGCCTGGCCGCGACCGACGCCGTCTACCCCACGGCGCGCGACCCCCTCTACTTTCCCGAGCATCTCGACGAAGGCCTCGAGCCGCACAAGACCGCCGAGATCTGGTTCTTCGGCCCCGAGCACCCCGACAAGGTCGTCGACATCACCGAGACGTTCGACCGCAAGATGCACGCCCTGCGCGCTCACGTCACGCAGGTCGGCGAAGCCGCCGAGCTCGAACCCCGCATGCGCGACCGGGCCAGGGAGCTGGCCGAGGGGCATCCGTTCGAACTGGCGGAGGCATTCAAGGTCGTGCAGATGCGGCGGTAAGCCAAAAGTCGTGAGTCGTGAGTCGTGAGTCGTTAGGACGGGCGGAGCCAGCGATTCGAGGCGGCTGTGCGATGGACACATTTGCGGGGACAACGGCCGGCGCCAGCGTCGAGCGTGCGATCGCAGCCGGTCGCGACGCGTTCGCATCCACGTGGAGCCCGAACCGCGTCGCCGTCGCGCCGGGGCGCATCGAGCTGCTTGGCAACCACGTCGACTACAACGGCGGCCCCGTCCTGGCCGCCGCCATCGACCGCTTCATCGTCGTCGCCGCCTCGGACGAGTCTCGCGGAAGCCAAAGCCTGCGCGCGGTTGCCGCTGACATCCCCGATGGATCGGTCGTCGCGCTCGACGCCGACGCGCTCGGGGATTGGCGGAACCCATCCCCGCCGCCGAACTCCTTCGACTATGTTCGTGGCCTGATCGCGAGTCTCGTGCAGCGACCATCCCTCGACCCGCAACTACCGGCGTCGATCGCCATCGCCGGGGACGTTCCCATGGGGTTTGGAGTCAGCTCGTCGGCGGCGCTCTGTGTTGGGCTGGCGCTGGCGCTGGCGGAGGGATTCTCGGGACAGGAAGACGTCGTGCTCGTGGCGCAGGAGGCGGAGCACCGCGCCGGCACGCCGTGCGGCACGATGGATCAGTCCGCGTCGGTGGCCGGCGGGGCGATCGCCTTTGACGGCGCGACGCTCGGGGTGGAGCGGCTCGACCCAGACCTCGGCGATCTGGTGTTCGCGCTCGCCGACTCGGGCGTGGAGCGGACTCTCGGCTCATCGTCGTATCCGCGCCGGGTGGCCGAGTCGCGAGAGGCGCTGGCGCTTGTCCAAGGCGAGCTCGGTCCCGATGTCGCGAACCTCGCCGCGCTGGCGGCAACGCAGGTCGACGACCTCGAAGCGCGCGGCATCCTGAGCGGCGTCCTCGCGCAACGGGCTCGGCACGTCGTCGACGAAACCGCGCGCGTCCATGCCGGCCAGGAGGCGATGATCGCGGGCGACTGGCCTCGCTTCGGCCGGCTCATGACCGAATCAGGGCGATCCTCGGCAACCCTTTACGACATCAGCCATCCCCGCGTGGAGGAGCTGGTCGCGGCGGCGTTGGGCGTCGAGGGCGTGCTCGGGGCGCGCATGATGGGCGGGGGCGAAGGCGGCGCCGCGCTGGTCCTTCTGCCCAGAGAGACCGTCCCCGATCTCGAGCGGACCCTTGTTTCACGCTATTACCGCCGGCACGGCATGGCGGACCGGGAGGGGCTGATCCACGTCTGCGCGTTTGCCCCCGGCGCCGCCGTCGTTCCCCTGCTCGGACGCTCAGCAATCGGGTAACGGGCGCTGGGGAGTGGCGGAGATGGACCGCTTCAGCTTGCGTCGGATGTCGCGGCTGCCGCGCTGCCGGTTGCGATAGGCCGTCGTCAGGTGGCAGCCGGTGTTGGGGTCGAGCACGAGCACGGTGCCCTCCAGCCGGCGCAGACGGTCGTCGCGCCGATCTTCCAACGGGATATCGCGCAGGCCGAGGTGGACGAACGTCGCCTTGCCGTTGTGGTGAAGCCGGCCGTGGGCATAGACGTACTGCACGTCCTCGGCCGAGAGGTTGCGCTGGGCGAGGCGGCGGCTGGCGTGGGCGGAGAGGGTTGCCACGGATGAGATGCGCGCCATATCGCCTCCCTGCGCCTGGCGTGGAGCGAAGCCCGGAGAACCGCTCAGGCGCGAGCAGCAGGCGGCCCGGAGGGGGCGATGCGGTAGGGTGATAGTGCCGGACGATCGCCGCCCCGTCAAGACCCGGAACTGACACTGACATGCAGACTGAAATCGACGCGGTCTGCAAACGCGGCTGCAAACCGCGCCAAACGTCGTGCCGGGCTTCAGGCCAGATAGGGCCGGATATCAGCCGGAGCGCATCGGCGAGGCGACCGACAATGGCTCCGCGCCGCGTCAAACTTCCTGAACTTCCTGATCTTCCTGAACTTCCGGGGAGGCGGTTGCGGGCTGCCATGACCCGATGCGGGCGGGCGCGTTCCCGGCTGCGGACGTCTTCCAGCCGAATCAATGGGGATTGCGCCGCCCCGGACAGGCGCATCAGTACCCGGCCGCGAGATCGACGAGGGTTGGTGGACGCTCGCCCTGCTGGATGCGCCGGATCGTCTCCGCAACCAGCGCCTCCTGGCGATCCCAATAGCGGGGCGTGGCGCCCGAGGTGTGGGCGGTGATCAGCACGTTTTCCATCTCCCACAGGAGCGAGTCTTCGGGCAGCGGCTCCGGATCGGTCACATCCAGCCCCGCCCCGCCGACATGCCCCGACTCCAGCGCGGCGACGAGGGCAGCCGTGTCGATCACCGGCCCGCGGCCCACGTTGTAGATCATCGCGCCCGGCTTCATGGCGGCGAACGCCTCCGGATCGAACAGACCGCGAGTCTGGGGGGTGTGCGGCAACGTCACCACGACGTGGTCCGCGCCGGCAAGCGCCTCGGCGAGCTCCGTAGTCGAGAAGACTCTGGCGAACCCTTCGGGCGGCGGCGCATCGCCCCGTCGCCGCACCCCATGGACGCGCATCCCGAACGCGGCGGCACGCCTCGCGACCTCTTGCCCGATGTCGCCAACGCCCACGACCAGCACCGTCTGCCCCAGCAATTCCCCAACTTCGCGATGCGTGTCCGTATCGCGCCAGCGCCGCGCCGCCTGAGCGCGCATCAGCGTCGGAAAGCGACGGGTGAGCGCGATCATCATCCCCAGCGCGTGCTCGGCCATATTCGGGGCCGACACGCCGCTGGCGTTGGTCATCACGATCCCGCGCGCGGCGATCGCGCCCAGGTCGTACCGCTCGACTCCAGCCCCGCCGACGTGCAGCCAACGCAGCTTCGGCGCCGCCTCGAGCATCTCCGGCTCCAGCCGCCAGCCGATCACCCCATCGGCGGCAGCCAGGTCGTCCGCGGCAGGCGCTTCTTCCAGGATCATCCCCCGTTCGTCCGGGCCCCTGCGCTCCCCCGGAACAATGAAGCGGATACCGGGGAACTCGGCGCGGAAGCGCGACAACACATCCCGCGGCACGTCCATGGTGAACACCACGCATCGCAACGGCGGCGCAGACGGATTCGGATCGCCCATGTGACGCACGGTCCTTTCTGTGACTCGGAGAAACATCTCGCTGGTTTGGCGCGTTACGACGATTGGGACCCGAGATCGGCCCACGGGACGGGGGCGCGATGCCCATGGTGGTCTATACTGACATCCGGAACCCCGCTACGTCGTGGAGACGTGATGCGCGTCGGTAATTGTTCCGGATTTCGCCTGCCCTGCCGCTTCGGCGGCCCTTCGTCGTGCGCGGCAATTATGTTAGCGGCGCTGATCGCGATCTGGATGCCGGCGGCGGCCGGGGCGCAGGATTCCGGCGCCACGGAGCGGGCCAACTCCCTCGCCGTCAACCTGACCTTCCCGGACGACGGCATCGGCGCCGGCGAGCAGCTCTGCGTTGCCCTTTTCCCCGGGACCGAGCCCGATCTCGCCGCCCCCCCGCTCCTCTCGCGTTGCCTTGACCCCGGCGGCGCCGCCGTGTCGTTCGAAGGGCTGCGCAGCGGCGACTACAGCGTACTCCTACCCGGCCCCGGCACCGATCTGGCCGAGGATCGCTACCAGGGGCAGCTCGTCGCCACCGCCATCCCGGAGAACGAGCGCCTCGCCTCCTTCGGCATCGACGTCGAAGTCGGCCTCGCTGCCGAGTTCGCCGGCGCCACCGGCCGCGTCCAGGTCAGCGTCTTCGGCTGCCCGGCCGGGACCGACAGCGGCGCCGACAAGGAAAGTTGGGCTGCCCAGTGCCAGGCGCTGGCCGGCGGAGTGCCCCTCACCCTGAGCGGCACCGGCAGCATCAACGACGCCGCCTTCCAGGCCGTGACTGGCCTCTCCGGCGACGGATCCGGACGGGTGCTCTTCACTGACCTTCCGCCTGGCGCGTACGAACTCGGCAGCGAGCTGCCGGAGAACGTCAGCGAGACTCCCGCCCTCTTCGTGGAATCGAGCATCGACGGCAGCCTTGGTTCCCTCGAACCGAGCGACACGCTCGCCCTGCGCCCGACCGAAACCGTTGCCGTCGACGTCTATCTGGTCCTCGAGCAAGATGAAGCGACAGCAATCAGCCCCGTCGGCATCGACGAGCCCGCCATCACCGGCGGCATCGAGGCGTCCAGCCAGGACGACCTGATCCTGCTCGACTGAGCCACTCAACCGATCCGTAGAGGCGCTATCGTTCCGGAATGCCTCAACCGTACGGTAACGCAAATCGGCGGGCCCACGCCCGCCGATCCCTCTTCCGCCTCCCGCCTTCCGCCTCCCGTCACCCGCCGATCTGCGACATGCCGCGCACCGTCTCCCGCTCCCCCTCGGCCAGGCCGTGTCCCCACGGCTTGCGCCAGATGGCGGCGCGGATGGCCCGCTCCAGCTCCTCGTCGTCGGCCCCGCCGCGCATCACGTCGCGCAGATCGCCTTCATCGGGGCGCAGCAGGCAGAGGCGAAGCTTGCCGTCGGCAGTGAGGCGAACCCGATTGCAGGCGGCGCAAAACGGCTCCGATACCGGCGAGATGAACCCGATGGTCCCGGCGGCGCCCGGGATCTTCCACAACCGGGCTGGGTCCGCCGCGTCGGTCTCGACCGGCTGCAACGGGCCGAACCGCGCCTCGAGCCGCCGCTGCGTCTCTTCCGAGCTGACCAGCCCCTCGTCGTGGACGTCGCCCACCCCTTCCAGCGGCATGATCTCCAGAAATCGCACCTGCCAGGGCCGGTCGAGCGTCAGCGCGGCCATGTCGCCGACCTCGACATCGTTCTGATCCTTGACGACGACGGTGTTGAGCTTGATCGGCCGCAGCCCCGCCGCATCCGCGGCCTCGATGCCCTGCCAGACCAGATCCAACCGGCCGCCGCGGGTCATGGCCTTGAAGCGGTCGGGGTCGAGGGTGTCGATGGAGACGTTGACCCGATCCAGCCCCGCTTCGGCCAGATCGTCCGCCAGCCGCCCCAGGAGGAGGGCGTTGGTCGTCATGGAGACTTCCTTGATGCCTGGAAACGCCTTGATCCCCCGCACCAGCTCCACGATGCCGCGCCGAATCGTCGGTTCGCCGCCGGTGAGGCGCACCTTGGTGACGCCGACCCTGGCGAACAACCCGATCAACCGCAGCAGTTCATCGTCGGAAAGATGTTCCTCTTTCGGCTGGAACTTCATGCCCAGCGCCGGCATGCAGTAGACACAGCGAAAGTTGCAGCGGTCTGTGAGCGAGATGCGCAAGTAGGTCATGGCTCGACCAAAGGCGTCCCTGGCAACGCCCGCCTTCGGCGCCGCGGCCTCCCCGATCGGGAAAAGCCGAATCGGGCTGATGGTTCGACTCGCTGCGACCACTGCCGTACTCCCATGGCCGCCCGGCACGGGGGACGCCGGACTATTCAGCCATTGACTATTGCCGGCAAGGGTAGCATTGGACCAGGTTGCGGTCAATTCGGCACGGCCCCGCACGCGCCGATGCGGCAACCGTGTCATGCTGAACGACGTGAGGCGCCTCGCGATACAGAAAGGATCTCCATTGCACCTGACCGGACCAAGCGCGGCGGCTATCGAGCCGCCCCTGACGCCCAGGGCGCGAGCCCTGTTGCACGAGTGGGTCGAGAGCGAAAGCCTGCGCAAGCACTGCGAAGCCGTCTCCGCCTGCCTTCGCTACTTCGCCCGCCGCGACAACGAGGACGAGGATCTATGGGGCGCCGTCGGTCTGCTGCACGACATGGATTTCGAGAAGCACCCGAACCTCGAGCTTGCCCCCGACGGCCACCCCTTCGTCGGCGTCGCGTATCTTCGCGAGCACGGCTGGGACGAAACCGTCTGCCGGGCCATCCTCAGCCACGCCGACTACAGCGGCGTGGAGCCCCAATCCGCGCTCGAGAACACCCTGTGCGCCGTCGACGAGCTGAGCGGGTTCGTCATCGCCGTCGCCCTGGTGCGCCCCGACAAGAGCATCCACCAGGTCGAGGTCAAGTCGGTGCGCAAGAAGATGAAGGACAAAGCCTTCGCCGCCAAAGTCAACCGCGACGAGATCGTCCACGGCGCCGAGCGCCTCGGCGTCCCGCTGGACGACCTGATCGCCGACGTCATTGCCGCCTTGCGCGTGGAGGCCCCGCGTCTCGGCGTCGACGGCCCGCCGTCGACGATCGCGTAGAAGCGGCACGTCAAACCCGCCGCGCGACACGAACCCCGCGTCATTCCGACGCAGGCCCCGTGTCATTCCGACGAAGATCGATGCCGTGCAACGAGATGAGGTGCGTGATCGTATTCTGGTCATCAGGGTGGTCCCGCTGGTT
>CALMZR010000387.1 GCA_937870845.1 uncultured Chloroflexota bacterium
TTTGTGGCCGAGCTGGAGGTGGACGACCTGGGCCTCGTCGTCGTGTCCGAAGGCGGGTGGCGGCGCATAGCGGCCAGCTCGTCGCCTGAAACCGTCGAGGATTCGCCGCACCCCGCGTCACCCAAAGGAGGATCGAGGATGCCCGACACGCCCGGCGATCGCCCGGCCGAACCTTTTGATGTCCCGGCTACGCGACGGTCGGCCATCGGGCTGACGGCTGGGCTCGCCTTGGGAGATCCGTCCATTGGGATGGCCGCCGCCGCGGCCCAGCACGAAGGAGACGCCATGCCGCCGGTCATCACCCACATCAACCCCGAGACCATGCACCAGAATCCCGCCTTCTCCCAGGCCGTGAGCGTGCAGGGCGCCGCGAAGACGATCTACGTCGGCGGCCAGAACGCCGTCGCCGCGGACGGCCAGATCGACGGCGCCGGCGACCGCGGCGCGCAAACCGAACAGGTCCTCGAGAACATCGAAACCGGCCTCGCCGCCGCGGGCGCCGGCCGCGACGACGTCATCAAGTGGACCATCTTCGTCGTCCAGGGCCAGGACATCAACGCGGGCTTCGCCGCCTTCCAACGCGTCTGGGGACCCGTGGCCCGGCCCCCGATCATCTCCTTCGCCCTCGTCGCCGCCCCGGCCAACCCCAATTTTCTGGCCGAGATCGAAGTCGTCGCCGTCACCGAGGTGGAGCACGGCTAACGCCATAGCGCTCGCCCTCACCGGAAGGTGCGCACGCTCCTCGAACCGCTTCCCTGAAACGCGGCAACGCCGCGGGACATAGGTAGTATGCTGGCGCTGCAGAGTCCGATCGAAGGCTTGCGCCATGAAGATTGAATCGATCCGAATTCAAGGCTACCGGTCGTTGGCCGACTTGGACCTGACGCCGCACGAGTTCACCGTGCTCGTGGGACCAAACAACGCCGGCAAAACCAATGTCGTCAGTTCGCTCGCCTTCTTGGCCAATGTTTACGGAAGCGGGATCAAGCAGGCTCTTGATCGGCATGGAGGCTTCGAGAACGTCGCGTTCAGGAGCGACGGCGCGTCCTTACGCACCATGTCATTCGAGGTCACGGCGAGCGGCAGCATCGACGACATATGGGGAAATCCGCCCACGTTTCCTCGACCCGATCTCGACGATTTTGGCTTGGACTCCACGACCATGCGCGTTCGATTCAGGCATCGTTTTACCCTTTGGGGCCAGGGTGAGCCGTTGATCTCACGCTTCCACATTGCGAGCGAAGAGCTGGAAGTCGGAATTGGGGATGGCCCATTAACGCCGCTGCTTCGCGCCGATCGCACCGATTCGCGCGTTGACGTTCGAGTGGAGTCGCCTCACCTGTTGGGTTGGCTTGGTTTGCCATGGCTCACGTTTGGCATCGATGCCGAAACATATCTGGCCAGGGTCATGCGACCCGAGGTGCTTCCGCATGATCTGCTCATCAGCGGGTTGCAGACGATTTCGCTGGTGGTTGCGGCCTTCGTGGAGCATATGAGCATGATGCAGACGTTTCAGTTTTCTCCGCCAGCATGCCGCCTTCCTACGGCGCCAACCCCAATTGCCAATCTCGGGATGCACGGAGACAACCTCCCCGCCCTTGTCAACCGCCTCAAAGAGCAACCGGGTGAGGCATGGGCGAACGTTATGGAGAACATGGCGCTCATTCTGCCTGAACTCGAAGATATCGTTGTCGAGCCGACTCCGGAGAGGCTTTGGAGGCTTGACTTCAAAGAGGTTGGCTTTGGGAACCGGTGGAGTTCCGACGAGGTGTCGGACGGAACGATCAGGGCTCTGGCGCTCTTCACGTCCCTCTACGACCCTCGGAGTTCGCTCCTCGCGATCGAGGAGCCGGAGAACTCACTGCATCCATGGGCATTGCGCGTCCTGGTTTCGGCCTGTCAGCGAGTCGCGCGGTCGACCGAACCAAAGCAAATCCTCCTGACTACCCACTCCCCCGTGCTGATTGACCAACTGCATCCATCAGAAATCGCGGTCGTTTGGAAGGAGGAAGGGCGCACGAAGCTCGCCCCCTTGATGGCGTTCGAGCCAGATGTCGAAGCATCTTGGATGGACGGCGCCTTCAAGCTGTCGAATTTGCTTGACAGCGGATTGATTCGCCAAACGGTGCCGACCCCATAGCATGAGAATCGGGGTCGTTGTCGATGGTCGATCGGAGTTCTCGGCGCTGCCCAAACTGAAACTGCAAATCGAGGACATCTCCGGCAACACCATTGCCGAGATCGTCAAAGCCGATATCCATCCTATGGCGACAGCCGCGGTGATCGCTCGCGCGGCGGCGGAAAGAATTTCAGTTCTCCAAATGCGCAACGTCGATTGCGTTGTCGTGCTCGTCGATCGCGAGGATCGGCCCGAATGTCCGGGAGCCCTGGCCGAGCAGATTCGCGAGCGAATCCAGCCGCGGGCGCCCATGCCGGTAGCCGTGGTGATCAAAGACAGGACGTTCGAGAATTGGCTCGTCTCGGATCCCGACGCGCTTCTCGGCATGCGCGCTCGATTCGCGGTGAGTCGAGGAGTGGTCAACTCGATTCGCCCGAACAAAGCCGATCACATCGACGCTGCTCGTGCTCTTCGCGTCGCCGCGAGAGGCCACGCTTACGAGAAGGTCAAGGATGCCGGCCGCATTCTCGAACGGGCTGACGTGCTGAGAATGGCGGCCAATTCACGGAGCTTCAGGAAGTTCCTGCGCTGCGTCGGCCATCCGGCCTACGCCACCCAGAGCCGCGCCCCCATCGACACAGCTCCATAAGGCAGAGCGAACCCGACTCAGGTCACCCGGTGGACAGTTCCAGAGTCGGCATCGCCGGCACGACGCTTCGCCCCTGTCGCGGCGGGCCGCGACAGGGCACGGCCAACGTCCTTTAGCAACTCGCCTGGCACACCCCCGGCCCGCCGAGCAGATCGCCCGTCGCGCAGCAGGTCAACCCCTCGTCGCACGGCGCCTCGGTCCCCGTCGCGCAGGCGCAGCCGGCGCTGGTGCAGACCACCGGCGCCGCCGGCTCGTCGTCGCAGACCCCCGTGTCGTTGCAGAACCCCGAGCAGCAGCCGGCGCAGGCGTCGCCCCAGTTGCACGTCGCGTCGCACCCCCCGCCGTTGTCGGTGCAGGGCGGCGGCCCGCAAAACGCCTCCGCCTGGCACGTCCCCGGCCCGCCCGGGACGGAGGGGTCGGTCTGGCAGCAGATCAGCCCGTCGGCGCAGGCCCCCTGGACCCCGCCATTGCACGGGCACCCTTCCGTCGTGCATGGCGGCGGCGCGCATTCCGCCTCGGCGACGCAGGTCCCCGCGCCGCCCGGAATCGGCTCACCACCCTGGCAGCACACCAGCCCGGCATCGCAATTGCCCTGCACGCCGCCGTTGCACGCGCACCCTTCGCCGGTGCAGGGCGGGGGCGGGCATTGGTCCTCCGGCTGGCAGGTTCCGGCCCCGCCGGGGATGGCCACGCCCTCCTGGCAACACACCAACCCCGCGTCGCATGCGCCCAGCACCCCGCCGTTGCAGTCGCACCCCTGCCCCGTGCAGGGCGGCGGCGCGCACTCCGCTTCGGGAACGCACGTCCCGGGACCGCCGGGGATCGATTCGCCCTCCTGGCAGCAGACCAACCCGGCGTCGCAGTTCCCCTGCACCCCGCCGTTGCAATCGCACCCTTCGCTCGTGCACGGCGGGGTGCATTCCGCCTCGGTCTGGCACGTCCCCGGCCCGCCCGGCGTCCCCGTCGTGCCGCAGCAGATCAATCCGGTGTCGCAGGGATTCTGCGTTCCCGTCGTGCAGTCGCAGCCTTCACCCGTGCAGGGGGGATTGCACTCCGCCTCGGTGAGACACGTCCCCGGGCCTCCGGGCGTCCCGGTCGTGCCGCAGCAGACCAGCCCGGCGTCGCAGGGGTTCTGCGTGCCGGTGATGCAGTCGCACCCCTCGCCGGTGCAAGGCGGCTCCGGCGGATCGGCGCAGACGTCGTCGGCGTTGCAGTAGCCGGAGCAGCAGCCGGGGCAGGCGTCGCCGGCGTTGCACGTCGCCGGGCACGCCTCCCCGTTCTCCGGGCAGTCGGTCGGGTTGCACACCTCCCGCGGCTGGCAGATGCCGGGGCCGCCCAGCGTGTCCGTCGTCGCGCAGCAGACCAGCCCCCGGTCGCACGCCCGCCGCGTCCCGGTCGCGCAGACGCACCCCTGGCTGGTGCAGGCCGGCTGCGGCGTCGGCGTGGGGCCGGATGGAACGGCCGTCGCCGTCGGCGCCGACGGAGCCACCGTCGGCACGGGCGGGGAGCCGGGGCACGTGTTGGTGAACATCTCCGGCGCGCCGACGTGGACGTAGGCATCCCCGGAGACCGTCTCCTCCGGCGCCGGCAGCAGCGTCCCCAGGTTCTGCGCGATCCAGTTCGCCTCCGCCGTGGAGAAATTCTCGAAGTCCTGCTGCGAGCGGAAGACCGCCACGGTGGCGAAATCGTCGTCCTCGTCCTCAACCGCGAAGTAGGCGATGAACCCTTCCGCGGCGCAGGCGTCCTCGACGTACCCCTGCAGCAGCGCCCGCCGCACCTCCCGCGCCGGCCCGTCCAGGGCATAACGCCGGATGATCGTGTAGACCGGCTCGTCGCCTCCATCCTGCGCCATCACCCGGGCCGGGCCCGAGCCGGCGCCCACGGAGGCGAGCAATCCCGCCGACGCCGCAGCCCCGGCGCCTCGCAGCGCCCGGCGCCGCGAAAGCCGGCCGGCCAGAGCCTTCGCCAGGTTGTCGAAACGTTGCGCGTCCATCGTGGCGCCCCTCCTTCGTCGATCGGCGGCGATGCGTGCGGCGCGCCGGGACGACCGCCGCCTCGAAAGGCAGGCCGGCTGCGGCTCCGCGCGCGGCGGGGCGGATGCGGGGATGGCGCAAGGATACGATGACTGATGGGCAACCGGGGGAGGCCCCGCGGCGCGCCGCGCCGAACCTCCCCCGGGTCGGGCCCGGAAGGCGGGGCGCTCAGGCGGCCGGCGCGACGGGCCGCGGCAGGGCCGCGAGGCCGGTCGCCTCAGGCTCCGCGCGTCGGGAACGCTCCAGCACCAGCTTGCGCAGCGAGAGCGCGTGCAGCACCAGCGCGATCGGCACGAGAAAGGTCGGAATCAGCGTTAGCGGCGCGCCAAAGGGGAAGATCGCCGGCGCGAACGGCTGGAACCCGAGCGCGGCGCGCTCCAGCCACTCCGGCGCGCCGCCGAAGCGCGCCGCCGCCGGCGCCGCAAGGAGCGAGGAGCCGATGCCCACGGCCACGACCAGATCGAGCATCCCGAACACGTTCCAGGCCCAAGCCGCCGGCCGGGCGAACCTGTAGCCAACCGCCCACCACAACGCCACGAGCGGGGCGCCGACCCCGGTCACGAAATCCCCCGCCCCCGCGGGGATCGCGAAGTACGCGGGCAGCCCGCCCTCGGCGGCGACGATGAAGAACACCGCCCCGACGGTGCGGTACGCCTGGACGCCGATGAGCCACGACTGCGGCACGGCATCGAGCACCCGGCGCCCGGTCTCGGTCCACGCCGCCAGCGCGTAGCCGCTAACCGCCAGACCCGCGACGACGACCAGACCGACCCATGCCGCTTGCCCGCGGACCAGACCGGTCGCCGCCACCGCCGCGAACACCGCGCCGCCCGCCACCACCGCCACCGCTCGCCCCACCGCCGCCCGGGGCACGGCGTTCGCCGCGTCGCTGTTTGACGCCGCTGGCCTCCTGGCCAGGGCCGCGACCGCCGTGACGATCGTGGCCGCGACCAGGATGCACGTCAGGATGACGCCGGACGAAACGTAGCCGGAAAAATCGGTCGGGTTCATACCATCTCCTTTCGGTGTGTCGGATTCCCTCTCCGACGGCGGAGCCGCCGGCGCTCGGGGCGAAAAGCCGCCCCATAGAAAAAGACCGATCGGTCCGTTCTCCTCTCGAAAAAACCCGGCCCTCTCTCACGCCCGCACGCGATCCGCGATGTACGCCTCCAGAAAGTCGGCGCAGCGCTCCAGGTGGGCAGGGTCGCCGTCGAGCTTGCTCAGCATCACCCCGCCTTCCAGCGTCGCCAGCATCACCGTCGCCAGCGTCTCCCCGTCCACGTCCCGCCGGATCTCGCCCCGCGCCTGCCCCTCCGCTGCCGCGCGCCGCAGCCGTTCGCGAAGCTCGCCGGCGAGGGCTTGCGCCCGCTCCCGCAACGCGGGGTGGGTGTCGTCGCTGTCGATGGCGGTGTTGAGGAGTGGACACCCGCCTGCCAACGGCGGATTCCGGACATAGCCGCGAAACTCGGCCACAAAGGCGAGCAGCGCCGCGATGCCCGGCTCGCGCCAGACGTCGACGAACCGCCGCTCCACGAGCCCCGCCGCGTGCGCGAAGCTCGCGAGCGCCAGCTCCTCCTTGCTCCCGAAGTGGTTGTAGATGCCCCCCTTCTTCAGCCCCGTGGCGGCCATGATGTCGGACAGCGACGCGCCCCCAGCCCCCCGCACGTTGAATACCTCGGCCGCGTGCGCCACGATGCGCTCCCGCGTCTCCTCGCCCTTGCGCATCGCCTCGCCTCCGCCCCACACCGTTTCAGACCGATCGGTCTTTTTCAGGATACGGGACGACGGGACATTGAGCAAGCAGAGAACGCACGCCCTTGGTCGCCAGGGCAACACTCGCGGCTGCAACCGGAGCGCGAGGACCGATAGTCGCTTGGCCCGGCGGCCTCCCGTCCTGCCGGACCTCAAGGAGGGGACCATGCGCGGTCCATCCTGGCGCGATATCGCCATTGCCTCCGTGGGCTTCGCCCTCGGCGCCGCCGCCGCCCTGTGCGCCGCCGACCGCCCCGGCGGCTTCCTCCTCCGCTCCCGCGGCTCTACCGTCGCCGCCCCCGCCGCCATGCTCCTCACCCGGCGCATGCTGATCGGCGCCTACTTCGCCAAACCCGCCCCCGCCCGCGACGTCGACGACATCCGCCTCGTCTTCGCCATCACCACCACCGCCTGGCAACCTGCCGTCGATGGTCTCCCCGTCTCGGACTCGACCGCCAGCGGGCGCGCGGCCCGCTCCAGACGGGACTGGCTGGGATCTGCCCCAACCAGCAGCATCGGCAGCGCCGCCTCGATGCCCATGCGCCACACGGAACCTGTGGCAATGCTGCTGGGAACGTGGAGATCCGCCCGCTTGATGCGCTCCGGCGCCACGGCGGCGGCGCGCAGGATGATGCCGGCCCCATACGACGAGCCGATCAGCGGCACGCGATCGAGACCGAGACCATCGAGAAGATCGGCAATCCAGACACCATAGCTGGCATCCATGGGCGAGAGGCGCGTCTGGGCGCTGTGTCCAGGATGGCCGGCCGTGTCCGGGGCGTAGACGCGCCGCTCGCGCAGACCAGGCAGCATCCAGGCCAGCGAGTAGGGATTGAGGAAGTTGCCGCCGGCCAAGACGACCACCGGCGGCGCGGCGGTGGGACCGGTCGCCAACACATGCGTGACGCCGAATCGGGTGTCCACCATCTGGCGTTCCATGTGCTGGTCGAGGCGGAAAACAGCCTCGTCGTAGAGGGCCATGATCTCCACGTATCCCCGTGCCGATCGGTAAATGGTTGGCGAAGGCATGGTCCATGTCTTTGTGACGTGCGGCGGAATCGCGATCGTGCCGGTTTCTGGGTCGATCCACCATCTTCGCCGTCAACGCGAACCCGCGCCATCCCGGCGCAAAGCGGCGATGCAGCCGGTAACCCACAGCAGCAGCGGGCCACCGATGCCGACCAGCGCCCCCACCGCCGCCAGCGTCGCCGGCGGGCCGAGCCGCGGCGTCAGCCAGCCGATCAGGGCGAAGGCCACCGCGCTGGCCAGGGTGATGGCCCCCAGCCAGGCGGCGTAGACACGCCCCC
>CALMZR010000388.1 GCA_937870845.1 uncultured Chloroflexota bacterium
TCATCTCGCCGGTGAAGGCTGGGTTCGGCCCGAAGATGGCGTGGTTGAGCGGGGCCCGATCCGGGTCGAAGTAGACCGTGAAGACGAAGGCATCCCGCGCCGCTCCACCGCCGTGACCACCGTCGGTGGCCTCGATGTCGAAGAAGGCGGGCTCCAGCATCGTCCGCGACCCGACGCGTCCGCTGGCGGCGCCTGCCTGGGTGGCGCAGCCCAAGGCGCCCGTGAGTTTGGCGACCCGCGTGCCGTTCCCCGCGTCACGGATGCTGACCAGGCTGATCTCGTTGGCGTACATCGCCATGAAGAAGCTGTGCGCCTCGATCACCACCTTGCCCATGGAATAAGTCTCCATGGAGAAAGGCTCTGGGTTGTCCTCGATGATGCACTGGGCGTAGCGGGCGTCGAACATGAACGACTCGCGTAGCGGCGCCGTCGGCGCGCCCTCGACATCGGGCATCAGTTTGAGATTGACCCCGCCGCCGGAGGCGGTCAGTTTCTCCTCTTGGGCGACCGTACCCTCCTTGGTAAGCGCAGATCCCCCCACCAATCCTCCGGCCACGGCCACGCCGAGCTTGAGGGCCAATCGACGCGAGCGCGCCGCTGCTCCCGGAGTGCGCATCGGTCTCCTCCTAACTCCTTTGCGGCAGCATGAGCTCGAAGACCGCCCGCACCACGTTCTGCCCGGCTGCTGGCGTACCGGGGCCTGGCGTGGCCATCGTTCCTTCTGCTGCGCTTGGCCCCGGGAGCTGTTGGAAGGTCCCCAGGGCGCCCGTATATCGCCCGGTTCCTCCTTGCACGGCTCCCACATTACGGGCGCCATCGTCGGGGCCAAGCTCGTTGAGGAGCCCCATGATCGACCCCTCATCCATCAGGAACTGCACCGTGGTGAGGCGCAGGTAGGGCGCGGAGGTGTCATCGGCGGCGGAAGTCCAGGCGCCAAAGCAGTGGTACATGCCGATCTGCGTGCCGTTGACGTCAGCGGCGGCGTAGATGGGTCCGTCGACGTAGAAGTAATCGCCCCGTTGCGGCGGCCCACCGCCAGCCAGGGTAATGGTGACCGGATCGGAGGGTGTGAAGACGACCTCGAGGCGCTCGCTCTGCATCGCCGCGGTGTCTTGCGCCGCATGGACGGGGCCGGCGCTGGCCACCGTCATCCCCACTCCCGCAGCGCCCGCAGCCGCTCCGGCTCGCAATGCGGTGCGACGACTGATGGATCTGATCGTGCTGGGTGAGCGGTCGGGTGACATCGGTGTCCTCCAGGGTGAGACGTGCGTCGCGGCGATACGCCTTTGGGTCCTGCCGGATGGTCTGGCCTGGCATCACCTCCTCACGATCCTTCTTTGGCGCTGGCAGCCAAGGACGGGTCGGACAGGCGCCTATGCGGCTTGGTCGTCGCGGGCACGGGCCACGACCAAGCGCCCGATCATGCCGCCGCCCAGGGCCCCCATCTCGGTGTCGAGCGGGAAATGGATGCCGGCCCACAACCGGGATTGCTTGGCATCCTCGGCGCGGGCCGTCAGGGCAGAAGCATCTGCGGGAAACAGATGCCCCAACACGGTCGCCGCCGCGGTCGAGATCGTGGCGTGGCCGGAGGTGTACGAGGGGAAGGGCGGCGTCGGGATCAGCACACCCAGATTCGGGTCGGCCGAGATCGGCCGCGCCGTCCAGTAGGCGTACTTGGCGTCCCAGCAGCAGACGACGCCGTCGGCCATCGCCACACTCGTCAGTGCCAGCACCCGTGCTGCCTGGAGGGGACGCAGCCCGTCCCGGATGATGAGCTCCTGGGCGATCTCGATCCAGAGCCCGGCCGGGGTCACGCTGCCCGGGCCGCCGGCCCAGAACCGCGCGGCAGCTTCCTGCGCGGGAGTGCGCCGCGCCACGGCTTCTTGGACCGCACCCAACTCGGCACGCCAGGCGGGGGATTGATACGGCGGGGGCGGCGCCGGGCGGTACTGATCGCCACTGGCCAGCATCCATGGCCGCCACCTGCCGGCGAGCGGTTCGACCGGCTGCTGGACGTAGCCGGGGGGGGTCGGCTGCCACGAACCGGGATCGGTCATCCGGCCCGAGCCATCCCACACCCCGTCTGACCCGTCTGCCTTGCCGCGGGCCACCGCGCGCTCGCCAATCGCCTGGCCGATCGCCTGCCCGGCCGCGACATCGCTGCGGTAGGCGCGTCCCGCGGTCAGCCGGGAGTGCGCCGCCTCGTCCGCGAGATCAGCAAGCGTTGCGGCGGGCTCCTGGGGAAAGAGATAGGCAAGCACGCGCGACGCCGCCGTGGCCACGGCGGCGTGCTCGGACGGGAAGGAGGACGGGCTCACCGGCGTCCGTCCCAGCGGCACGATGGCCCCATCACCAGCAGGGCCGGGGCGCGGGAACGCCCGGCGCGCATCGTCGGTCGCGACGAGGGTATCGACCACGGCGACGTGGAGCAGCGCCAGCGCCCGCGCGGCGCGGACCGGATTCGGCTGGTGCACCTTGATGAGCCCGAGGGCCAGCTGCGTCCAGGGTAGGAGCACCGTCGGGTCGTCCCAGCGATCGAGGGTGGCCAGCACCGCACTGGACGGCTGCTGCTGCAACGCGAGGACTTCGGCCCGCTCATCGGGACTAGCGGGAGGCGGCGCCGCGGGGCGCAGCTCGTCGCCAGCCGCCAGCAGCCAGGTGCGCCAAGGACCCACGGTGTCCTCCGCCAGACGCGGCGCCGCGTGCGCAGCCCCGGGACCGAGCAGCCACCAGGCCCCGGCGCTCAGACTTGCCCCGAGCAAGGTGCGCCGCGTGAGCGGACGTGCGGCGGAGGCGGGCGTGGCTGTCATGCGAATCTCTTTCTCCAGGATACCGGCGAGTCCTCGGGTGTCCAGAGTTGGCGGCGAACTGGCGTGGGGGACCATGGCGCCCTTTCCGATACCGCTCTCGTGCGAACGCGTTCGTCGTGGTATACGCGGCAGGGCCAAAATGGATACAGAGGTCGGCGGCGCGGACCTGGATATGTACGCCAATCTCGTGTACTATGCACATATGATCAAACGCACGACCATCGAAATCGACCAGCAGCTTCTGGAACGGGCCAAGCGGGCGCTCGATTGCCCGACCACCCGCGCTACCGTCGAGGAGGCTCTCCGCCGCGCCGCCGAGCAGGGCGAGAAGGAGCATGAGCGGCGAGCTGCCCAGCTCGACTATTTCCTGAGAACCCTCCCCGAGCACGTCGATATGGACGTATTGGCTTCGGATGAGATGTGGCGGTAAGCGGCTGGATCGTCGATAAGAGTGCCGAGGCGCGGGGGACCGACCCCGTCGTGAGGCGGCAACTGACCGAGCTGGCCGGGATGCTGTACATCTGCCCGATGGGCGAGTTGGAGTTCCTTTACTCCGCCCGGTCGGCCCGAGACTACGACGAACGACGCGGCCTGCTGCATGTCAACTTTCTGCCCGCTGCCGCCCCGCCTGACATCTTCGAGCGGGCGCTGCGCCTGCAGCGCGACTTGGCCCATCACCACGGCATGTGGCATCGGCTTCCCATCCCGGACCTCCTCATCGCCGAGACCGCGCTCTTCCACAACTTGGGAGTCTTGCACGTCGACGGGGATTTCGACCGCATCGCCGAAGTCCGGCCGATCGTGGCGCGGCGGCTCGGGTAATACGGAATCCGGGCGAACGCTGCCGGCCGTCTTGCCTCCCGTCCCCTTAGCCCCCTTCGCCCCCTTCGCCGCCGCCGCGTTGTCGCTCTCTGAGAAAGGCGCCGATCTCCGCCCGCGTCGGCAGGGCGTCGTGGGCGCCGGGGCGCATGACCGCCAGCGCCCCGGCCGCGTTCGCCAGCGGCAGCGCCTCAGCCAGGGGGAGCCCCCGCGCCAGCTCGCTCGCCAGCACCCCCGCGAAGGCGTCGCCCGCCCCGATCGTCTCGACCACCGGCACGCGCCACGCCGGGACATGGCGCAGACAGGCGTCGTCGAGCGCAACCGCGCCGCGCCCGCCGAGCGTGACGACTACGGTCGAAATGCCGAACCGCTGCCGGAGACGCTCAACCGCGGATTCCACCTCCGGTATGGGTCCAACGGGCATCCCGCTCAGCCGCTCCGCCTCGGCGCCGTTGACAATTAGTAAGTCCACGGCCGCCCACAGTTCGGCGGGGATCAACGCGGCATCGGCGGGTGGCGGGGAGGCGTTCAACAGCACGCGAATCCCCACGGATCGGGCGAGCCGAGCCGCGTGGGCGGAAATGTCCAACGGGATCTCGCATTGGAGGAGGAGCGCCGCCGATTGGGCGAATACATCCCCGGCGGCGTCGATGTCCGCGGCGCTCAGCCGCTGTCCGGCCCCGGGCACGATGATCGAGGCGTACTCGCCGTCGGCGCCGGTCAGGACCGGGCTGACCCCCGTCGCTTCCTGCTCGTTCGCGATCAGGTAGGTCGTGTCCACCCCGGAGGCTTCGAGGGCGGCGCGCAGGCGATCGCCGAAGAGGTCGCGGCCGATTCGGCCGATCATGAACGTTTGCGATCCATTGCGGGCGGCTTGGGCCGCCTGGTTGCCAGCCTTGCCGCCGGGCGAGAGGGCCGCGCGGTGGCCGACGACGCTCTCCCCCCTGCCGGGGAGCCGGTCGGCCACGGCGACGACGTCCATGTGGACGCTTCCGACGACGCAGACGCCGGTCGCCCCCTCAGCGCCCATCGTGTCCAAACCCGGCCTCGTGCAGCAGCGCCTGCACGCCCAGCGCGTCGTGGCTCGCCTGAAGCTCTGCCAGGCGATCCGCGTCGATCCGCTCCAGCATCGCCTCCAGCGCGCGCACCCGCGCGACGTTGGCGGCGCTCTCGGCGGCGGGGTTTTCGCGGACGGGGAAGGTGTCGAAGTAGATCGTGCCCCGGTAGTCGTGACGGCGCAGCGTCGCCAGCAGCTCCAGCGTCTGCCAGGGGTGGACGCTGCCGACGAGGAGGCCGTCGTCCGCTTGCCCGTAGCCGTCGTTGAGGTGGACCCCGAAGAGGCGCCCCTCGCGCAGCGCCAGCGCGGCGGCCATGGCCGGCTGCTCCCCCGCCATCAGGCTGTGGCAGAAGTCGATCTGCACCCCGAAGTTGGGCAGGCCGACATCATGCACCGCCAGCAACGCCTCCCCCATGCCGCGGATCAGCGCCGTGCGTCGCGGGTCGACCGGCTTGTACTCGACGCTGACGCGGATCGCCGGGTCGTGTCCGGCCACCCGCCGGAAGCCGTCGATCTCGTCGGCCCAGAGCCGGCCGTAGTCGACCTGGAAGGGGTAGTCGAAGCCATCGTAGGCCATCCAGAGGTCGACGTGGGGAACCCCCAGCCGTCCCGCCAGGTCCACGGCATCCTGGCTCAGCCGGATCGCCCGCTCCCGGGTCTCGGCGCGTGGGCTGGTGAAGGCGCCGTCGAGGAACTCTCGCCCCTCGAAGCGCAGGCTCAGCGCCGTCAGCGCCAGCCTGCTTTCGGCCAGAATCTCACGCAGCTCGGATTCGGTCGCGCCGTGCAGATGCTGCGGATAGTTCAGCTCCACCGCGGTGAGGCCCGGCACGCGCGCGACGGCGCGCAGCAGCTCGGCCACGGGCTGCCCACGATCGCGGAACGAGTTGAGCCGCGTGGCGAAGCGGTAGCGGTCAGTAACCGTCGGCATGCCTGCTCCTGGGCCGCCCGCGTGGATCGGCCGCAGCGAACCTCCTCGATGGTTTCGCGCCAGTCTATTCCGCCGGCGACGGGTCGGGGAAGAGCGGGCGGGTAGCGTCGGCGGCCGCCCTT
>CALMZR010000389.1 GCA_937870845.1 uncultured Chloroflexota bacterium
GCGCCCGAAGTAGCCCTGCGCCCGGTGCACGCCTCGCTGTAATTGTGGTTATCGCGTCTCGTGCTTGCGTCGCGGTCGGAATGGGGTTGGCGCCGCCGCACATGAATGTTCCGCGGGACGCTTGGAGGAGCCGTGAGGCGTGCGCTCTCGGCCGGATGGATGCGTGGCGCGAGTATGCTTCGCGCATATGAGGCTGGGCGAGCCAAAGACGCGCCAGGATTGAGTATCGAGCATGGCAACGACACTCAACGAACGCGATTTCGGACGGGCGCTTTCGGAGATTATCGAACGGGTTCGTGATGGCGAACGGTTCGTCATCGAGCGAGATGGTGAGAAGCTCGCTGTCCTCTCCCCGCCCCCATCTGAGCCGCCAGGGATCACCGGCCAAGAACTCACCGAGCGCATTGGGCATCTCTTCATGCCAGGCGATGGCTTCGCCGACGATGTAGAGGCGGGGCGTGCGAGTTTGGTCCCGGCACGGATCCCGCCTTGGCCCGAATAATCGATACGAGTGTCTTCATCGCGTTGGAGCGCGAACGGCGACCACTCAGCGCCCTTTCGTTCGGCGCCTCCGCAGAGGTTCACGCCCTCGCGAGCATCACCGTGGCAGAGTTGCGTTTCGGCGTCGAACGCGCCGACACCGAAGATCGCCGCCGAATCGGTCAGACACCGTCGCGGCGATCCTCGCCACGATCCCTATTGTTCCGCTTGATGTCGAAGTCGCCGGCGCTATGGCCCATCTCTGGGCAGAGCTTGAGTCGACTGGGAGTCGGATTGGCTCGTATGACCTGATCGTGGCGGCAACCGCGATTGTCAATGGATACGGTGTCCTGACGTTCAACGTGCGTGAGTTCGAGCGAGTACCCGGACTGGCTGTGATCCGCCCCGCATGGCCGTGAGGTGATGCCCGCCGCCTCGCGAGATTTTCCTCGATTGGGATCAAACGCCGATTCCGCGGCCCGCTGTGGCGGCCTGGGACGGTGGTCGTTGTGCCGGCTTTGATCGGGCGATTCTTCGACTCCGCATGAACGCTCGGGCTGCCGCGAGGAGACGAATGGGACGCCGTCGCGGCGTCGCGTTTGGCGGGTTCGGCAAGCGCTCGACCAGGACGGATCCGAGCATCGCCTCGGCCAGCCACTCGGCGCGGCGCACGGCGCCTTCCCAAGAACCCGGATGGGAAGACAACACCCTGCCGGCGGCTCATACGGAATCCCGGCGGACGCCGCCGGGGGCGTGAGCGGTCCAGCAGCGGCCGAAGGGTGCGCCCCGACCCAATCCCGTAGCCTTTGCATTCTTTGCAGCCTTCGCCCTTCGCCGGCGCGGCCCCGCGCAGGCGCCCGCCCGAATCTCCTATCAGAACGTCACGTCGTCTGGCAAGTGGGCCAGGGCCGATTCGCGGGCGATGGCGAACTCGATCGCTGAGAGGAGCACGAGGTTGAGCGCCAGACCGATAAGGGCGGTCCACTGCTGGGCGTAGAAGGCGAGGGGTTGGGCCACGAGCAAGGAGACGAGCACGGCGCGGCGGAACCAATGGTAGGCCGTGAGCCGGGAGCGGCGCAGGTGGAACAGGCCGGTGAGGAGCAGGACGCCGGCGATGAGATTGGCGATGAGGAGGAAGCCGGCCGTCGATTCGAGGTAGAGCCGGAGGCTGGGCGATCCCGCGTCGGCCAGCAGCGTCACCGTCAGCTCGCGCAGGCTGAAAAGCGCCGAGAGGCCGGCCACCACGAGGACGAGCGTGAGGAACCAGCGTTGGCTGGCGAGCCAGGTATAGCCGCGGGCCACGCGGCGAGAAAGGCGGGTGGGAAGGCTCGGGTCCGGGTCGGGCGTGGCGGCGATGCGCGTCAGGGCCTGGCGCAGCGCGGGGACCAGCGGGTTGGCCGGGTCGCTTTCCGATAACAGGCGCATGGCGGTCTCGCGCTCGCGGCGGGGGAAGCCGTCGATGACGGCGCCGGTGACGACGTCGGTCGCCTGCGCCAGCCGCTCGTCGGGACTCGGGTTACGCTCCGTGGAGAGGCGCTCGGTGGCGATGACGAGGAGGACGAAAACGACGTAGATGAGGGCGACGGTGGGGCGGTAGAAGTAGTCGTTGTCGCTGGTGATGAACTTGCCCAGCTCGTCGATGAAGGCGCCAAAGCCGGCCCCGCCGACGATGGCGGCAAAGACGCGGACGCCCGGCCCGAGAAAGGCGAGACTGGCGAGCAGGGCGGCGAGCATCAGCACCCCGCCGAAGAGCATGTGGGCGATGTGCAGCCCGTGGCCGCCGATCTGGGGAAAGCCGGTCGCCGTCAGGTAGGCGCGGATGAGGAGCACGGCGACGACGGCGGAGACGAGAAACCGCTCCATCAGCGCCGGGGCCTGCACGGTGCGCGGCCGAAGGGCATGGCGCGGCCGGGACAGCGCCGCCGGGGGCGCTGCCGCTGGCGCGGATTCGCCGGGCGGGCGGAGGCTCGGCGCGGGTTCTACGCGATCTCCCAGACCTGAAAATCCTCGTACGCGGTGACGCGGCCCCGCTCGAAATCCTCGTCGAAGAAGGCCGCGCCGACCAGGACGTCGGCGGCGACCGGCTCATGGACGAGGTCGAGGGCCGCCACGAACTCGCCGTTGACCCCGACAAGCGCCCGGCCGTCTTCGACGAAGAGCTGCAGCGCGTTGGCAGCGCCGGGCGTGGCATCGATCGTCGTCGCCGTGCCCACGATGCGGGGCGATTCCCCGGGCAGGACGGCGTAGACCTCGCCATTGAACCCCAGGATGAGGCGGTGTGTCACGTCGGCGTCGCTCCGGAACTGGATTCCAGCGTCCCAGAGCCCGTCGGAGACATCCTCCGGGGCGACGAACGTGGCGACCGCCCCGAAGTCGGCCAGCGCCACTCCGGCCGGGGCGAGGGGCGCCGTGCCGGGTGAAGACTCGACCAGACGCCCGGCGAATGGGCCGGCCAGCGGCGCGACCTGCGCCGTCTCCGCCAGCAGGCTGGCGAACTCGTCCGCGGCCGCGGGGAGTGGCTCGGCGACGGAGACGGCGTCCGGGTCGAAGGGAAGGACGACGAAATCACTGAACGGCGTGACACGCTCGGGGAGGGTCTGGTCGGTGAAGAAGGCGGAGCCGGCGGCGATGTCGCCGGCAGCGGTGTCGTTGGGGAGATCGATGACGGCGGCGAACTCGCCGTTCACCCCAAGCACGGCCGTCTCGTGGGCGACGATCAGATCGAGCGTGTTCGCGCCGCCGGGGTCGGTGACGAGTCCCGAGACGGAGCCGACCGCGGTTGGGCTCGCGGCGCCCACGGCGAAGAACCAGTTACCGTCGGAGTCGACGGCCACGCGCATCGTCCCGGCGGGGCTCGCGCGAAACATGAAGCCGGCGTTCCAGGGGATATCGGAGGTTGTCACGGGCACGGAAAAGGTGGCGCGAGCGTGGAAGCCGGCGAGTTCTACGTCGGCCCAGGAGAGGGCGATGCGGCCCTCTTCCTCGGTCAGGTTGGCGTTGAACGGGCCGGCCAGCGGTTCGACCTGGGACTGGGAGGCCAGGATCGTGGCGAATGCCGCAACGTCGTCGGGGGAGACGGTCGGCGCCGGCTTGGCGGCGAACGTTGGCTCCGCAGCGGCGGTTGGCTCAGGAATGTCGGCGCCGGGGAGGGCCCAAACCTCGAAATCGCGGTAGGGGATGGCGCGGCCATCGACGGTGGTGGAGGTGAAGTAGCCACCGCCGATCTGGACGTCGGAGGGGATGGCCGGCGGGAGTTCGATGTTGGTCAGAAACTCGCCGTTGACGCCAAGGAGGGCTGAATCGCCGTCGACGATGAGATCGACGGCGTCGGCGCCGCCCGGCGCGGCGTCGAAGTCGGGAACAAAGCCGGATTCGAGCGTGCCTTCGGGGAACGGGGAATAGTGCCAGAGTCCAGGGGAATCGATGAGGACTTGCTGGGCAGCTTCACCGCTGCGGTGGAAGGTGAAGCCGAAATCCCAGGGCGTTTCGGTCCCCGTGGCGGGATTGACGAAGGTGGCGCGCGCCGAAAAGTCTTCGACCGAGAGTCCCGCGCCAGTCGTGACGCTGAAGCCGTCGCCCTTGACGAGCTCGCCGAAGAGGGGGCCGGCCAGGCTGGCGGAGGCGGCGCGGGCGGCCAGCAGCTCCGCGAAGCGGGAGGCATCATCCTGCGCGGCGACCGCGGGCAAGGTGGCGATGGCTGGAGCCGCCAACGTCAGCGCCAGGATGACAAGCAAGACGCGCCCGACGGCGCCAGCGAGACGCATGCTGAGTCTCTTCCTCGGCGCGAAGGACGACGCCCTTGCGCCGACAACCGACGGTTTGCCGTGTGACGGGGCCGATAAACCGGCTAAGTCCGCTGTCGGGCCCGTGCCGGCTCGGGCTGGGCGATGATTGACGGACGCGTTCGCCAGTGCCCGGTGGCCTGCTCGAAGGCGTGGGCGAGCTGGAGGACGCCCCAGTCGTCGCGGGCGCGGCCGACGATCTGCAGGCCGACGGGCAGACCTTCCGGGGTGAAGCCCGCCGGCACGGAGATGGCCGGATGGGCGGTGACGGTGATACGCGAGCAGGTCCGCATCCAGTCGATGTAGGTGTGCATCGGCGTGCCGGCGATCGCGGTCGGATAGGGCACGTTGGCGGGGAATGGGGGAACCTGGGAGACGGGGAGGAGGAGGAACTCGTACTCGGCGAAGAAATCGTGGGCGCGGCGGAAGATCTCGGAGCGCAGGCGGGCGGCGCGGCCGATGTCGGGGCCGGAGAGGGCGCGGCCCTGCTCGATGTTCCAAATGACGGTGTCCTTGAGCTGGTCGCGGTGGTGGTCGAGGAGCTCGCCGTAGCTGTTCTCGAAGTCCCAGGCGCGGTAGGTGTGGAAAACCTCGTCGGCCCCGCTCAGGTCGGGCTCGGCGTCGACCAGCTCGATGCCGAGGTCGGCGAAGACGCCGCGCTGCGATTCGAGGACGGCGGTCGTGCGGGGATCGACCGGCAGGTCGCCCAGGTCGCGGCTCCAGGCGACTCGCACGCCCGTGAAGTCCCGGTTCAGCGGCCGGGCGAAGGTGGAGCCGGGGTCGTCGAGGGCGATGGGGGAGCGCGGGTCCGGGCCGGTGATGGCGCTCATCATCAGCGCCACGTCGCCGACCGTGCGCGCCAGGGGGCCGTTGACGGTCATGTCGAACCAGGCCGAATTCGAGTTGATCTTGGGCACGCGGCCGGGGGAGGGGCGGAAGCCGACGACGTTGCAGTAGCCGCCGGGGTTGCGCAGCGAGCCGCCGAGGTCGCTGCCATCGGCGATGGGCTGCATCCCGGTGGCGAGGGCGACGGCCGCGCCGCCGGAGGAGCCGCCGGGGGTCGTGGTCAGATCGTAGGGGTTGAGCGTGGCTCCGAACACCGTGTTGAACGTCTGCGAGCCGGCCCCGAACTCCGGCACATTCGTCTTGCCGGTGGGGATGGCTCCGGCCTGGTGCAGACGCTCCACGATGAGGGCGTTCTCCTCCGGCACGGCGTCGCGGTAAAGGGGGGAGCCCTGGGTGGTGCGGATGCCCTTGGTGGCGAGGGTGTCCTTGTGGGCGATGGGGAGCCCGTGCAGCGGGCCGACCTTCTCGCCTCGGGCAAGGGCGGCGTCGGCCGCGCGAGCGCCGTCCATGGCGCGCTCTGGGAGGAAGGTGACGATGGCATTGACGAGGGGGTTGACGCGCTCGATCTGATCGAGGTGGGCCTGCATCACTTCGACGGCGGAGAGGTCTTTGTTTTGGATGCACTGGGCCAGCTCGCGCGCGGTCATGAAGTTAAGGTCGTCTGTCACGTTGTCAACGTCCTCCCTTGCATAGCCTCAATTCGATCGCCGCTCGATTCTCAGCTTCGGGATCGGCTGCTCCGCTTCACCGGCCGCGCTCGTTCGAACGGGCGTCTTTCGGGCGGTTGCGCTACTCGGGCCCAAGCTGTTCGAGGATGGTCCGCACGTCCTCGCGTTTCGTGATTCTGGCGTAGAACTCCTGGGGCGACACATCAGCTGGGATCAATTGCGAAGTTTCACGTTCTTCGGCTGACGCCAGATCGTCCGATTCATCGCGATCTGGCTGCTGATCGGCGGTGTCCACGGCGCACAAGCCTCGTCGTGATCCTTCGCTGCTGAAGAAGCGATTGTACGTCAGCGCCAATCAGAGGTTGCGGCTGCTGACGAGGTTAGCGATCGGACTTGTAGATGGAATTGGCGAGCCACTAACCCCCCGTTGACAGCCCGTGACACGGCGGTACACTGGCGCGGCTCCGGATAGCCGAGCGTGGTTCAGCGGCGAGTCGCCTCGGCGGAGCGATCGACCCGTTCGCGCGGCGTGGCGC
>CALMZR010000390.1 GCA_937870845.1 uncultured Chloroflexota bacterium
TGTGCGGCAGGCGTTTCCTTTGCTCGATGCGCTGTATCGGGTGCTGTACGAGGATGCGGCGGCTGGCGAGGCGTTGTGGGAGGCGGTGACGGGGAGGCGTTCGACGACTCGCCCTCACCCCCAACCCCCTCTCCCGTCGAGCCGGGAGAGGGGGCTTTTCACTCGGGAGAGTTAACTCCAACCGGGGTTTCGCCCAGGTGCTGGTGGCCGTGGAGTTGGTTCCTCATGCGCGGCAGTCTGGATCGTCGCCAGAACGTCCGGTAGCTGGTTTCGCACGGTCTCATTTGAGAATCGGATGATTCGATAGCCAGCCGCGATCAAGAGCGCCTCGCGTTCGGAATCATGCTCTTGCTGGTGACGATGCACTTCACCGTCAAGCTCGATTGCGAGGCGTCGTTCCACGCAGCAGAAGTCAGTGACGAAAGGGCCGATGGGGTGCTGACGCCGAAACTTCAGCCCAGCCAGACGGCGCCCGCGCAGCGATTCCCAAAGGAGATCCTCAGCATCGGTTTCCCGAGCCCGCAACTCACGCGCCGCAGGTACGTTGTGGGCATGCGTTCGCGGACTGTCGTGCCTCATGTGAGCATCCTTCGTTAACCATGACGGCGACGTACCGCCGGATCAGAATCGTATTCCGCGCCGCGCCGAAAAGCCCCCTCTCTCGGCTCGACGGGAGAGGGGGTTGGGGGTGAGGGCAAAACGGGGGCTTTACCCTACCCTCGCTACCCCTCCATCCTATCCTCCGCCGGATCGACCACCCCCCGCTGCCACTCCGGGATCGCTGACCACGGCTGTAACGGCAGCTCCGGCGTGCGCTCCAGGACCTCGCCGTCGATCATGGTGAGGGTGTTGATCAGGCGGACGCTGCCTCGCCGCGGGTTCATGCGCACGTCGCGGAAGATGTACTCCCCTTCTTCCAGCGCGAAGATGGCAACGTCCGCGACGCTGCCCGGTTTGAGCGTGCCCAGGTCGGGGCGGCGCATGGCGGCCGCTGGGCGGGAGGTGGCGCGCTCGATCACCTCGGGCAGGGTGAGGCCGAGGTTGAGGAATTTCGAGAGGGTCGTCGGCAGGTCGAACATCGGGCCCTGGATGGCCATCTGGTGGATGTCGGAGGAGATGACGTCCGGCTTCACCCCGGCGGCGAGCATCGCCTCGGCGGTGTCGTAGGAGAACGATCCCGTGCCGTGGCCGATGTCGAGGATCAGGCCGCGCTCGTGCAGCTCCATGATGGCCGAGTCGGGCACGCCGGCGTCGTCGACGATCTTCATGCTGTTGCCGGTGAAGCAGTGGGTGAGGATGTCGCCGGGCCGCAGCAGAGACGCCACCTCGGCCAGCGTCGGCGGGCCGATGCCGATGTGGGTCATCAGCGGCAGCCCGACGCGGTCGGCCAGCTCGCGGGCCAGCTCCAGGGGGCGGATGCCGACGCCGCGGGTGGTGCTGCTGTCGATGCGCGCCTTGATGCCCAGAATGAGGTCGCGGTTGGCGTTGACGATCGTCTCGGCCAGATCGAGGTCGAGGTAATCGAGGTTGGAGAACTCCCACGTTGGGGCGATCAGCCCGATCGAGGAGGCGTTGAGCAAAGCGAAGATGCGTGACTTGCTCGGTTCGATCAGGAAGCGCCGGAACGCCGGCCACGAGTAGGAGCCGGAGGAGCCGACGTCGAGCCAGGTGGTGACGCCGGTGCGGGCGGCCACCGGATCGGCCTCGATGCCCCAGTAGGTGGCGCCCCAGTAGACGTGGGTGTGCAGATCGACCAGGCCGGAGGTGACGATGCCGCCCGTGGCGTCGACGACGTGCCGCGCCTGGGACCGGTCGAGGTTTGGGGCGACCTCTGCAATGCGGCCGTCCCGGATCGCCACGTCGAGGGCGCCCTGGAGTCCCGCGCCCGGATCGACCACCTCGCCTCCCGCAATCAGGGTGTCGTAGATCGTTGGTTCGCCTGCCGTTGTTGCCGACACGTCGCTCGTTCCCTTCATCCCGATGCTGATTCCTTGCGGGTATCGTATCAGCGTCGGGGCGAGCGCTCACCCAGGGGGCGCCGAACTTCGGGAACGTCGGGAACTTCGGGGGGAGGCAACGGTGCTCAGGGAGCCCGACGGCCGGCTCGCCGGGTTTCCCGTTTCTGCTCAACCTGACACAAATGTGCTGGCGGCCCTATGCTTCGGGTAGGCAATTAGCCTGGTTGTTGACCAATGAGGTCCTGAGCGAATAGCTGCCCGGAGGGTGGCGCGCCGGAGCAGCTCCCGGCTAGCTCGGGGCCTCATTGTGTCACACCAATGAATTCTGCGCGCAGGCGCCGCTTGCCTCCCAACCTCATCCCCCCCATAATCCCGGCCACGAGCGACGACGATGTCCCGAATGGCGCGAACAGTCGCGCGGATGCCTCACAGGCTCCGCGCCGCGAAGGGAGCAGCGTGAGCCGGTACCGGGTTTCGATGGACATCGGCGGGACGTTCACCGACGTCGTCGCCTACGACGAGGCGAGCGGCGCCTACGTGGCGGGCAAGGCCTCCACCACGCCGCGCGACCTGACTGAAGGCGTCTTCGCCGCGCTGGAACAGGTGGTCGATTCGCCGGCCGACATCGGCTTCACCGTCCACGGCACGACGCAGGGACTCAACGCCTTCCTGCAACGGCGCGGCGAGAAGGTGCTGCTGCTGGCGACGCGGGGCGCCGGCGACATCTACCACATCGCCCGCGGCAATCGCCTCCGCCTCTACGACATCCACTATCGCAAGCCGACCCCGCTCGTGCCCCGCGCCGACATCGTCGAGATCGCCGGCCGCCTCAACTACGCGGGCGAGGAGTTGGAGCCGCTCAACGAGGCGGCCATCCGCGCCGCGGCGCAACGCGCCAAGGACGAAGGATTCGGCGCGGTCGCCGTCGCCTTTCTGTTCAGCTACCTCAACCCGGCGCACGAGCTGCGCGCCGGGGAGATCCTCTCCCAGGAGCTGAACGGCGTCTCCGTCTCCCTCTCGCACCGGGTCGCCCGCGAGTGGCGCGAGTACGAGCGCACCTCCTCGACCGTGGTCGACGCCTACATCGCCCCGGTCGTGCGCCGTTACCTGGAGCGGCTCGAGGACGAGATGCAACGGCGCGGCCTCGGCGTGCCGCTGCATGTGATGCAGTCGAGCGGCGGCATCGTCACCGCGCAGTCGGCGCGCGACCTCGCCTTGCAGACGATCCTCTCCGGCCCGGTCGGCGGGGCGATGGGCGGGGTAGCCCTGGCCCGCATCCTCGACCGGCCGAATCTCATTGGCGTCGACATGGGCGGCACCAGCTTCGACGTCAGCCTGGTCGTCGACGGCAAGCCGGACGTGGCCTCGGAGACGACCTTCGAGGGCTTCCCGCTGCTGATGTCGGTGGTCAACATCCACACCATCGGCGCCGGCGGCGGCTCGCTCGCCTACAGCGAAGCGGGTGGGTTGCGCGTCGGCCCGCAGAGCGCCGGGGCCGATCCGGGGCCGGCCAGCTACGGCCGCGGCGGCGACCGCCCGACCGTCACCGACGCCAACCTCGTCCTCGGCCGCGTCGATCCGTCGGCCTTCGCCGGCGGGCGGATGACGCTCGACGGCGAGGCGGCGGAGCAGGCCATCAAGACGCTGGCCGACGAGCTGGGGCTCGGCGTGGTAGAGCTGGCGGAGGGGATCTGCGACGTCATCAACGCCAAGATGGCGCAAGCCATCCGCACCCTGACCGTCGAAAAGGGGATCGAGCCGCGCGACTTCGCCCTGGTCGCTTTCGGCGGCGCGGGGGCGATGCACGCCGTCTTCCTCGCCCGCGAGCTGGGCATCCGCGAGGTGATCGTGCCCCCCTTCCCCGGCGCGTTTTCGGCCTGGGGGATGCTGGAGACGGAGATCCGCAAGGATTTCTCCCGCACCTACTACACCCCGCTGGCCGCCCTCGACCACGCGGACCTGGCGCGCACGCTAGCGGAGCTGGAGGAGGAAGGGTTCACCTCGCTGCTGGACGAGGGGATCACGCGCGAGACGGGCCGCGTCGCCCACGCCGTCGACGTCCGCTACGTTGGGCAGGAGTACACCCTGACCATTCCGCTCACGAGCGCGGGCGAGCCCTTGGAGACGGACTTCGATCGCGCCGTCTCCGGCCGCTTCCACGCCGCGCACGACACCCGCTTCGGGCACGCGAACCCCGGCGCCCCGGTCGAGTTCGTCGTCGTGCGCTCGATGGCCCTCGGCGACCTGGGCCGCATCGAGCCGGTACGGCAGGACGGGGCGAGCGATGCGTCGTACCCATCGACAATCGCCGAAGTGACGTTCGGCCGGAAGCCGCAACCGACCCAGATGATCCAGCGCGCGGACCTGCCTGTCGGGGCCGTGGTCGAGGGACCGGCGATCGTCTCGGAGGCGACGGCGACGACCGTGGTGCCCCCGGGCGCGACGTTGCGCGTCGATCCCTTCGGCTCGCTGGTCATCGCCGTGGGAGAGGAGGAGTAGATGGCGACCGCCGCCCCGACCCAAGTTCAGATCGACCCGATCACCACCGAGATCATCCGCAGCGCCTTCACCGCCGCCGCCGACGAGATGAACGCCACCCTCATCCGCTCGGCCTACACCCCGGTCATCTACGAGATGAAGGACTGCTCCGTGGCCTTGCTCGACGCCGAGCATCAGGTGCTGGGCCAGTCCGCCGGCCTCCCCATCTTCCTGGGGAACCTCGAGATTTGCACCAGGCTGACCGAGGAGATGTACGGCCGCGACGCCTGGCAACCGGGCGACGTCTGGATCATGAACGACTCGTACCTGACCGGCACCCACCTCAACGACATGACCGTCTTCGGCCCCATCTTCCACGACAGCGAGCTGGTCGGCTTCGCCGCCTCGCGCGCCCACTGGCTCGACGTTGGCGCCAAGGACCCCGGCGGCCCCATGGACTCGACCTCGATCTATCAGGAGGGGATCCGCCTCGGCCCGACGAAAGTCGTCGAAGGCGGTGTGCAGAAACCGGACGTGACCGACCTGCTCGGCCGCAACAGCCGCTTCTCCTACCCGGCCATCGGCGATCTGGGGGCGCAGATTGCCTGCGCTCGCACCGGCCAGCAGCGCCTCTCGGCCATCATCGCCCGCTACGGTTCGGAGACGATCGCGGCGGCGCGGGAGGCGATCTTCGCCCAGACGGAGCGCTTCGAGCGCGCCGCCGTGGCCGCCATCCCGGACGGGACGTACTCCGCCGAGGGGTGCCTCGACAACGACGGCAACTCCGACGAGCCGTGCTGGGTCCGCCTCACCGTCGAGATTCGCGGCGAGGAGATGACGATCGACCTCTCCGAGACGGACGACTCCAGGGGCGGCCCCGTCAACTGCGGCGAGGCGCAGGCCATCTCCGCCTGTCGCGTCGCCTACAAGCTCCTCATCAACCCGCACAACCCGCCGAACGGGGGAGGCTTCCGCCCGCTGTCAGTGAGAGTGCGGCAGGGCTCGATGCTCGGGGCGCAGGAGCCGGCGCCGTGCCAGTGGTACTTCTCCCAGCTCGGGCTGCTCATCGACCTGGTGGTGAAGGCGCTGGCCGACGTGATGCCGGAGCAGGCGGCGGCGGCCAGCTACGGCGACTCGATGGTGATCAGCCTCTCCGGCATCGACCACCGCAACGGCCGCCCCTGGCTCGATCTGGAGCCGACCGTCGGCGGCTGGGGCGCCTGGGACGGCTCCGACGGCGAGAGCGGCCTGATCAACAACGTCAACGGCTCGCTGAAGGACCTGACCATCGAGGTGCTGGAGACGAAGTACCCGATGCGCATGACCCACTACGGCTACCGTACCGACTCCGGCGGCCCCGGCACGTGGCGCGGCGGCAACGGCATCATCCGCGAGTACACCCTCGACGGCGAGGAGGCGACGCTCTTCCTCTGGTTCGAGCGCTCGAAAACCCCCGGCTGGGGCCTCTTCGGCGGCCAGGACGCGACCCCGCCCATCGTCGTCCTCAACCCCGGCCGCGACAACGAGCGCCGCCTGCTCAAGTGCAGCCGCGTCCGCCTCGAGCGCGGCGACGTGGTGCGCACCATGACCGGTGGCGGCGGCGGCTTCGGCGACCCCGCCGCGCGTGATCCGAAGGCGGTGAGAGAGGATGTGAGGAACCGGCACGTCTCCCCGGAGGCGGCGCGGGAGATCTACGGAGTCGATGTCAGTCGTGAGTCGTGAGTCGTGAGTCGGTTGTAGGGGCACGGCATGCCGTGCTCATGACGCCACCGGTAGGGGCGACACCCGCGTCGCCCGCCAGTCCGCAAAGGAGGAGACCCGTGATCGAACCGTCGCGCTGGATTCGTATGGCAGCCATGCTGGCCATTGCCCCGCTCG
>CALMZR010000391.1 GCA_937870845.1 uncultured Chloroflexota bacterium
GGGGACCGCCTCCTTGCGGGGCGCAGTGATGGAGACCTCGGTGATGTAGAAGTCGAACGGCTTGGGCCCCGGCGCGTACGAGGCGTTGAATGCCGTGTAGCCCCACTCCACCTGATCGCGCGCGAACCCCATCTCCTCGGCCAGCGCATAGACCAGCGCGCTCTCGAACCCTTCCCCGTTCGTCGGATCGTTGTCGATAAACCACGGCTCGTACAGCGGCTGGTCGGCATGGACCGTCAGCATCCCCGGCTTGAGCAGTGGCAGCTCGTCGATCGTGAAGGCCAACGGCGTCGCGGCCGGCGTCGCGGCCTGAGCAAGAACGGAAAGGCGCGTCAATGGCGCCGCCACGCCGGCCAACGCCAGACCGCCGGCTATCCGGCGGCGAGTCAGCCGAGTCGAGGCCGGGCCGCCCGTCATGCTCCTGGTGTGCGCACCACTCATCGTGAAGCCTCCTTCGATCGTCCAGGCCCAGAGCGGTCATTTTAGCGGTATCGTTTCCCGCGTGCGGCCGACGCGCCGCGCGCGATACGTGGACACGAAGGGACCCTCATGCTGCGAGGCATCGACCACATCGTCATCGCCGTGCGCGACCTGGCGGCAGCGTCCGCCGACTACGCGGCGCTCGGCTTCACCGTCACCCCCGGCGGCGAGCACACCGGCGGGGCCACCCACAACGCGCTCATCTCCTTCGCCGACGGGTCGTACTTCGAGCTGATCGCCTTCCGCGAGCCCGACCGCCCCCAGGAGCACAAGTGGTGGCCGCGGTTCGCCAAAGGCGAAGGCACGGTCGACTTCGCCCTCCGCGCCGACGACGTGGCCGAGGAGGCGCAACGTCTCTCCGCGGCCGGCATCGCCATCGACGGCCCCGTGGACGGCGGCCGCCTCCGCCTCGACGGCGAGCGCGTCGCCTGGCGCAACCTCACCCCCCATGCCCCCGGCGCCCCCCTCCCCTTCGTCATCGAAGACGTCACGCCTCGCGAGGTCCGCGTCCCCCCCGGCCCGGCTGCCGACCACCCCCTCGGCGTGACCGGCATCGCCGGCCTGACGCTCCTCGTCGCCGACCTCGACCGCGCCGCCGGCCCCTTCGCCGCGCTGCTTGATACAACCGGCGAACCGGCCCCGTTCGACATCCCCGGCGTGCTCCGCGCACGGCGTTTCGCCACCGAGACGTACTGGATTGACCTCGCCGAAGCCGACCCCGGCGCCGACGTGTTACAGCGACACATCGCCGAGCGCGGCGCCGCTCCATTCGAGATCGTCCTGGCGGCGCCGGAGGCTACTGAACCCCTGCCGCTGGACAGGACGCACGGGGCGAGAATCTCGTTCGTTCCCCATGCCGCGTCCGGCGCCCCGCTCGGGGAGCATCGCTGAGTTCGCCGCGGGCTACTGCAGTCGCCCAAACAGCAGGCTGACGGCCAGGGCGAGGATCGCCGTGTTGAACACGAACGACAGCATCGCGTGCCGCAGCACCGTCCGGCGCAGCCCGCGCTCCGAAACCTCGACGTCGCTGGTCTGGAACGTCATGCCGATCGTAAAGGCGAAGTAGGCGAAGTCCAGGTCATCCGGTTCTTCGCCTCCCGGAAAGTCGAGCCCGCCAAGCGTCTCGTCCTCGCGGTAGTAGAGGTGCGCGTAGTGAAACGTGAAGGCGGTATGCACCAGAAGCCAGGACCCGGCAACGGCGACGCCGCCCAACACGATCAGCACCCACGTCTGAGCCGTGCGTCCGGCGGGCATGTGCGCTTCGGGAGCCGCCAGCAGGAAAACGGCGGCGAAGAGACTGACCGTGCTGGCGATCACGGTGATGAAAAAGAGGACGATCTTGCCGGGGTCTTCGACGGCTGCGTGGGCGCGCGCGTGGCGCGCGTCCGATCGCAGGATGAGCCACCACGGGTGGCCGAGCAGCGCCGCCAGGGCGGCATCCCAGGCGGCGATGCCGCCCACGGCGGGTCCCCAGACTGGCGCCGCCACGATCCCCACGACCGCGCCGACAGCGACGGCGGCCAGCCAGGCCAGAAGATAGTCGCGGCCGAGTCGGCGTTGCGGATCCGCATGCCGCTCAGCTCGATGCGCCCCTGACACTGGCGCCCTCCGCGGCCCATGCTCGCGAGACTTCACGACGACGGGCGAGGCCCGACGTTGCTCCCCGTGCAACCGCGAGGGGACGCGGTCTTGCTCTCCGCCCGCGCGACGGTCCCGGCCGCCGCAACGCCGTCAGGCGCGCAACCTGACAATGATCACGATCCCGATCACGATCGCCACGATGATGCCGATCTCCTGCCACCCGATCCCGCCCACGTCGCCGCGCCCCCTCGCTTCCCGCTCGCCTCGTCCACATGACTGGGCCGGGTCGCGGGCGACTGGTCAGCCACGGCGGGTATGATCGCACACGGGCGCCGCCGCCCGGCCCTGGGCGGGGCGCCGGACGCCCGCCGGCGCCAGAACGAACTTGAGATCCAGATCGGAGGAAACGATGGCCACATGGGAATACTGCCAGCTCAACCGCGGCGCCGGCTCCGACCTGCACGTCGCCTACTACTCGCCCGACCTCAACGTCGACGTCGACAACGACGTCCTGCGCGACGATTTCTCCGACCTCGAAGACGCCCTCGCCTACCTCGGCGACGAAGGCTGGGAAGCCTTCCATATCGACGCCAACGGCAACTGGTTCTTCCGCCGCCCCGACGACTGGGACGAAGACTGGGACGACGATGATGACTACGACGATGAGGACGAGTAGGCGCTGACCGTCGCCACGTTGGTCCCACTAGCCGTCGGGATGCAGCGAGGTTTCTGGTGACGTAAAGTGAGAAGCCGGGTCGGAGTGCCCGTCCATTTGGAACCGTTCGCTGTACCGCTGACGACGCACGGGCGTCCATCCGCAATTGGGTCGAAAGTGCGCTTCCTATGTGCCGTTTCGAGACGTAGCCAGAGGGAGCGAAACGGCTATAGTTCGGTTGTTCGCTTTCCGGTGATGCCGGTGTTTTCCGGCAGAAGCATCAATGAATCGAGGGAGCCATGGTCGAGCTATCGATCGCCGCCGAAGGCGTTTTCGGGCTCACCTGGCCCGCTTGGAAGCGGCTGGTGCAAGCAGTCGAGGACCTCGGATTTGCCGGACTCTACCTCGCAGACCATTTCGTCCCACCCGCACCGCCTGACTACTCCTCGCTCGACTTGATCGTCGCACTCGCCTACCTCGCCGATCACACCAGCCGCGTTCGATTGGGATCGTTGGTTGCGCCTTTGTCGCACCGCAACCCGGTCCATCTCGCTCGCCAAGCCGCCGCGCTCGACGACCTGAGTGGAGGCCGCATGGTGCTCGGAATCGGAGCCGGGTGGATGGGGCGAGAGCACGAGATGTTCGGCTTCGAACTCGGCGACGTTCCAACTCGCATGGATCGGCTCGAGGAAGGTATACAGGTCATCACCGGCCTCCTCCGCACGGAGGGGCCCGTCACTTTTTCGGGGCAGTACTTCCAGTTGCACGATGCGGCCTTGCCGGGACCGAGGCGGCCCAGCGGGCCGCCGATTCTGGTCGGAGCCAGCGGGCCGCTGCGAGGACTCCCCATCGTTGCGCGTTACGCCGACATCTGGAACACGCAAGGGTTGCCGCCTCAGGATGTGCGAGATCGGTCGGCCACGCTGGATGGGCTCATCTCAGAAGCGGGACGGCGACCGGAAGATGTCCGCCGCACATTCAATGCACCGATTGTTTGTGGACGCACGCCGGCTGAGATGGAAGACCGGCTGCGGGGTTTTCGGCGCTTCCAAGAATTCGCCGATCTGCCGACGGAGTCGCTGCTGTCGACTCTGCGCGAGTGGTTCCCTGCGTTCTTTTTCGGCGCCCCGGATGAGATCGTGGACCAGATTCGCGCTTATGAACAGGTCGGGGTCAGCGAGGTAACCCTGCAGTGGTTCGACACGGAAGACATCGGGGGGCTTGAGGTGCTGGCCAAGGAAATAGTGCCGCAACTCCACGCGGCACACGGTTGAGCCACGACCGCTCTTGGCTGACCCCGTCCAGCGCGGCTTCGAGCATCGCGCCAGTAACTACGAGTCGTCCCGTGCACCCCGCTTCCTCGCCGCCGCCCGCGCGCTCCGCCGCTCCGCCCCATCCCCGCTCCGGGCCAGCGGCGTAGGTGACGGCCCGTCAGCAACCATCGCCGGTCCCGTCCGCTCTCCCAGCGCGAGGGGAACCACGTCCTCCGCCGCATCGGCGAACACGAACTCCATCCCGCCCCGCAGCTCCTCCGGCACGTCCTCCAGGTCGCGCTCGTTGCGCGCGGGGAGGATGACCGTCTCGATCCCGGCGCGATGCGCGGCCAGCACCTTCTCCCGGATGCCGCCGACCGGCAGCACCTTGCCCCGCAGCGTGATCTCCCCGGTCATCGCCAGGTCGCTGCGCACGGGCCGGCCGGTGGCCAGCGAGGCCAGCGCCGTCGTCATCGTCACCCCGGCCGAGGGGCCGTCCTTCGGCACCGCGCCGGCCGGCACGTGGAGATGGACCGCCTTCCCGGCGAACGCCTCCGGGTCGATGCCGAGCTGCGCCGCGTTCGACCGCACGTACGACAGCGCCGCCTGCGCGCTCTCGCGCATCACGTCCCCGAGCATCCCGGTCAGGATCAACCGCTCTTCGCTGCTCGGCATCATCGTCGCCTCCACGAAAAGGACGTCCCCGCCCGTCGGCGTCCACGCCAGCCCGGTCGCCACCCCCGGCCGATCCGTGCGCTCGGCCACCTCGTCGAAAAATCGCGGCCGCCCCAGGTACGCCACGACCTCGTCGGGCGTCACCTCGACCTCCCCCGTCTTCCCCTCGACGATGTCCCGCGCGATCTTGCGCGCGATCGTCGCCACCTGCCGCTCCAGGTTGCGCACCCCCGCCTCGCGCGTGTAGTCGCGGATCACCCGCCGCAGCGCATCGTCGCTGAACGTCAACTCTTCGGGCGTCAAGCCGTGCGCGGAAACCTGTTTCGGCACGAGGTACTTCTGGGCGATTTGCACCTTCTCCTCGTCCGTGTAGCCGGAGAGGGGAATCACCTCCATGCGGTCCAGCAGCGGGGCCGGGATGGTGTCGGTCGTGTTCGCGGTGGCGATGAACAGCACCTGCGATAGATCGAACGGCACCCCCAGGTACGTGTCGAGGAAGGTGTGGTTCTGCGCCGGGTCGAGCACCTCGAGAAGGGCAGAAGAAGGATCTCCTCTCCAGTCAGAACCCACCTTGTCGATCTCGTCCAGCATGAAGACCGGGTCGCGCGTCTCGCCCCGCCGCAGCGCCTTGAACACCGTCGCCGTCCCGCAGACGCCCGACCCCCCCCCAACCGGCACAATCACGACATCCAGGTCGGGCGCTTCCTCAATCAGCTCCAGCGCGTACGTCCCGACCCCTGCGATCAACCACGGCTCGTTCGCGGAGTGAATGAAGCGCATGCCAGACCGCTCGGCATGTCGTTCCGCGAGGAAGCGGCACTCGTCGAAGTCCGCGCCTTCAGCCACCACCTCGGCCCCCAGTCGTCGCGTCGACGCCGCCTTGTCCGGGTTATGCACCTCCGGCATGTAGATCACCGCGCGCACGCCAAACAGCCCGGCAGCGTAGGCGATCGACTGCGCGTGATTGCCGGTCGACGCCGTGACGACGCCGCGTGCCCGCTCCGACTCGCTCAACTGGCTCATGTAATACACGCCGCCGCGCACCTTGAACGCGCCAATCGGCTGCATGTTCTCCAGCTTGAGCACGACCTCGCAGCCCAGCGCCTCGGACAACGCCGCCGGCCGCAGCACTGGCGTCGGCGGCAGATAGCGCCGCACTACCTTGCGCGCCGCCAGCACGTCTGAGACGGTCACCGCAGCGCCAGAAGCATCATCAGTCACGGTCAACGTCGCAGTCTCACTAGCCCGTTGCATACTGTTCCCT
>CALMZR010000392.1 GCA_937870845.1 uncultured Chloroflexota bacterium
CTTCACAAGTCCGCGCTTGACGCAATCGGCGACATTGGTGAGCTTGACGCGGCTATTGCCGAGCGGGGTTCCGCCATGCGCGTGGAGCACATGGGCGCGGCGGCGGACTTCGGGCGTCACCGTGATGGAATTGCCCTGCAGCAGACCTTTGTAGCCCGCCAGATAGCCGATCATCGGCGCTTCCGGAGCCAGTTCCGTATAACGCTCGATCAGGCCCCCGACGGCGGAAGAGAGGCAGGGGGCGAGACCCCCGGCGGTGAGCATGGCGATCTTGTTGCGGGTCATGGGGAACCTCTCGGGTGAATTCAAGGATTCAGGACTAGGCAATCCCGGAAATTTGCGCAACTCCTCAAAAACAATTGAAGTGCGGCCGGAGGTTCCTATCTGATTCTTGTCAACCCAATAGAGGAGAGGGAGAGATGACACACTCGGCTTCTGCCGGTTTTGAACAGATGGGCGAGGGCCAACGCCGCAAGTCCTGCGGCGGCAAGAAGAAGTGCTGCGGCAAGAACACCGCCTGCCGCGGCTTCCCCACAGATACCTGCTTGACCCTGTCCGGCCGCCGCTGCTGCGGCCTCGAAGGCGCTCCGTGCAACAACGCCCCAGAAATCAACAACTGCGATTGCTGCGACGGGCTCTTCTGCGGCGGCCTCGTCGGTGAACCCGGCCGTTGCCAGGAAGAACCTTCCTGACTCAGGCGCGAAGCCGGCCGACAACTCGCTCCCACATTCGCCGCTGGCGAGGCGCCCGCATTTCCCGCCTTTGCTGAAGAAGTGTCTGCTCGTCCAGGGATGCCAAGTGTTCGGCGATGACGGCCTGGAGGTCGGGCCGCATCCCCGACGCCACGAGCGAGTCCAGTCGCTTCTGAAAATTCGCCCGATGGACCGGCCCACCCGGCCCGCGCAAGGCGACCCGCAGCGCCTCGGCGTCGATCTCGTGCGGCAGCGTCCGGCACCGTTCGAGCGCGCCGGTGTGCAGCAGGGCCACCATGGTTCGCATGCACTTCATGCAGCGGCCGCAGTTGTACCCGTTGCCGAACCCTGGGCAGACCCGAAGCGTCTCCATCACCAGCGGCGACTTCGTCACCACTGCGAGCTTGAGGGCCAGATCCGCCTCGCACCCGTCGTGGACGACCGTCACCCCCTCCGTTGACCACAATGGATCGAGCGAGGGGTGCGTGCCCCACGGGTAGATCGCCCCATAGCTCGCCGAGGATGCGATGAGCACCTGTCGCAACCCACCTCCCAGTGCCAGCGCCACGCTCGCCAACCCGCCGCCGTGAAGCATCGTCCACGGGGCCAGCCGCGCCCCGACCTTCCGCACGTTCGTGACCACCGGCGTGAGCGTCTTCCCGGTCTCCCGCGCCACCCGTTCGAACCCCGCCAAGAGCAATGGCGGAAACGCCTCGTCCCAGCCGTCGTGATCGACATCGATGCCGTGCAACGAGATGAGGTGCGTGATCGTATTCTGGTCATCAGGGTGGTCCCGCTGGTTCTTGAGCAGGCTGTGCGACGAATCCACCCCCATCGAAAAGAAGAGCCCGACGCGCGCCGCGCTCCCGTCCGTCGGCAACGACGCCGTCCGAGCCGCCGCCTCCACGGGAGCGCGCGTCGAGCGCGGGTCGAACGCCGCGTAGATCGTGACGATCTGGGGGATCGCGGCCAGGAGCCTGGGAGAGACCGAAGCTTCCACTTGGAGCCGCTCGCCCACCCGCATCGCCGGCAGGAGCAACGCGGCCAGAAACGGATCGCCATTGCGCTCACTGAGCAACGGCGCGCACCACGTCGGGAAGCGCCACCACAGCGGAAACGGCGCGAACCAGTCGGTGTCGTCCGGGTTGGCGTCGCTCTCGACCCAGCCCCGCAGCTCGCACGCATCACCGCTCTCGGCAACGCGAATGCCCGAGACGCGCACGCCGTTCCCTACGCCACGGGCCCGAGTTGCATCCGCAGCAGCCGCGCCACGCTCTGCCGTACTCGCCCCGGCGCAGTCTCTCCTCGCTCCACACGCCCCACGAGGTGGTCGATCAACACCTCCGGCGCCGCGTGCAGGATCACGAAGAGCAAGAGGTCGTTTCCGGCATCCACCGCCAGATCGACGACCTCCAGCGCCCCCCACGCCGTCAGCGCGCCCATCCCCAGGTCATCGCTGACGACAACACCCGCGAAACCAAGCTCGTCGCGCAGCACGCGAACGGCGACCGGCGACAGCGAGGCCGGCAGCACATCCCAGGCGGGCACGCGCAGGTGCCCCAGCATCACCAGCGGCACGCCGGCGTCGACCGCCGCCCGAAACGGCAGCGCATCCTCCTCCCACCAGAGCCCCGGATCGACATCGAGGACCGGCAGCGCCAGATGCGAATCGACCGCGACCCGGCCATGCCCGGGAAAATGCTTCGCGCAATGCCGCACGCTGCTCCCCGCCACGCCGTCGAGATATGCCGCAACGGCTTCGGCCACACTCGCCGGATTGCTGCCGAACGCTCGCCCCGCCATGAAGCTGTCCGGCGCAAAAGCGACATCCGCCACCGGCGCGAAGTTGACGTCGAACCCAAAGCCCGCAAGCATCTCCGCGCGAGCGCCCGCCAGCGCGGCAATCTCCTCTCCGGAGAGCTGCCCGAGAGTCGGCGCCCCCGGAACCGAATCCTCGACGATCGGGCTGACGATCCCCCCTTCCTGGTCGAGCGCCACGAGAGGCGGCAGCTCCGGATTCGTGTCGTGGATCGCGGCCACGAGGGCGCGGATCTCGTCCGGCGTCCCGAAATTGTTCCCGGTCAGCATGACCCCGCCCGGCTTCAGCTCCCGCAGCCACGCGTCTTCCTCGGCCGTCAACACGGTTCCAGCGAGCGGCAGCATGAACATCCGCGCGGCAAGCTCACGCGTCGTCATCGCCGCGAGCAATTGATCGACGCCGGCAGCCAGAGCGTGCGCCCCGGCAATTCGCGTCGCCGCCAAACCGCCGCCAAGCCCGACGGTCAGCAGCCGCCTCCGCGATAGCGCCGGCATCGTCATCCGACGGGCTCCTCGCGCGCCGCCAGTACCGGTTGCTCCCGCCGCCAGCGCGGCATCGCGCCGCTCAGCTGCCCGGAGCGCACGCGCGGATGGCGGCTGTAGTAGCCGACGAAGATGGCCATGGCGATCGCGGAAAAGACGACCAGGTCGACAAACGTCACCTCGTACCCCACGCGCACGATGAGGAAGCCGGCCAGCAGGCTCGCCCCCGAGTAACCCAGGTTCCACGCGGCCGACCGCAACCCATACACCCGCGACCTGGCCCGCGGCGGCAAAACCTCGGCGATGAACGTCGAGTCGATCGGCCAGGCCATCGAGATGCTCGTCTGCCGCACGATGTGCGCCACCGCCGCCAGCGGCAGCCCCGGCGCCAGAATCAGCGCCAGATAGAAGGGAACGACCGACAGCCGGACCGCGGCCACTCCCCACAGCGAGCCCAGATGCCGCGACACCGTCGGGGCCAGCAGCCCGATGAGCGCGGCGCTGAGACCGCCGACGGCGTAGATGTACCCGACCAGCGTCGCTTCCGCCCCCAGCGTCGTCAGATAGACGTTGTAGAACGGGATGACCATCCCCGCCCCCACCGCCATCAGTCCCCCCACGAGGACGAAGACCGCCGTGTCCGTCCGCACCCGGCGCCGCTCGTGCGGCTCCGTCGCTTCCTTGGCCGCCGTCGGATCCGGCAGACCCCGCCCCTTGCGCGCCGGCCCCATGCGGAACATCGGCACGAGCCCCAGCGCGGCGAGCAGCGTCCCCGCGATCAGCGTCCAGCGGTAGGTCGTCGCGTCCTGCCCCGGCAGGATGCCGGGCAAAAAGCCGCCCAGCAGCGACCCCATCGTCGTCGACAGCGAGACGACCGAGAACGCCAGTGTGGAGACGTACTGCCGCTCACTGTGCCTGGCCCAGGCGATGATGAACGGCATCGTCGAGGTGAACAGGTACGCCAGCCCGATCCCGGAGATCGCCGAGAGGACCAGCAGCACCTCCCGCTGCTCGGCCAGCGCCAACCCCAATGAGGCGAGAAGGAAAACCGACACGCCGGAGACGATGGCGCGCCAGATGCCCAGCCGATCCAGCACCACTCCCATCGTCGCCGCCCCGCCGGCCATCGCCAGCGTCTGCGCCGCGCTGAAGGCGCCCATGTCGTCCTCACGCAACCCCAGCTCGCGCAGATAGAGATTGAAGATCAATGCGAAGACCCCCCAGCCCACGTTGGCTAGCAGGTTGTAGAGCAGAAAAAGGCGGATGTCGCGGCTGAAATTGAACTGGCGACGCAGGTACCCGAGCGGAACCGCGAGCACTCTCTCACCTCGGGCGCGTCGGCAACGAACCTGGCGGGCGACTCCGGGGAGTATATGTCCCTGCCCCATGCAGCGGCGGTACACTCCGGGAGGGTCGGCGCGAGGGCGCCGTGCGCAACCCGTGTCATTCCGACGCAGGGGGAATCTCGGCGTGGTCGAGAAACGGCTCCAGTTTCGCCGAGATGGTTCGTGGGAGCCCTCGGTTCGCTCGGAATGACACCCCGTCGGCAGGGCGATCTCGTGCTCGGGGAAGGCGACAGGAGTTGATTGGAACCTCAGAGACGGTGCGCGTTGGCCTGGCGGGGCTGGGCCGCTTCGGCAAGCTGCACCTCGCGGTCCTCGAGCGCTTGGCCGGCGTCGATCTCGTCGCCGTCTGCGACCCCCGGCCGGACGAGGTCGCGGCCGTCACGTCCCGGAACAACGCCGTCGCCGGGTTTTCCGATTTCGAATCGATGCTCGACGCCTCGGATCTCGGCGCCGTCTTCATCGTCACGCCGGAACCGCTGCACCCGGAGCAGGCCCTGGCCGCCATCTCGCGCGGCATCGCCGCGTTCGTGGAGAAGCCGCTGGCCATGACCGCCGCCGAAGGGGAGCGGATTTCTTCGGCCGCTCAAGCTGCGGACGTGCCGCTCCAGGTCGGCTTCGTGCTCCGCTTCGACGTGCAGCACGCTCTCCTGAAATCGCAGATCGCACGCGGCGACCTCGGCGCCGTCGTCTCCCTGCGCACGAAGCGCAACGTGTCGAAGGCCTGGTTCCCCGGCTTCGGCGACCGCGCCCACCCCATCCACGAGACCGCCATCCACGACCTCGACCTCCTCCTCTGGTACGCCGCGAGTCCCGTCACGCGCGTGCAGGCCATCGAGCGCAATCTCTCCGGCATGCGCTACCCGGACGGCTGCTGGGCGCTGCTGGAGTTCGCCAGCGGCGCCGTCGGCATCGTCGAGACGAGCTGGTTCATCCCCGCCGGGGCGCCGGCCAACGTCGTCACCCCGACCTGGCGCGGCACGATCGACGCCGAGATCGAGGTCGTCGGCCAGACCGGGACCGGCCGCATTCGCCTCCTTGACGCCCCCCTCTCCCTCTGGACCCCCGACTACACCGCCATGCCGGAGACCGGCCTCTGGCCGGAGATCGCCGGCGCCGTCGCCGGCGCCCTGCGCGAAGAAGACGCCCATTTCATCGCCCGCGTCCGCGGCCGCCTTCCCGAATCGACCGCCTCCGTCGCCGCCGCCGTCGCCGGCCTCCGCATCGCCGAAGCCGTCATCGCGTCCGCGCAGAGCGGGGAATCGGTCGAAATCTCGCTCCCTGACTCGGTGTCATTCTGAGCGCCAGCGAAGCATCTCGGCCCCACGAAACGTGCGCTCCCCTGCGCCGAGATGCTTCACTTCGCTCAGCATGACACGAGGGGTGTGGCGGCCATTCGGCACGCCCGATGAGCGGCCGAATCATTTGGCGAACCAGGAGCAACCCGTGATCGATCTTTCCAGCGACACCCAGACCCGCCCCACCCCGGCCATGCGCGAGTTCATGGCCGCCGCCCCCGTTGGCGACGAGCAACTGCGCGAAGACCCCTCCGTCAACCGCCTGCAGGAGATGGCCGCCGCCCTCACCGGCAAGGACGCCGCCCTCTTCCTCCCCTCCGGCACCATGTGCAACGCCATCGCCTTCTGCCTCAACGCCAACCGCGGCGAGTCCGTCATCCTCGACTGGGACGCCCCCCCCAACCAGGCGAAGTCCGGCGGCCCCGCCTGGCTCGCCAATGTCATGCTGCGCCCGGTGGCCGGCAAGCGCGGCATCTTCGACGTCGACCAGGTCCGCCAGCACATCAACAAGGGCGGCACGCACGCCGCGCGCAGCGCCTTCATCTCCGTCGAGAACACCACCAACCGCGGCGGCGGCGCCATCTGGCCCCTGGAGCGTCTGGCCGAGATGCGCGCCCTCGCCGACGAGCACGGCATGCGCTTGCACATGGACGGCGCGCGTCTCATGAATGCGGTCGTCGCCTCCGGGCACTCGGCCGCGACCTTCGCCTCCTACGCCGACTCGGTCTGGATCGACCTTTCCAAGGGCCTCGGCGCCCCGGTCGGCGCCGTCTTGGCCGGGAGCCGCGAGTTCATCGAGCGCGCCCGATTGCTCAAGCACATGTTCGGCGGCGCCATGCGCCAGGCCGGCATCATCGCCGCCGGCGGCATCTACGCCTTCGAGCACCACGTCGAGCGCCTCGCCGAAGACCACGCCAACGCCCAATTCCTGGCCGACGGCCTCGCCTCCATCCCCGGTGTGAAACTCGTTTACGACACCGTCCCCACCAACATCCTCTTCTTCGACGTCTCCGGGACCGGCATGACCCCGCAACAGGTCGAGCGCGGCATCAACGCCCTCGGCGTGCGCATGGGCGGCGGCTACGACGGCGCCAAAGTTATCCGCGCCGTCACCCACCTCGACGTATCGCGCGATGACTGCGCCACGACCGTCGAAGCCGTCCGCCAGGTCTGCGCCGAGGGCTCTCCAAATGGGCGAGACGACGCCGGGGCTACACGTAAGGAGAGCCTGACCCACTAGCGAATTCAGCCAGAACCGAGGCGCCTATCCTGCCGGAAAACTGCTCGCGCTCAGCGGATCCGTCCCCAGATTCACCTCGTCCCCGTCGAAGTAGCCGTCCCCATCGCTGTCCGGATTGCTCGGGTCTGTGCCGAACGCCGCCTCGTCGCCGTCGGCCAGCCGGTCGCCGTCGCTGTCGCCGCCTCCGCCGCCGGTCGCCGCGCCTTCGGCGACCAACGGATTCGTCCCGGCCGCGACCTCCGCGCCGTCGAGGATCCCGTCGCCATCGCTGTCGGCGCTTCCCGGATCGGTCCCGTAAATCCCGACCTCGTCGGCGTCAGGCAGTCCGTCGCCATCGGAATCGAGCGCCGCCGGCTCGATCGCGGGCGTGGGCGGCGCCGCTGGAGCCGGCAGGCTGAAGACATCGACCGCCGCTACCGGCTCCTCGGCATCGATGACGATGACGTATCCCGTGCCATCGTCGGCCAGCGGCCGATCCGCGATGTAGTACGTCGCCGTCCCCGGCAGCAACACCGGCTGCTGGAAGAGGTACGTGCCGAACGGCAGATCCTCCCAGGTCACCGATCCGTCCGGGTTGATCGTCGCCTCTTCCAGGCCGACGATCTCGCCCTCCTCGTCAATGAGCCGGATATCGAACCCATCGACGGCCTGCGCGCAGTTCGCCAGGTTGAACGTCTCGATGCTGTCCAGGCACCCAAAAACGCGCACATCGACCGACCCTTGCCGCGGCCGCGCCACGGCGGTGCTGGTCACAAGCGCCGGCTCCGTCGCCCGCGGCGACGCCGTCACGATCGGGGCCGGGCGCGGCGTCGAGGTCGCCCGCGGCGTCGCCGTTGCCGTCGGTTCGGCGCCCGGGGCCGGAGTCTCAACCTGAATCACCGACGCAACCTCAGTCGGGCCAACCGTCGCCTCCGTCGTCGCTGGCGCCGCCGGGGTTGCGTCGTCGCCCGGCGCGAAGACGAAGACCTCGAGCGCGTAGTCGGCCATCTCGGCGCCGATGGGGATCACGTAGCCGTCGCCGCCGGCGCCGTACCCGGTCTCCCCACCGCCGTCCGATCCCTCCAGACCACGCACGAGGAACCGGCCAAACCCTTGTTTGAAGCCCTCCGCCTGCAGCACGTACTCGCCGCCCGGCAGCCCGGCCCATGTCGGCAGGCCCTGCCGCTCCTGGGAGGGGCCGACATCGCGCACCGCGTCTCCCTCGATTGCGGCCAGTTGCAGCCCGACCGCCTCCGGATCGCGCAGGCAAAGCCCCGAGCTCGCCTCCGCCGGCGCCACCAGCGGCGGGCAGGCGTACACGGTGACCTGCACCGATCCGACCGTCTGCGCGGCCGGCGTGGCCCCCGGCGTCCCCGCCGCGCTTGTCGCCGGCGCTTCGCGCCCGATCACCGCCGCCACGAACGTCGAGGGCGCCTGCCCCTCGGCGGACAGCACGATGTCGCCCGAGAAGGTCGCCGCCTCGCCCACGCGCAGACTCGCCGCCGAGCCGTCCGTCGCCTCGGCGCGGATCGTGCCCAGCGTCACCAGCACCAGCACCGGCGCCTCGTTGCCGATGACCGTCGTCGATTCCCCCGGCTCCAGCAGATCACGCACCAGATCGATGTCCCGCGCCCCCTCCGGCACCGCGAACGGCGCGCTGGCGAAGACCGGGATGCCGCCGCCCGCCTCGTCCGCCGCCTCGGGCGCGACCAGATCGATCGTAAACACCCCGGCCGGCCGCTCCCCGACGGGGACGAGACGGGACGATTCTGCAGCGCGGAACGCGGCCTCGGCCGGGGCGAGCAATGCCGCCTGGGCGCCGTCGCCGCTCAGCACGCCGCCGGTGTCGACGAGGAGGAACCCCGCCTCTCCCGCCGCAATCTCTGCCGCGATTCCCGGTTCGAGGGAGTGAAACACCGCTCGCCAGACTGCCTCGCTCGGCACGGTGGCAACCCCCTGCGCGATCACCTGCGCGTGCCCGCCGGCGGGGGAGAAGATCTCGCCCGTTTGGAAGGCGCGGACGCCGAGACTCAACCCTGGCAGACCGGCGACCGCCATCACGAGCACCAGGACGAACAGCGCCCGTCGGTCTCGGCATACCGTCATTGCAGTGTTCCTGTGGCGCTCGCGCGGACGAGCGGCATCCGATCGAAAGCGGGCATCAGTCCATGCTACCGCAAGGGGAGGATGGAGCGGCAACGCCGATGCGCCACCCAGTCATCCGGGCCATCGATTCAGCCGCGAAATGTGAAACGTCTGGTCTACTCGCTGACGATCCGGCGCACCTCGGCGGCCGTGTTGGCCACGCCGCGGCGGAAGTCGGGA
>CALMZR010000393.1 GCA_937870845.1 uncultured Chloroflexota bacterium
TGATGCGCTCATGGACGCCGTGCGCCTCGACCGCCGCTTCCTCGATCGCCGGCCGCGCCAGCTCTCCGGCGGCCAGCAGCAGCGCGTCGGCATCGCCCGCGCCATCGCCTCCCGCCCTCGCTTCGTCGTCCTCGACGAGCCGACCTCCTCGCTCGACATGTCGATCCGCATCCAGATCCTGGCCCTGCTGCGCAATCTGCAACGGGACCTCGGCGCCGCCTACCTTTTCATCTCCCACGACCTGAGCACGGTGCGCTACCTCTGCAGCCGCGCCCTGGTCATGTACCGCGGCCAGCTCGTCGAGGAGGGGCCGGTCGAGGCGCTCTTCACCAACCCCCAACACCCCTACACCCGCGCCCTGCTCGCCGCCGCGCCCATCCCCGACCCCGCGCTGCGCCACACCCGCCGAGCTTTCGTTGACACACAAGCGCCGGCCGACTGGCTGGCGCAACGATGCCCGACCGCGCCAGGTTCGAGTATTCCTTTCGTCACCGTCGGCCCGGACGAGCACCGGGTCGCCTGTGTGCCGTACGCGCCCGGCGCGGGCGCTGCCAACGGACGTTCTCCGGCGCGCGCCGATGCGTGATGCGCCGGTGTGCGAAACCCTGCCGGGCGCGCGTGCGTCCGCATGGCCCGCTCAGGACCAGATCGGAGGAGGACCGATGACAACGCCTCGTGAACCCGCAGCCGAGCCGGCACGCCCAACGCGCGAGCAGATCGCGCGCTACCTCGGTGAGCGCCCCCTGACGTTCGACCGCCGCCAGCTGCTGGCCATGTTCGGGACCAGCGCCGCCCTCGTGGCCGCGCGCTCGGACGTGGCCGCGCTCAGCGGCGCGCCGGCGCCCAGCATCGCCGACATGGCCGCCCAGACCGGCCCCGACGCGGTCATCGTCACCGCCAACGGCCTCGACCTGGACGAGCTCGACCCCCACTACTTCAAGTCGATCCCCAGCTACTTCGCCGTCTGCAACCTCTACGACAACCTCTTCGCCTACGAATACGAAGAACTCGAAAGCGGCGGCCTCACCCCCGTCGCAGACGAGAACGGCGACTGGATCCTCCGCCCTTGGCTGCTCGAATCATGGGAAGTCTCCGACGACCAGAAGACCCTCACCTTCACCCTGAAGGAGGGCCTCACCTTCAGCGATGGCTCGCCCCTCACCTCGCGCGACGTCAAAGCCACCTGGGACCGCGGCGTCAGCGACACCTCGCCCTACTCCAAGACCGTCCTCAACCTGATGACGGTGATGTCGCCGGACCAGATCGAGGCCCCGGACGAGCGTACCGTCGTCCTCGCCCTGGAGCAGCCGACCGTCTTCGCACTCAAGATGCTCGCCGTCAACGTCCTCGACATCATGAGCGCCGAGGCGCTGGAAGAGCACGCCACGCCGGAAGACCCAACCGCGCACGACTTCTTCCGCACGAATGTGCTCGGCTCCGCCGCCTACACCCTGGCCAACTGGACTCCCGGCGTCTCCTGGGAGTTCGCCCCCAACCCGAACTTCTGGAACCCCGACGCCCTCAGGAACGGCGGCGTCGTCAACCGCGTCGTGCCCAGCCCGCAGGAGCGCCTCAGCCTGCTCGTCAACGGCGACGTCGACCTCTCCTTCAACCTGCTGCCCAAGGACCTGGCCGACCTGCGCGACAACCCCGACATCACCCTCTTCAACTTCGATGTCCCCTGGCCGAACTTCCTCGGCATGAACAACCGCATCCCCCCCTTCGACCAGAAGGTGGTCCGCCAGGCGGTCAGCCACGCCATCCCGTACCAGACGATCATCGACGAGGTCATGTTCGGCTTCGCCAAACCGGTCAAGAGCCCGGTGGCGGAGGGGATGCCGACCAGCGACTACTCCTTCTGGAACTACGACGGCGGTCCGGCGCGCGCCCGCGAGCTGCTCGACGAGGCGGGCATCGCCGACCTCGAGTTCGACATCGCCGTCCTGATCGGGTTCGCCCAGAACGAGCAGATTGCCGTCTGGATCCAGTCCGGCCTGGCCGAGGCGGGCATCACCGCCAACGTGCGCCGCATGACTGACGCCGAGTACTACGACCTGTTCAACAGCGGCCAGCTCCAGGGCTACCTGGGCGAGTTCTACTCCTGGGTCAACGACCCGATGTACCACCTCTTCTTCAACTTCGTCTCCACCAACACCGCCACCAACGCCGCCGGCTACAACAACCCCGAGGTCGACGAGATCGTTCTCTCCGGCCTCTACGAAACCGACCTCGAAAAGCGCGACGCCCTCTCCCGCGAAGCCCAGCGCATCATCGTCGATGACGCCCCGTGGGGATTGCTCTTCCAGGTCAACTACGTCGTCGCCGGGCGCAGCAACATCTCCGGCTACAACTGGAACACCGACGTCGGGGCCCGGTACTGGATGGTGTCGAAGGAATAGCAGAGAGGTAAACCCCTCATCTCCGGCGAATGCCCCTCAGTCCCAATCCCTCTCCCCTCGGAGCGGGGAGGGGGGAGCAAGGGGCCGCAGCCGAAAAGCCCCCCTTCTCCCGTGTCCCACGGGAGAGGGGGGTGGGGGGTGAGGGCACGGCGGAGCGCCTCGCATGACCACTTCGAACCAAGCCCCCACCACCTACGGCCTGCTCTTCAGCGGGAACTTCCCCCTGCACCGCACCCTGGCCGGCGCGCGGCTCGCCGACGAGCTCGGCTTCGCTTCCTGCTGGCTGGGCGAGGACTACTTCTACCTGGGCGGCATCGCCACCGCCACGGCCGTCGCGGAGCGCACGGAGCGCATCGCCATCGGGCTCGGCATCCTCACCCCGCTGCCCCGCCACCCCGCTTTGACGGTCATGGAGCTGGGCGCCCTCGACCTCATCGCTGAGGGGCGCGTCATCGCCGGCTACGGCGCCGGCGTGCGCTACTGGATGCGGCAGATGGACCTCGACTACCGCGGCCCGCTCTCGGCCATGCGGGAGGCGGTCGAGATCACCCGCGAGCTCCTCTCCGGCGCGGCCTCCAACTATCAGGGCCGCTACTTCCGCCTACACGACGTGCGGCTCGGTTTCGATCCCTTGCGTTCGTCGATGCCGATCTACCTCGGCGCGGAGGGGCCGAAGGCACTGCAGCTCAGCGGCGAGGTCGCCGACGGCTCGATCCTCTCCGTCCTCTCCAGCCCCGGCTATCTCCAGTTCGCGCGGGAGAACATCGCCATCGGCTGCGAGCGCGGCGGCCGCGACCCTCGCGCGCATCGCCTGGTCGTCTACGTCATCCTCGCCATCGACGCGGATGGCGCCGCCGCCCGCGACAGTGTCCGGGCCCCGATCGCGGAGTACCTCGGGGCCGGCGGCGAACCGAGCGCCCTCTCCACCCAGGCCGGCGTCCCCGACGACCTCGTCCGCGCCATGGGCCGCATCTACCGCGAGGAGGGCCGCTTTCCCGTTGAGCTGGTCGACGATGCGGTGATCGCAAGAGTCGCCGTCGCCGGCACACCCGACGAGTGCGCCGCCGGCGTTCGCCGCCTGATCGCGGCCGGGGCCGACGAGATCGTCTTCTTCCCGTTTCCGGCAGACTCGGCCGAAACCGTCATCCGCCGCATTGCCGCCGATTTACTGCCCCGGCTGCACGATGGCAAGTCCGTGTCATGCTGAACGGAGCGAAGCATCCCGGCTCCATGGCAGGATCGTTCCCCGGCGCCGAGATTCCGAGCGAAGCGAGGAATGACACGAGGTTGTCGGACTGATTCGAGGATGGAGGAACCGCCCGCGTGGAGATGCCCCTGAAACTGACCGTCAATGGCCAGCCGCGCCGCACGTACGCCCCCGCAGACGCCCTCCTCATCGACGTCCTGCGCGACCGCCTCGGCCTCACCGGGGCCAAGTACGGCTGCGGCATGGGCGAGTGCGGCGCCTGCACGGTGCTGCTGGACGGCGCCGCCGTCTACGCCTGCCTGGTGCTCGCCGTCGAAGCGCAAGACGCTGAGATCACGACCATCGAGGGGCTGGCGCGCAACGGGACGCTCGATTCTGTGCAGGAAGCCTTCGCCGCCGGCGGCGGGGTGCAATGCGGCTTCTGCACCCCCGGCATGATCCTCTCCGCCCGCGCCCTCCTGGACGCCAACCCGCATGCCGACGAAGCCGACATCCGCCGCGCCCTCAGCGGCAACCTGTGCCGCTGCACCGGCTACGACAAGATCGTCAAAGCGGTTCTGGCCGCGAAAGGGTAACGTGGGAATGCGACTCGATCAGGAGTTCACCGTGGCTGCCCCTGTCGACCGGGTCTGGACTTTCCTCATGGACGTCCCGGAGATGGCCGGCTGCATCCCCGGCGCCAGCGACGTGCGCCAGCTTGACGCTACGACCTACGAGGCGGAGGTCAAAGCAAAAATTGGCCCCGTCTCCGCGGCCTTCGGCTGCACGATCGCCATCGTCGCGCTCGATGAAGCCGCCCGCGCAGGAGTCGTCGAGGTGCGCGGCAAGGACGCGAAGATCGGCGGCGGCGTCAACGCCCGCATGTCGATGGAGCTACGCGAAGACGGGGGGACGACCACCGTCCACGTCGGCTCGGACATCGACGTGCTCGGCAAGATCGGCCAGTACGGGCACGGCATGATCGCCAAGCGCGCCGAGGCGATGCTCGACGACTTCGCCGCCTGCGTGCGGGCCCGCCTCGAATCATGAGCGCGATGCACGCCCGTGACGATGTATTCGCGGCCGGCGAGCCCGGCCTCGCCTACCACGCTCCCCGTGACCTCGAGGAGGCGCTCGCCCTCCTGGCCCGTTACGGCGAAGAGGCCAAGGTCCTGGCCGGCGGCCAATCCCTCCTCGTCTTCCTCAGCCAGGGCTTGATCGCCCCCGCCGCCTTGATCGGTCTGCGCCGCGTGCCGGGCCTGGACGGCATCGAGGAGCGCGACGGCGGCCTGACCATCGGCGCCATGACTACCCAGCACGCCCTGGAGAGCGATCCGACGCTGCGCACGCGCTACCCCGCCTTGGCCGAGGCGGCTCAGGCAATCGCCACGCCTCAAGTCCGGCAGCGCGGCACACTGGGCGGCAACCTCTGCCACGCCAACCCGACCGGCGATCCCCCCGCCGCCCTGATCGCCCTTGGCGCCTCCATCGAGATCGTCAACGGTGACGGCGCCCGCCGCGTCCCGGTGCAAGAGTTCTTCCGCGACTACATGGAGCCGGCATTGCAGCCCGACGAGTTGCTGACCGCGGTCCACCTCCCGCCTCCTGTTGGCTCCGCGTACCTGAAGCACCGCATTCGCGGCGTCGACAACGCCATCGTCGGCGTCGCGGCGGCGATCGCTCTCGCGCCGGATGGAACATGTTCGGAAGCGCGCATCGGCCTCTCCGGCGCGGCGACGACCCCGCTCCGGGCCGTCGCCGCGGAAGCGGTCATTCGGGGCAAGCCATTGAGCGACGACACGATTCAGCCCGCCGCCGAGGCGGCCGCCCAGGAATGCGACCCTCTGGACGACACCGAAGCCTCCGCCGATTACCGGCGCGAGATGGTCGCCGTCTTCGTGCGGCGGGCGTTGGCGCGGGCGGCGGAGCGCGCCAGACAGGGAGATACGGAATGACCGTATCTGAAGCGCCGCCGTTCGCCACGGTCGGCGCGCGCGGCAGGCGGCTCGACGCCGACGACAAGGTCACCGGCCGCGCTCGCTACGCCGGTGACCTGATCCTGCCGGGGATGCTGCACGGCGTCATCGTGCGCAGCGACCGTCCCCACGCCCGCATCGTCAGCATCGATTCGAGCGCGGCGCGGGCGCTTCCCGGCGTCGTGGCGGTCCTGACGGCTGAGGAAGCCCAAGGACGGTTTGGCGAGATCGTCAAGGACCAATCGGTCTTCGCCGCCGACCGCGTGCGTCACGTCGGCGAACCCGTGGCCGCCGTGGCCGCGGAGACGGCGGCGCTTGCCGCCGAGGCGGCCAACCTGATCGAGACCGACTACGAGGATTTGCCCGCGATCTTCGACCCCATCGCCGCCCTCGCCCCTGATGCGCCCGTCATTCACGACGACGTCGCCAGCTACGCCGGACCCGCGGAGCTGATCCGCTGGGGCAACGTCCTCGCCCACATCACCCTGCGCCGGGGCGACATCGAAGCCGCCTTCGCCGGCGCCGATCGCATCGTCGAGAGCTCGTACGCGGCCCACTCCGTGCATCAGACGCCGATGGAGCCGCGGGCGGTCGTCGCCGACGTCGATGGCCGCGGCCGGGTGACCCTCCACTCCAGCACCCAGCACCCCTTCGGCGTCCGCTACCAGCTCCACGAGGCGCTCGGCATCCCCCTCGCCGACATCCGGGTCGTCGCCGCCACGGTCGGCGGCGGCTTCGGCGGCAAGCTCGAGGCGAGCCTCGACATCTACGCCGCGCTCCTCGCCCGCGCGGCCGGCCGCCCTGTGCGCCTCGTCAACACCCGCGAAGAGGATCTGGCCAACGGCAACCCGCGCCACCCGATGCGCTTCCGGCTGCGCTCGGCCCTCGCCGCCGACGGGGCCATCCTGGGCCGCGAGGCGCACATCGTGCTCGACGCGGGCGCCTACGCCATCGGCAGCCCGCTCATCGGCGGCGTTGCCGCCATGCTCATCCCCGGTCCGTACCGCATCCCGAACCTGGCCGTCGACGTCAAGGTCGTCCACACCAATAACATCCCGTTCGGCTCCTACCGGGGACCATCCGGGCCGCAGTCCGTCTACGCCGTCGAAACCCACATGGACGAGATCGCCCGCGAACTGGGCATCGATCGGGTCGAGCTGCGGCTGCGCAACGCTTTCGAGGACGGCGACGAGGGGCCGACCGGGCAGCGCCTGGGGCGCGTCAGCCTCAAGGAAGCCATCACGCGGGCAGCCGAGGCGATCGACCTCGCCACGCCTGCCGTCTCCGACCACCCGAACACGCTGCGCGGCAAGGGCCTGGCCTGCGCCTGGTGGCTGACCACCACCGGCTCGGCCGGCTGTGGCGTTCAGTTGAACGAGGACGGCTCCGTCGTCGTCCAGATCGGCGCGGCGGAGATCGGCACCGGCGCGGTCATGGCCGGCGTGGCGCAGATCGTCGCCGAGGAGCTGGGCGTGCCGCTGGAGCGGGTGCGCATCATTTGGGGAGACACCGACGCCACGCCCATGGACGCCGGGGCCCAGGGGAGTCGCACCCTCTTCAACGCCGGCCGCGCCGCCCAGACCGCCGCGCGCGACGCCCGCCAACAACTGCTGGAGCGCGCCGCCGCGCTCCTGGAAGCCGCCGAGGCCGACCTGGAGATCGTCGATGGGGTGGTGCAGGTGCGCGGCGTCCCCGATCGCGGCGTGCCGTACGCGGAGCTGACGGCCGGGCAGATGTGGATGTCGGAACCGATCCTGGGCCGGGGCGCGTTCTTGGCGAATCCACCGGCCATCGCCCTCGACGTCATCGAGGGCTCCGTCTTCACCGTCTTCAACGCCCCCTCGTTCCACTGCCACGCGGCGGAGGTCGAGGTCGACCGCGAAACGGGCCAGACGCGGGTGGTCGACTACGTCGTCGTCCAGGACGCCGGCTTCGCCGTCAACCCGACCTTCGTCGAGGGACAGATGCAGGGCGGCGCTGCGCAGGGGATCGGCTACGCCCTGACCGAAGAAATCGTCCTCGACGAGGGCCGGATGCTCAACCCCAACCTCGCCCTCTACAAGCTGCCGACGACGCTCGACACACCAAACATCCGCACGGTCATCCTTGAGTACGCCTCGGACCAGGGGCCGTACGGCGCCAAGGGCGTGGGCGAGCCCCCGGTCGTCCTGCCCCCGGCCGCCATCGCCTCTGCCATCGCCGACGCCATCGGCTCCCCGGTGCGGACCACCCCCTTCACCCCGGAGCGCGTGCACCGCGTCATCCGCGAGGGACCGCAAGCGGCCACGAAGGATTTCCCGCTATGACGGAGCCGATCCTCGGCGGCGACCGGTTCGACGACAAGGTCGCCCTGGTCACTGGATCCTCGCGCAACCTCGGCGCGGCCATCGCCAGGCGCTTCGCCGCGCACGGGGCGGCCGTGGCCGTGCAGTACCAGCGGGATGCGGGGGCCGCGCGGCTCATCGCGGACGAGGTGATCGCCGCGGGCGGGCAGGCGGACTGCTTCGTGGCCGATCTGGCTGAGAGCGGGGCTGCCGAAGGTCTGGTCGAGGCCGTTCAGGACCGCTTCGGCCGCGTCGACATCCTCGTCCATGCCGCCGGCCCCTACGCCGACCTCCCCTTCGTCGCCCTCGACGAAGCCACCTGGGACCGCGTCATGAACGTCAATTTGCGCGCCGCTTACGGCTTGGCCAAAGCCGCCGCTCCCGGCATGCGCGAGCGGGGCTGGGGCCGTATGGTGGCCATCTCCGCCGGCTCCGCGTTCATCCGCACCCACGCCGTCTACGGCCTCGCCAAAGACGCCTTGCGCCATCTCGTCGCCTCGCTGGCGATCGAGCTGGCTCCGGCCGTCACCGTCAACGCCATCGCTCCAGGTCAGATCGTCGATACCCCTGGGGTGGAGGAGATCGCTCCCGGCTACATGCAGGCGCAACTGGAGGCGACGCCCTTGCAGCGCCTCGTCACCTGGGACGAGCTCTCGGCATTGGCGGTCCTCCTCTGCTCCCGCCCCTTCGCCATGATGACCGGGCAGACCCTGGTCGTGGACGGCGGCTGGACTCTGCCCCAGGGCCGCAACACGCCGGTCATCGGCCAGGCGCTTTGACTGAAGAGGAGGACAGCGCCATGCCCGTGGTCTACTTTCTGAACACGCTCCGCCCCGAAGCCTCGCCCGACGCCTACGAACGCTGGGTGCGCGACGTCGACTACCCGACCGCCCGCTCCCTGCCCCAGATCACCTCGTACGTCGTCACCCGGGCGACAGGGACGCTCGAAGGCGACGCCAGCCCCTACGACTACGTCGAACGCGTCGAGATCACCGACCTCGGCGACTACCAGGCCATGCTCGCCTCCCCCGCCATGGAGGCGTTCGCGGCCGAGTGGTCCAGCTTCGTCGGCGAGTCGATCGGGCTGGTCGGCGAAGAGATCGCGTAGCGGCCTGCTGGGGCGCTCAGGCTCGCCCGCCGATTTCCAGGTCGCGGGCGAAGCGATCGGGCAATCCCTCGGCGGCGCGGATCGCCGCGGCCATGCCCGCGACATCGTAGGCCACA
>CALMZR010000394.1 GCA_937870845.1 uncultured Chloroflexota bacterium
GGCCGCACGAGCCGTTTGGCCCGGTGGCGGAGGTCAAGGAAGCGGCCGGGAGCGAGGCGCACATGCTGGGGCTGCTTCCCGGCGTCGAAATCGTCGTGACCGAGATGGCCCCCCTCACCGCGCGCGTCATCGCCGTCGCCGAGGCGCTGCGCCTGATCGTGGTTTGCCGCGGCGGCCCGGTGAACGTCAACCTCGACGCCGCCACCGAGCGCGGCATCCCGGTCTGCTTCACCCCCGCCCGCAACGCCGCCGCCACGGCGGAGTACACGATCGGGTTGCTGCTGGCGGCGATGCGCCACATCGCCGCCGGGCACCACGACCTGCTCGCGGGCAGATGGCGCGGCGATTTCTACGCTTACGACCTCGCCGGGACCGAGCTGGAAGGCAAGACCGCCGGTCTGGTCGGTTTCGGCGCGATTGGACGGCGCGTGGCGACCGTCCTGCGCGCGTTCGGCGCGCGCGTCCTCGTCGCCGATCCTTATGTCGAACCCGCCGCTGTCGCCGCCGTCGGGGCGGAACTCGTGACGTTGGACGGGCTGCTGCCGCGAGCCGACGTCCTGAGCCTCCATGCCCGGCTGACGCCGGAGACCCATCGCCTCATTGGGCGCGAGGAAATGGCGCTCCTGCCGCGCGGAGCGGTGCTGGTGAACGCGGCGCGGGGCGGTCTCCTCGATCAGGACGCGCTTTGCGATGCCCTGGATAGCGGCCATCTCCGCGCCGCCGCGCTCGATGTCTACGACCCCGAGCCGCCGCCGCCCGGCGCTCGCATCTTCTCGACCCCGCACTTGGTGCTCTCGCCTCATCTGGCTGGGGCCAGCCGGGAAACGGCGGAGCGGGCCGCCAAGATCGCCGCCGCCGAGGTCGGCCGCTACCTGCGCGGCGAGCCGCTCCGCTTCGTCGCCAATCCCGCCGCCGTGGCAACGGCGGTTGGTCGCTGACGATGCTCATCGGCGTCGACGCCGGGACATCGGTCGTCAAAGCCGTGGCCTTCACCGAGAACGGCGAGGTGCTTCGCGTCGCCGGCCGCCCCACGCGCACCCGCGCCCCGCATCCCGGGTACGCCGAGCAAGATCTGGAGGAGGTGCTGGAGGCGGTCGGGGCAGTCATCCGCAAGGTCGCCGCCGACGAGCCGGTCGATCTGCTCGGCATCACGGCCCAGGGCGATGGGGTGTGGCTGCTCGACGGCGACGGCCGGCAAGTGCGGCCGCCCATCCTCTGGTCGGATGCGCGCGCGGCGGAGATCGTCATTGCCTGGTTGGCGTCAGGGGTGGCGGAGCGGGCATTCCGCCTTTCGGGCAACATGCTCTTCCCCGGCGCGGCGGCCCCGATCCTGGCCTGGCTGGAGGCGAACGAGCCGGAGTCCTTGCGGGCCGCCACGACCGCTGGGTACTGCAAGGACGCCATCCTGCAACGGCTCACCGGCGCCCGCGCGACCGACGAGTCGGACGCATCCCTCCCCTTCTTCGATCCGCGGACGCGGGCCTACAGCGACGAGCTGCTCGATCTCTTTGGGTTATCGGCGTGGACCGGACTCCTCGCCCCGGTCGATCCGAGCCCCGCCCCGCTGCGGCCGCTCTCGGCCGAGGGCGCCGCGCTGACGGGATTGCCGGTTGGGCTGCCGGTGCATGCCGGCCCGTTCGATCTGTGCGCCACGATGATCGGGGCCGGCGTCGGGCGCGCGGGAGACGCGTTGGTCATCCTGGGAACGACGCTCGGCTGCGGCGTGCTCGTCGATCGCGTCGAGACGGACGGTCCACCCGCCGGGATGCTGCTCTGCATGCCGGAGCGCGGCCGCTGGACGCGCGTCATGCCGGCGATGGTCGGCACGCCGTCGCTGGAGTGGGCGCTGGCGTTGACCGGCTCGCGGCGAGACGACGTGGACCATCTCCTCGATGCCTCGCCACCCGGCGCGAATGGCATGGTGGTCCTCCCCTTCCTGGCGCCGGCGGGGGAGCGTGCGCCATTCGTCGATCCGGCGGCGCGAGGGCAGCTTCTGGGGCTGAGTCTGGAATCGACGCGCTCCGACATCGTCCGGGCCGTCTGCGAAGGGATCGGCTACGCCACGCGGCACTGCCTGCAGAGCGCTGGGCTGGGGACCGAGGCTCGGGTCTTTCTCAGCGGCGGCGGGGTGCGGGCGGCGCGGTGGCGGCAGGCTCTGGCCGACGTGCTGCAGCGCCCACTGGCCTTGGCGCGGCAACCGGAGACCGGCGCTCGCGGCGCGGCGATGGCGGCGCTGACCGCCGCCGGGCGCCCAGTCGACGCCGAAGCGTGGACGCGGCCCGATGCCGTGGTCGGGCCGCGAGAAAACCTCGCCACGCTCTATGACGAGGGGTTCGCCTTCTATCGCGACCGGCTCGACGCCGCCCGCGGTCACTGGCGGGGTCCGCTCGGCGCCGCGAGGTAGTCCATCGCCGCCAGCAGCGCCCGCTCGTCCCCGAAGCTTCCCGCCTTGGTCGCTGTCGGGATGCGCGTTCCGTCGCGGGTCTCCAGGATGCCCCAGGGTTGGCCGGGCGAAATCTCGCCACCCAGCCACAAGGCCACCCCAGCGAGCGCGGCGCACACCGCCGCCGCCACATCACCCCCGGTCAGGACCAGCCCGCCAAGCGCGTCATGGAGCAGCGGCGACGCCACGATCCGGGCGAGCCGCTCGGCGACCGCTTTCCCACAGAGCGGCGATGGCGCCAACCCCGCCGTCGTCAGGACCGTCGACCTGCCCCTGACGAGGGACGCCCTCACCTCGCGGGCAACGTCGTCGATGCTCCCTGACCCGTCGATGGCGTCCTGGCTCGGCCGGACGATCGGCACGCCGGCGTCGGCCAGGCGATCGATCTGCCGGCGCGTCGCCTCGTTCTGGCTGCCGGCGACGACGAGCACCGGATGGGCGCTGGGCCTCCGCCTCGGATCCGGGAGCGAGGCGGGGCGCAACGGCAAGGCGTGGACCAGCGCGCGGGCGAACCCGGCCGTGCCGCACAGCAGGCGCAGCGACGTGCGGCGCACGGCGCGCGCCAGCGCCAGCAGATCGTCCTCGGTGGCCGCGTCGGCGATGATGATCCCCGCCGCTTCCGCCTCCAGGATGGCGGCCACCTCCTCCGGCTGGTCGTGGATCGCCGCCAGACCGAGAACGCGCGTGGGGACATCGCCGCCGGCGAAGACGGCGGCGATGTCCGATGTCGATCGCTCGCCCCCCATGGAGCTCTCGGCCAGCGGCAGCCCATCCACGAATTGCCGCCCACCGATCGTCGTCCTGCCCTGGGCCGGGAATGCCGGGGCGACGAGCGCGCGTCGCTCCCCGCTCGCGGCCATGACCGCCAGCAGCTCGTCGCGCGGGTTGCCCCGCAGCGCGGAATCGATCTTTTTGTACACCCAGCGAGGACCGGTTTCTTCTTGTGCCGCCAACTGGCCAGCGACCGCCTCGGCGACGACGCGCGCGGCATCCTCCCCCGAGAGATCGCGCGATTCGGTGGAGAGCACGACCACGTCCGCGTCGATGTCTGCCCCTCTCGTGAGCGGAATGACCGTTGCCAACCCCCGCGCCGCGAAACAGGCTCCCGTGTCGGCGGCGCCGGTCAGATCGTCGGCGACGATCAGGAGCTGGGCCACGGCCGTCAGCCGGACGTCGATGCGGCGCGGGCGTGCGCCATCTGCACGGCGACGTCGATGGCGGCCAGCAGGCTCGACTCGCTGGCGATCCCCTTCCCGGCGATGTCGAACGCGGTGCCGTGGTCGACCGAGGTGCGGATGATCGGCAGGCCGTAGCTGACGTTGACCCCCGAATCGAAGGCAAGCAGCTTCATCGGGATATGCCCCTGGTCGTGGTACTGCGCCACGACGACGTCGTAGGCGCCCTTCGTCGCCCGCAGAAACACCGTGTCGGGCGGCTGCGGGTCGCTGACGTCGAGGCCGCGGGCGCGGGCGGACCGGATCGCCGGTTCGATGCTGCGCGCTTCCTCGGCGCCGAAGAGCCCACCCTCGCTGGCGTGCGGATTGAGCCCGGCCACGGCGATACGCGGCCGAGCGATGCCGAGCGCTGTACAGGCGTCGTGGGCGAGCTGGATGACGGCCTCCACCCGCTCCGGCGTCACCCGCGCGATCGCCTCGGCCAACCCGACGTGCGTGCTGACGTGGACGATGCGCAGGTTCGGCCCGATGAGGAGCATGCTCACCCGCTCCGCCCCCGTGCGCTCGGTCAGCAGTTCGGTGTGGCCGGCGTAGTCGTACCCGGCCAGGTTCATCGCCGCCTTGTTCAGCGGCGCGGTGACGACGGCATCGACGGATCCCGCCATCGCCAGATCGCAGGCGCGAAAAACATACTCCACCGCCGCCGCCCCCGCCGCCGCGCTCACCTCCCCCACCGGGATCCGTTCCGGCGGCGCATTCTCCAGATCGAGCAACGTGATTCGGCCAGGCGTGTAGACCCCGGCGGCGGGATCGGCGACGACGTCGAAGTCGACGGCTTGCCCGAGCCATCCCGCCGCGCGCTCGAGAACGCGCCGGTCGCCGATGACCAGCGGCCGGCTGCTCTCGTAGACCTCATCGTGAACAAGCGCCTTGAGGACAACCTCCGGCCCGATGCCGGCGGGGTCGCCAAGGGTAATGGCGAGGATGGGGCGGTGATCGCCGGACACGAAGAAGCGCCCCCTTTCGTCATCGATTCCGTACGTTTGACCGATCATCGCACACATCGCCGCTCCCGACCGGGGCGATGCGACCAACAACCCTGTTCTGCGGGCCCCTGGCTCGGCACGGCGGCTCGCCTCCCGCCTCCCGTCTCGTCTTGCCCCCGCCCCTCCCCCGCGATACGCTCCCGGCATGAGCGGATTCGGGGCGATCGCCATGGTCATCGTGGCCGCCGTCATGCTGGCCTTGCTCGGCCTGGCCGTGGTGCGCCGCTCCGTGCCGCACGACCGGCTGGCGCGCCACACCGATGTCGCGGGTTATGTCTATGCGGTCATCGGGGTGATCTACGCCGTGATCCTGGCCCAGGTCGTCGTCGCCGCGTGGGAGGAGTACCGTGATGCCCGCGCCGTCGCCGCCGACGAGGCCAACGCCGTCCTCAACCTGGCGCGGCTAGCGCAGGTCTTATCGGAGGACGACCGCCTCCGCATCGAAACCGCCCTGGAGGCCTATGCCACGAACGTCATTGATGTCGAGTGGCCGGCCATGGCCGAGGGGCAGTTCGGCCCGACGCTGGAAACCAGCTCCGTGCATCGCCTTTGGCAGGCCGTCAACGACGCGGGCGTGCGGGCCGGAGAGCGGAATCCGACCTACGCCGCGTCGCTGGATCAACTCGCCCTCCTGGACGAGGCCCGCCGCAACCGCGTCCTCCTGGGCGAGGATGCCCTGCCGGAGCCGATGACGCTGACGCTGCTGATCGGGGCCGTCATCACCGTGGCGTTCTCCTACCTCTTCGCGATCGAAGATCGTTGGCTGCACGGGCTGATGACGGCGGCCTTGGCGACGCTGGTCGCGCTTCTGCTGCTGCTCGAATTTCAACTGGAGACGCCGTTCGAGGGCGTCGCGGCCATCGAGCCGACGGCGATGGAGCTGGTGCGCGCCGAGATCGCCGCCGGCCTTGGCGAGAATGGAGACCAATCGTGAGCGACGGCCAGGAGATCGCCTTCCTGCTTTCGGCCCCGAACGAGCCGATGGCCCGCTTCTGGGAGCAGGTGCTCGCCGATGAGGGGATCCCGGCGCTGGTCCGCCCCGGCGGCCCCGGCGCCGGGGGCTGGGGCTCGGTCGCCACCTTCTCGCACGATCTCTACGTCCGCCAGAGCGATCTCGACCGGGCGCGGGAGATCGTCGCGGAGGACGAAGGCGACGTCGTGATCAGCGACGATTAGGGCGCGGCGTCACGCATCCACACGAACCATCGCCACCCGAAACACGATCCCGTCGGCCTGACTCTCGACGGTCGGCATCTTGAGCACTTCCGGCAGGATCGATTTCGGCGCCGGCGCGGTCGACTCGAGGGCGTAGCCCCAGGCGACGTAGCCGCCGCCGAATCGATGCAGCACCCCGTCCACCGCCACGCCGTGGCAAGCGAATGGGGAGAATCCCAACTCGTCCAGGAAATCTTCGATGAGGTCGAAGCAGAGCTCTGAGAGGTCGTCGCCTTCCGCGCGTAGCGGCACGGAGCGATCCGAGGCAGGCGGCTCTAGCTCGCCCGCGGTGGCAAGCTGCAACACCGCGCGCAGCCCCGCTTCCAGCGCCGAGCGAACGTCGCTGCCGGACGCCTCCAGGACGGCGACGTTCGCGGCATCCCACGCGCCGACCGTGAAGCGCGCATTCGACTCCCCATGGATGTCGTGCAGCGGCGTGCGGTCTCGCCTCGGCATGGCCCGCCCTCCTCGGCGGGAAATGGTAGCGACGACCGGAGCCCCAGACGACCGCGGGTCCACCCGGGTGGACGGCGAATCGTTCCACGTGGAACCCCGCTCGGCGAGACCGCCTCGCAGCCGGACGCGGCCCGGAAGCGATCTGGTATCCTGCCCCCGATCCCGGCGTCCCCGCTCCGCCACTCCAGCCCCCCTGCGCGGCGAAACGGATGCCGCGCACGGTGCGTTGGAGCCTGCGGAAAGGAGCGTCGGATCGCCGGATGGAACTCTCGATACCGTGGACCATTGCGAGGCCGGTAGCGGACCAGCCGCCCGCCCGCAGGAGTCAGGGGTTGACCTCGGACGATCCGGATCTCGTCGGGCGCGCCCGCGAGGGCGATCAGGTCGCCTTTGCTCGTTTGTTCGAGCAATACCACGCGCCAATCCTCAACTACCTGCATCGCATGGTCGGCGACCGCGCGATGGCGGAAGACCTTACCCAGGACACCTTCATCAAGGCGTACAACGCCCTCCCCTCCACCCGCCCTGACCTCGCCTTCAAGCCCTGGCTCTACCGCATCGCCACCAACACCGCCATCAGCCAGCTCCGGCGGCGCAAGATCGTGCAGTGGATCCCCTTCCTGCCCGGCCACGACCACGCCAGCGACCAGTCCGTCGAGCGCGCCGTCGGGCGGCGGCAAGACATCGAGCAGACCCTCTCCCGCCTGCCGCAGCACTACGCGGCGGCGCTCCTGCTGCGCCACTACCAGGGCATGTCGCTGGCCGAGACCGCCGACGCCCTCGGCATCACCGAGAACGCCGCCAAGCTGCGCCTCTTCCGGGCGCGCAAGGCCTTCGCCGAGATCTACGGCAGCGCCGAGGCGCTGGCCGCCCCGGAGAAGTGGGAGGCCCAGGGATGACCTCCCACGACCGCGCCCAGGAGCTGATCTCGGCGCGAATGGACGCCCCGCTGACGGCGGCCGAGCATCGGGAGCTGAACGCGCACCTGGCGGCCTGCGACTCCTGCCGCCTCTTCGTGGCCAGCGCCGACGACCTGGCGCGCGATCTGCACGCCATGCCCCGCCTGGCCCCGAGCCCGGCGGTCTCCCGCGCGGTGATGGCCTCCATCTCAAGCGAGAGCGGTGGCTGGGGCTGGCTGCGCGGCGCGCTGCAAACCCTCTCCTCGCCCGGCATGGCCGTAGCCTCCGGGCTGGCGCTCGTGGCGGCGCTGGCCGGCGCCATGTTCCTCGCCATGAACGCGCCGGGAAACGGCGACGGCGACGGCACATCCGCGGACGCCGAGGCGACCATGGCCGCGGTCGCGGCGCAGCCGATGCCGACAAAGGCGCCAGAGGAAACGCCGGAGCCGGACCCGACGGCCACTGAGCCGAGAATGATTGCTGACGAGCCGACCAAAGAGCCCGCCGAAACCCCGACGCCAAAGGCGACGGAAACGCGCGAACCGAGCATCGCCCAGGCGCAGCCGACAGAGGCGCCGGCGATCGAGCAAGTCGTGGCCACCCAACCGCCGATTCAATCAGGTGAAGGACCGGTTGGCGGCGGAGATCCTGCGCTCGCAATGGCCCCGGCGGTCGAAGAGGCTCCCGTCGCCACGTCGGCGGACCTGGCCCAGGCGGCGGAGCCGGTGCAAACGGGCGAAGACGTCAGCCAGCCCGAGGCGGTGTCTGAAGCCCCGCCAGAAGGCGAGGCCGCGTCCGAGCCGGCTCCGGAGAGCGCCGACGATGGCAACAGCCGGCGCGACGGCGGCCGCAGGGACGACGGCGGGGAGCAAGCCGCGCCGGAGGAACCCGCCGCGCCGGTCGCCACGGAAGCCGTCCCGGTGCCCGAGGAGGCCATCACGGCGCTCGAGAACGCGGGACAGTCGCCCGACAGCGTCGTCCTGCCCCCGGCGCCAATCCTGCCCATGCCGCCGGAGCAGGCCTTCCTCCCGATCACCCCGACGCCGGTGACTGAGAGCACGCCGTCGCCGGAATCGGCGGTCGACGGACAAGCCGACGCGCCCCAGCTCGCCGAGGTTCCGACCAGCGGCATCGGCGTGACCGCCCTGGCCCCGGAGCCACCGCCCTCTGACGTCGTCGTCACTGAGCCGGATGTGACCGTGGTCGAGGAAGAGCGGATTCGGGACAAGGAAAAGAAGGACACGTCGTCGCAAGACGGGAAGTCGCACGAGAACCAGCAGCGCGCGTTCAACAACTACGCCATGGGCTGGTCGATGGCCCCGATCGACCTGGCGCAAACGGCCGCGCAGCCGCAAACCACCGACGAAGCCGCCGTCGCCACCACCCCAACAGCCACGGGCGATGCCGCGGTCACGCCGGCGCCGGAGCGGCAGATCGACCCCGCCACCGGGCTCGAGATCGACCCAACCACGGGCCTGCTCATCGACCCGGCCACCGGCTACCTGATCGACCCGGCGACCGGCTACGTCTACCACCCCGGCACCGGCTACCAGGTCCACCCCATCACCGGCCTGCTCATCGACCCGCTCACCGGCGCCCAGCTCGACCCAGTCACCCTGGCCATCGTCATTCCGGCCGGTTTTGGCTCGGACACCCCGAATTACAACCCCGGCGACCCCGCCATGCGCGGCCAGATCGAAACGGTCGTCGACGACAATTACGACAACGCCACCTACAAAGTCATCCCCGGCACGGACGGCCCCGTGCAGCCGGTCGACGAAATCATCGTCCCCACCGAATCGGGCGAAGCGATCGAGGTCGAGTAGCTGCTTGCTGCTGGCTATTGGCTGTTGGCCGTTGATGGACGCTCGGGCGCTCCACG
>CALMZR010000395.1 GCA_937870845.1 uncultured Chloroflexota bacterium
TGCGTCGAGTTGGCGACGGCGCCGCCATCCGCGGCCACCGAGCCATACGTGTCGCCGACGCCGATGGCGTTGCCGGCGTTGCCGCCGGAGTTGATGTCGCCCGTGCCCACCGCGCCGCCGTTGGCGGACGCGGTCGCCACGCCGCCGTTGCCGGCCGAGGCAATGTCCGTGAACTGCATGTCCGTAGCCCTCCCCGTAGCTCCTCCCGGAGCCCTTCCACGCCCGACCGAGCCTTCCCTGGCCCGATCCCGGCGCCCAGGCCGGCGGCAATCGCCCCGTGCCCAGCCGCGACGGCGTCCCCCCGCGGGGGTTCATCCCAGTATATCAGCCCACGTCAACAGCCGCGTCGCTGGCGTGCTGGCCGCATCGAGCACCAGGCGCGCCTTCCATCCCGGAGCGGCGCGCCCACATCGTGTCATTCCGACGAAGGAAGAATCTCGGCCTCGCCAATTCGACGTTGCCACGGGACCGGGCGTCCACGCCGCGCTCGGAACGGCGCCTGTTTGATGCAGAATCCGGCTGGGCGCCGGGGCGGGGCCGCGCCGGCGAAGGATGCAAAGGGTGCAAAGGCTACGGGATAGGGTCGGGGGGCGCCCTTCGGTCGCCGCAAGGGCTCCGGGGCGGCTTTGGCGGTCAGGCCCGGCGGCAGCCTCTCGCCCGATCCCCGCTCCGGCGACCCGCTCACAAAAACATCCGGCGAGAACGGAAACCCGCTCTCGCCGGACGTCGTCGCTGGAAAGCAGCCGGGCGAACCCGGGCGCGTCCTAGCTGACGAAGGCCAGATTGTAGTCGCCGCCGGAGGCGTCCGCGATGGCGGTGCCGCCGTTGGCCGAGACGCTCAGCGTCGTCGAGTTGGCCATCGTGCCGCCGTCCGCCGCCACGGTGCCGACGGTGTCGCCGATGCCGATGGCGCTGCCGGCGTTGCCGCCGCTGTTGACGTCGCCGATGCCCACCGCGCCGCCGTTGGCGGACGCGGTCGCCACGCCGCCGTTGCCGGCCGAGGCGGTATCTGTGAACTGCATGTCGAATGACCCTCCCTGTGGCCCCCCTCGGAGCCCTTCCGCTGTGAATCGGACCTGGGTAGGTCCGATACCGGTGCGCCGGCTCGGCGCGATCCAGTGCGTGCTCGGTAACCGTCCCGTCTCATGTCGGCCATGGCGGCTTCGCAGAGAACCCCGGTCTGTCGCGCGTCGCGTACCGCTGTGCGTCTCTCGACGATCGCGCGCCTGCCGGAATGTCTCCCGTCGGATTGCTCACCAGCCGTGGCTTCCGTGTTGCGACGGGTCGTGAGAGAGCACCTCCTGTCTCGTGCGTCTGCCGGACGTTGACCGCAAACCCCTGCGGGGATTGCCTCGTAGTGTATCAGCCGCGGGGCTAGCTGACGAACGATACGTTGTTGTTGCCGCCACTGGCGTCGGCGATCGCCACGCCTTCCTGCTCGCCCAGCGAGACCTCGCTGCGCTCGACGCTCGTGCCGCCGCTGGCGCTGCTGTTGGTGGCGATGCCGGAGACGGCGTTCGTCACCGTGCCGGAGATGCTCTCGCTCAGGTCGCCCGTGCCGCCGCCGATGGTGATGTTGCCGCCGGAGTTCTCCTGCGCCTGCGCCAGCTCGGCGCCAACCGCCAGCGCGCCAGCCGCCGCGCCCCCGAACAACCCGCTGATCCGCCGATAATCCATGGTTCTTCCCTCCCGACGCCGCTTCAGGTCGAACGCCCGCGGGCGCTCACGCAGCCATCCATCTGCACCTGAACGACGCTTCGAGCGCCTGCCGCACCATCTGCTCGACCGCCCGCGAATGCGGACTCGCGGACGCCCGGCGCGGCACGGCCCCGTGCCGGCGGCCCCGCCTGGGACCGCCCATCCGAACGCGTCTTATCTTCTCGTGGCCGAAGCGTTGTAGTTCCCGCCGCTGGCGTCGGAGATGGCCACGCCCTCGTCTTCGCCAAACGACGCTTCGTTGCGCTCGACCGAAACGCCGCCGCTGAGGCTGCCGCCGCTGCCGCCGCCGGTCGCGATGCCGGAGACCGCGCCCGCCACCGTGTCGGCGATGCTGCCGCCGATGTTGATCGTGCCGCCGGAACTCTCCTGCGCGAACGCCGGAGCCGCGCCCAGCAGCGCCACGGACACGGCAACCGCGGACGCCGCGACGACCAGTCGACTCTTCATCTGCTGCCTACCCTCCCTGATTCGCCCCAACCGCCCGCGATTCCCGAGCGGTCCACGGAGCCACCCAGACTGACCCGGATGGCAATGCCTCGGGCGTCCCCTGGTCACGCTATCATCCGATCCTGCCGGTGTCAACCGGGGACGGGCATCCGGAACGCCCCGTGCCGCCCGGTCACCCACGCCGTTGCCGCCGCGGATGACGCTCGGTTTCTGCAACGCCCGAGCCGACCGCGCCGTTTCGAGGGTGACCCCTACCAGCCATGCCTAACCATCCATTCCCCGCCCTCACCCCTGACCAGATGTCGCACGTCGACCGCCTCATGGCCGACGCGCTCGGCGTGGAGACGTTGCAACTGATGGAGCTGGCCGGTCAGGCCGTCGCCGCCTGGGCGCGCCAGCGATTCCTCGGCGACGCGCGGGGCAGGCGGGTCATCGTTCTGGCCGGCCGCGGCGGCAACGGCGGCGACGGCCTGGTCGCCGCGCGGCTGCTCCACGCCTGGGGCGCCCTCCCCGCCGTCTGGCTCAGCCACGCCCTCGATCGGCTCGGCGAAGACGCCGCCCATCAGGCCCGCTCCCTGACCGCCCTCGGCCTGCCGCTGCACCCGCCATCCGCCGACGAGACGATCGCGCTGCCTCCCGCCGACCTGATCATCGACGCGCTGCTCGGCTTCGGCCTCCGCGGCCCGCCGGCCGGCCCGGCCGCCCGCCTCATCGAAGCCGCCAACGCCCACGCCGCGCCCACCCTGGCCGTCGACCTCCCCTCCGGCCTCGACGCCCTCACCGGGGAGCCGCACGCCCCCTGCGTCCGCGCCGCCGCCACCCTCACCCTGGCCCTCCCCAAGACCGGCCTCCTCGCCCCCGCCGCCCGCCCCTTCGTCGGCGAGCTGGCCGTCGCCGACATCGGCATCCCGCCGGAGATCTACGCGCGGGTTGGCGTGGAGGTCGGCCCGCTCTTCGCGCAACGAAGCATCGTACGAGTCGTGAGTCGTGAGTCGTGAGTCGTGAGTCGAAAGCACGACGGCGAACAGATAGCCAGAGTGTGCTACTCCGGACGCCCGCCTTCCGCCTCCCGCCTCCCGCCTCCGTCGTCCATCCCCGGCAGCGCCGCCTGCTCGATCGGCACGCGCGACGAGCGGCGGCGCAGATCGTCCAGCATCGCGTCGACGATGAGGAACCGCTCCGCCGTCCAGCGCACCTGGCGCACCTTGGCCACCAGCGTCGCCGTCCACGGGTCGTCGTCGCGCGGCGAGCGCGGCCGATGCCCCGCCAGCGTCAGCAGCCCGTCGAGATCGACCCCCAGCGCCGCCGCCACCCGCTCCAGCGAGGCCGGGTCGGGACGGCGCCCATTCAGCCAGCGCGAGACCATCGAGACATCGACCCCCGCCGCCCGCGCGAAGTCCGCCTGCCGCCACTCCCGCCGCCGCATCTCGCCCAGCATCCACTCTTTATAGGAAGACGCCTCGTCCGCTCCACCCACGCCGCCGCCTCCCACGCTTCCCCGATCGTGGCTCGCCCACATCATACGCTGGCGACCCAGAAAGCTACGGCGCCAAGGGGAAGGGCGGTTGCGACCATCGTACGACACCACGCTGGGAGTCGGAATTGACCCGGTCTGCCCGATTGGCACGATCCTGCAACGGTTGCGGGCGCTGCTGCACCGCCGTTGTGGCGGGCCATCCGTCACAATCCAACCGGCGTCGGCGCCTTGGAGGAGTGCGATACATGGCGCGCGATTGCCTGTATTCCGAGCGTGAGCATGCGCATAATCGCGCGCTCGCGGGAGCACGAGCATAGGGATCCGGAGGGTGGAGCCATGGACCACGAATCGTTCGATCGTCTTGCCCGCGTGATGGGCGCACCCGCCTCCCGGCGCGCCGCGCTGGGCGCGCTGCTGGGCTCGGGCCTCGCCGGAGCGGTCGGCCGGGGGCGCGTCTCCGCGCAGGCGACGTGCCCGCCGCCCGACAACGGCGTCAACCGCAGCGGCTGCGACTACACCGGCCAGGACTTTTCCAGCCAGGACATCCACAGCTCGGTCTACAAGAACACCATCTTCCGCGAGACGACGATGGCGCTCACCGACCTGCACAGCTCCAGCATGCGTGGCGCCGACTTCGGCGACGCCAACCTGTGCCGGGCTGACCTGTCGTCGTCGGTGCTGCGGGAGGCGAACTTCGCCGGCGCCAACCTGACCATGGCGGACCTCTCCTCCTCCGGAGGGTGCGGGAGCGCCACCTTCACCGCGAGCACCACGTTCTGCCAGACCAAGATGTGCAACGGCTCGATCCGCAACGACGACTGCGGCAGCGGGACCGTCTGCTGCATCGATGCCGACTGTCCCGGCGGGTTTATCTGTTCCAACAACATCTGCGAGCCGATCCTCGGCTAACGGCGCGCCCGCGCGGCGTGGCGCGCCCAAACGCATAGCGCGCTGAGCCAGCAGTCCACGCCCGCCGGCGCGAAAGATCAGGGGCACGAATCCCGATCTGCCGCGCGGGCGGGCGCTTCGTTTTCGCAGCGCGACGGGCGAACGAAGCGAAGCGGTCCTCGACCGGTCGGGGGCCGCTTCGCATCTACCGGCCCACCGATCGGTCGCACCCGACTCCGTTGCCGTCGAAGCGGTGCGGGTCGGGCGAGACGACGGCGAAGCGGCGGTGCGCGATCCGGCCACAGTCGAGATTGCCCCTCACCCGGAAGAGCGCGGACATCGGGAGCGCACGAACCGGTCGAAGTGCTCAGCATCCATGGAGGGCCTCCCGAACGACGAACGCGTCAACGCGATCGCTGCGACGACAGGCACTATCTCGGGGGGGGGATCCAGCGCATGCGAGCCCAGGGTGAGCAACGGGCGCGCGATAGCGCCGGAGAGCTGGCGGCGGCGGAGGAACTCGTCGTAGTCGGCGCGGCGGACGCGCCTGCCGATGCGGGCGCCGAACGTCTTGGCTGTCAACTCGCCGCTGTGGATCCCGCCGCCGATCGTCTGCCCGTGGGTCCCGGTGTGGCCGGCGATGTCGGTGACGGTGAAGGGTGGGTCGTCCCGATCGGTGCGGTCCCAAGCAGTCTTGGGCGTCTCCTCGCCAAGCCGGCTCGGTGACACGGGAGCGGCAGCAAGAACGCCCTGCCCGAGATTGCCCGGAACGGCGGCTATACTCCCCCTCCTGAACCCGACCCCCCGTCTGGCGATCTGCGGAGGCGAGCCGTGACCGAGTGCCAGGGCTGCGGCGCCTGGAACGACGCCAGCCGCACCCTCTGCGTGCTCTGCGGCGCCCCCCTGGCCGAGATCGACGAGTGGGACCCCGCCGCCGAGCCGCCCCCCCTGCCGCCCTTGCCCGACGGCGGCCTCGGGGCCTCCATGCCCGCCTGGCTGCGCGAACCGCCCGCCACGCCCGCCCCCCTCGCCTCCCGCCAGGAGATCGCCCTCCCCGCCGGCAACGGGACGCCGCTCGGTCCCCACGCCGACCCGCGCACCTTCCTGACGGACGACGATTTCCCCCAATGGCTGCGCGACCTGGCCGCGCGGCGCCTGCCGAGCGAGCGCCCCCCCGCTCGAACGGTCGAGGAGCGGCCTCACCAGGCGCCATTGCGGCCGATCGCCGCTGAGCCGTCGCGAAGCGCCGAGTCCGCGGCCGTCGCGGCCACCGCCGATCCTTCGCCCGCCCCACAGATCGCGCCGCCGATCGCGGCCGATGCCCCGGCTCCCGTCGCCCTCGAGACGGCGCCCGTCCCCGCCCCTGTCCCAGTCCCGGCCACAGCCGACCGCCCCCACCAGGAGCGGCGGCAACGCGAGCCGTGGGAGACGCTGCTGCTGGCCGCCTTGCTCGTCGGCATCGCCGCCGCCGCGCTCTGGGCGCTCATCGCCAACGGCGCCCTCCGCCTTGGCCCGTAGCGTGCATCGCGGACAGGCGCGGCGCCGGGGATCCCTCCGCATCGCCGCCGTTGGTATCCTACGGGTCTGACCGCGGTGTGGGGACAAGGGCCGCGGTCACGGCATCCGTCGCGTATCCGCCTCGCGGCGCGGGTAGCGGCTTCAGGGGTTGGGGACTGGGACTGAGCACGAACGCGGCAGCCGGCAGCCGGCGCGGGACGATCGCGCCCCGGCGACGAGGACTAACGGCGGCCCTGGCCGCGCTGGCGCTGCTTGCGCCGGTGGCAAGCATGCCCATCGCGCAGCCGGCCCTGGCCCAGGACGACCCGCTGGCGCTGGCCGACGGCGACGAGATCGAATACGCCGCCATCTCCTTCCTCGGCAATGCCGAATTGCCTCCGGCCATCGGGCAACCCGACTTCGCCGTCTCCATCGAGGAAACCGGGCACAGCCTGGGCGATGTCTTCCTCGACTACTGGCGCGCCACCGGCGAAGACGCCATGTTCGGCCTCCCCATCTCCGAGCCCTTCGCCGCCCCCGACGGCTACTACTCCCAGGTCTTCGAGCGCGGCGTGCTGCAATACCTGCCGAGCATGGTCTGGACCGTCGAGCCCTTCGTGCGCCCCATGCCCGTCGGCCGCCTCCTCATCGGCGAGCAATCGCCCGGCATCGGCGCCCACCCCGGCGGCAAGCGCCTGGGCGGCGGCAACCGCGCCCCGCAGCTGCGTCCCCTCGCCCCCGACGATCCCTGCGTGCAAGCCGCCGTCGCCGCCGGCGGCCTCTACGACGAGGCCACCGGCCACACCGTCTCCGGCGCCTTCGTCGCCTGGTACGTCGCCCACGAGGGCGATTACTACCTCGGCTCGCCCCTCTCCGAGGTCGTCGTCGAGGACGGCATGCCCGCCCAACGGTTCGAGGGCGGCGACGTGCCGTACGTCATGTACGTCAACCTCGACGCCGAAGCCTTGCACGGGGCCTACTGGCACGAGAACTTCGGCCAGCGCATGAGCCACGGCTGCATCAATCTCCCCGTGCCGGTCGCCGAATTCCTGTACGGCTGGGTGCCGCTGGGGACGCCGGTGACGGTGTATTAGAAGGATCGGCTTGCCTATTCCATCGTCCAGTTCTGCCAAACTTGTCGCAACGTTACTGTGATCCACATGATGATGGCGACAGAAGGCGCACGTGCCGTGCATGACCATTTATGATTCACCATTGCATGCTTTACCATTGGAGAGCAGCTTCTCTAGGAGGCAAAGAATGACCATCAAGCGGATGGCCGTAAACTACGGGAACTTCAACCCTGCTCCTAGTCTTCCTTTCAATCTCCGCACCGATGATGTTGCTCTGGCCATGAAGGATGTCTACGATTTCTTCTTCGATGTGAACTCGTTTCTGCTGGACCGAGGGCTGCCGAGACTGGACGATACGATCCGCCCCGCGATCATGTCTGGGCTCTTATCGGACATGCTGACGGAGAGCGTAGCCAAGCACTCACGGTCGCTGACCCCGAATCGCTACCACAATGGACATCCGGATCTCCTCGTGGCTGGGAAACACCCGGAGAACAAGATTCGCGCTGGAACTGAGGGAATTGAGGTCAAGACGACGCGAAAACGTGGTGGCGGCGTGGACTTTCATGGTGCTCGCGACCAGTGGCTCATGGTCTGCGTCTATGTCGTCGATAATCGCACGGAGCCAGCCTCCGCGAGGCGACCATTGAGATTTGCCGAAATCTTCCTCGCCAAGGTCACAGCGGATGATTTCCGCCGTAACGAACGTGGCGAACTTGGCACCCGAACCGCCTCGCTCGATCGACACGGCTTAGCAAAGCTTCGTGCGGGTTGGCTCTACAAGGACGCTTGATCTTTCTCCATCGTTCGCAGTTCGGACAGAGCCGGGATTGCTTGCCGGGCCACTTCGACGTAGGCAGGATCGAGTTCGATACCGATGCACTCATAGCCTAGCGCCACAGCCGCCGCAAGCGTCGAACCCGATCCTGCAAACGGATCGACGATCACGCCCTTGCCTAGAGGGAGGACCGCGCGGACTATCTGGCGGAGAAAGGCTTGCGGCTTGAGGCTTGGATGTGGGGCTAGCCTTCGCTCGGCTGGAGAAGTCGGATGGGAGCGAATGACATCACCAAACGGCTGATTCTCGCTGACTCGTCTCAGCCCGCCGGTCCCCCATATCCTCAAGTTATCGGCAACACGGCCTTCAGTTGGCTTGCGGAACAGCAACCACGGCTCCCACATGGAGCGAGGCATGACGCTGACATCCGGAAACTCTTCATGAGCGTTCTTCGGCCGATCACCTCCCCGCATAGTCATGACCAAGCGCACAATCTCACCGCGCCGTTCCAAGCCAGCTTCACCCATGGCAACGCTTACCAGATGGCTGACAAGCGGGTTGGACGCGACGACCACGTGAGCGCCAGGAACAAGCTTGGGCAATAACGCCTCGGCCCAGAGGCGAAAGAAGCGAGAAAGTTGCGCCAGCTCTGCCTCGGACAGGGTCGTGAACCTCGGGACGGGAGAGCGCTGATGGCCGTCGAATGCTGGAGGTATCCGCCAGACCCCCCCTTTCCCATTACGGAGTTTCGTTTGTTGTTGAACGCTGTACTCGACCAAGCCGTATGGAGGGTCGGTAACGACCGCGTGAATGCTTCGCGGCTCGCGTAGGCGTAACCAGTCCAGGCAATCGCCGCGAAACAATGTCGATGTCTTGTACTCGAATGTCTTTGCTAAACGACGTTCCGGCGGTTCAATGTGTAGCGCCCCCGCTGTGTCCGGGTGAACATCGTCGGTTCGTTCAGGCGCAGATAGGATCGTACCGATGATGGAGGGACGCTCTGGTGCAAAGAGTTCGAGACTGCTGAAACGATCTCCCTCACCGACGCATCGTCCACGGTGTTGAGGTGCTCGATGATGGCGTCTCGCACCTTGCCTGGACCCAGCCTGCGATTGACCCGCCTCGTCGCGTTCACCCACCTACCCCTCCCCTCCACGGGCGCCAGTATAGACGTCTAGACGTCTTTTGTCCAGAGGAGCGGCATGGTGTTTCAGTCGGGCCTCTGCGATACTCCTCTGATTCAGCCACGCTTGGCCAGAACGGTGCGGCGTGTATCCAATTTTGGCGACGGCGTATTTCCTTTAGTTGAAGGAACCCGGGTGCGCTTCCCTGACGCGCCTGGAGAAGAGGCCCATGGACGACTTCGTTGAGCTGTACGATCTGCGATCCGGCAATCTCATGGCGAATTTTGACGACGAGCGCGAGGCGTGGGACAAACTTCGGCAGATGGCCGAGGAGTTCGGTCTCGAGGAAGTCGGCGGGCTGGGATTGGCGCAGATCCACGGCGAACAATCCACCGTGATCGCCATGGAAGATGAATTAGTGCGCCGCGTTGCCCATGCGATAAGCCAGGAGCCTGTTGTCACCGAGTCTCGTCGCTGAAGCCGAGGGGCTTGCAGAGCGATGAGCACTTCCATCCTCCTCCTGGACCTTCCGTCGGGCAACGTCATGACCGACTTCGCGACCGAACGTGAGGCATGGGATGCCCTGCGCGGTTGGGCCCGTGACGAAGGCGTGGAAGCCATTACGGACCTCTCTCTGCTGAGCATCCAGGATGGCGAGCCGACCGTCATCGCGATGGAGGACGATCTCGTCCGCCGCGCCACGCGGGATCTCGGTCCGGAAGCGGTCTCAGGCGAAGCACACCACTGAGCCAACGCTCGACCAGGGGCGCATGAACCATACCCGCATCAACCTGCCCGTGCCGGTCGCCTCGTTTCTCCACGACTGGACGCCGGTGACGGTGTACCAGTGCCTATCCCGGGCGCCGCTGGAGACTAGAGCATGAGCACCTACTACGAGTTGTTCGATTTTCGATTCGGAAACGTGATGGAGCATTTCGCCGAGGAGCGCGACGCATGGGATGCGTTGCGGCACATGGCCATGGAGTTCGGCATAGAAGAGATCCGAGACATCGGGCTGTCGAACACGCGCGATGGCAAGTCAACGCTCATCGCCATGGACGACGATCTGGTGCAACGCGTAGCCCATCAACTCGACCGGGAACCAGTCGGCGGCGAAACCCGCCGTTGAGGAGGCGCCAGCTTCTCCCATGAGCTGCGTCCGCCTCTTCCCTGAGGCAACGCCAATGACCGTCCCACTCACCACTGCCATCCGCGGCCACATCGCGGCCTTACTATCGGATCAGATCTCCCTGATCGAGTTTCAGGACTGGCTCGTCGGCGCGACGTGGGATGTCGGGCGCCACGCACACCCTGAAGCAACCGACCTGGCCTACAGCAGCCAACGTGCCCTGGCCGAGCTGAGCCGCGGCGACATCAGCCAGTCGACATTTCGGAAGCGCCTGCGCATGTTCGCCGCCCCCGTTCCCTGTCGCTGACATCACCATCACACCAACGCTGAAACGAGGCGCCGGGGCTTGCGCGCTCCCGTCGGCTCTGAGATGATCGCGTCGCGTCCACATCCAGCATTCCGCGCGGTCGATCGCCAGTTCTCACGTGGGGTGGAGCCGTGGAGGACGATCGTTTCGACGCCCTGAGCCGTGCGTTGGCGGGCGCGCTCACCCGCCGCGCGTTCGGCGGCGTTGCCGCGGGAATCCTGGTCTCGCGCTCCTCCTCCGTCGAAGCGGCACGCAAGAAAAAGAAGCCCAAGAAACCGAAGAAGCCCAGGTGCCGGCCCGCCTGTGCCGATAAGGAGTGCGGCTCCAACGGCTGCCCGGGCGGAAGGTGCGGGACGTGCGCCAACGGCTTCGTCTGCTCGGACGAGCGCAACGGCGGCACGTGCGTGTGCCCTGCGCCGCGGGTCACGTGCGACGGCGTCTGTTGCCCGGCGAATCAGCGCTGCATCGACGACGAGTGCTGCCCGGCGGCGAAGGCCTGCAACAACGACACCGTCTGTTGCGCCAACAATCAGACGTGTCTCGGCGCCAGCTGCTGCCCGACGGCGAAGCTCTGCAACGGGGCCACGGTCTGCTGCGGCACAACCGAGGCGTGCATCGACAACAGTTGCTGCGCGGCCCCGTGCGGCCAAGTCTGCTGCAGCGGGGAAGACCGGACCTGCGTGCTAGGCAACATCTGCTGCGCGAACACCCTTGTCTGCAACAACAACACCGTCTGCTGTGCCAGCGACCAGACCTGCCTTAACAACCAGTGCTGCAAGACGGCGAAGCTCTGCAACGGCGCCACGGTCTGCTGCGGCGCCAACGAAGACTGCACTCCCAACGGGTGCTGCCCGATCGCGCGCGCCTGCCCCGGCGAATGCTGCGCCAGCACCCTGTTCTGCATCAACGGCCAGTGCCGCGACGCAAAGGCGTGCGACGCCAATCTGAACCAGTGCCCTGTTGGCTTCACCTGCACCCCCGACGACGGCTGCTGCCCCGACAACAAGGTCTGCGGCTTCGGCTGCTGCACG
>CALMZR010000396.1 GCA_937870845.1 uncultured Chloroflexota bacterium
CCCCTTTTGACCCTGACCGGCCCTGGTGGGGTCGGCAAGACCCACCTGGCGTTGGCCATTGCCGCCGACGTGTCCAGCCACTTCGACGATGGCGTCATCTGGGTCGATTTGGCGCCGCTGGCTGATGCCGCGCTGGTTCCCGCCGCCGTCGCCGCGGCGCTCGGCGTCATTCCGACATCGCTCGAATCGCTCGTGGACGATCTCGTCCGCGCACTTCACGCCCGTCAGACGTTGCTGCTGCTCGACAACTGCGAACACCTGCTCGTCAGCGCCGCCGATCTTGTCGCATCGCTGCTCCCCCGCTGCCCCGCATTGCAGATGCTGGCCACCAGCCGCGCCCCCCTCCAAATCCGCGGCGAACAACTCCTGCCGGTCGAGCCATTGCCCCTGCCCGAAGAGGAGGCCGCGCTTTCCGCTGTGGAACAGAATGACGCCGTGCGGCTCTTCGCGGAGCGGGCCCAAGCGGTGCGTCCCGCCTTCGCCGTGACGGAGACCAACGCCGCAACGGTAGCCACTCTCTGCCGGCAACTGGATGGGCTCCCGCTCGCCATCGAGCTGGCGGCGGCCCGCACGACCGTCCTCTCGCCACAGGCCCTCTTGACGCAGATGCGCGACCGGCTGACCCTCTTGACGCAGGGGATGCGCGATGCCCCGGCACGCCAGCAGACCCTAGCCGCCGCCATCGCCTGGAGCCACGACCTCCTCGACGCCCGAGACCAGGCGCTCTTCCGTCGGCTGGCCGTATTTGCGGGCGGTTTCACGTTCGAGGCTGCCGAGGCCATCTGTGGTGCGAATGGGAACGCTGCGCCGCGCATGCTCGATGGCATCGGTTCCCTCGCCGCCCAGAGCCTCCTCTACCGAATCGAGGTCTCCGGAGGCGAGCCGCGCTACGCCATGCTGGAGACGATCCGCGAGTACGCCCAGGGGCAGCTCCACATAAGCGGGGAGACGAACCAAACACGGCGGCGTCACGCCGAGTTCTTCCTGGGGTTCGGGGCCACGCTGGCCACCCAGCTTGGCGGCGCCGCCATGGCCGAGAGCCTGACCCGGCTCGCCACGGAGCTGCCCAACCTTCGCGCGGCCCTCGCCTGGTCCATGGAGGGCGGAGCTGCCGACGCCGCCCTGCGACTCGCCACTGCACTCAATCCGTTCTGGCGCTTCCGCGGCCAGTTGAACGAGGGGCGGCGCTGGCTGGACGCGGGCCTGGCCGCAGGCGCTATCCAGATGACGACGCGAATCGACGGCCTCGTCGCCGCTGCCGAGCTCGCCATCTTTCAAGGCGAGTACGCGACCGCACAAGCCATCGGCGAAGCGGGTCGGGCGTTGGCTACGCTGCATCGCCACCCGGGCGGCGAAGCGCGGGCGTTGCTCATGCTTGCCATCGCCGCCGATTTTCAAGGCGACTTCGACCGGGGGGTCGCGCTCCACCGGCAAGCGTTGGAGCGGAGAGACGCCCTTGCCGCGCCGGACTTCAGTCGGTTGCTGGTGTGCCTGGCGGGCGATTACCAGCAGCTGGGCGACCTCGACCAGGCGGAGACGCTGGCCATGGAGGCATTGGCGCTGGCGCGGGAGGCCGGCCACGGCTGGTCGGAAGTGTTGGCGCTCGGCGTCCTCGCGCACGTTGCCGTCGATCGCGGCGAGCCCGGCGAGGGACTGCGGCTCGGTCTCGAGTGCTTCGACGCCGCGCACACCCTCGGGGCCAAGCAAGGGGTAGCCGGCGCCCTCGGCGCGCTGGGCGGGGTGTTCTTGCGCGCGGGCCAACCCGAGCGGGCGACGCGCCTCCTTGCCGCGGGGCGGGCGCTCGGCGACGCCGTCGGGGTCGTCCCCATCGGCGTCGTTCCCATGGCTAACAACGACTACTTCGAGCACATCCGCGCCGCGGCGCGCCAGCGGCTGGATGAGCAGGCCTTCGCCTCGGCGTGGGCCGCAGGTTGGAAACTGTCTCCCGAGGAGGCCCTCGCCGCCGTCCTCACGGAGCCTGACCCCTTCACGCGGCCGCCGGCCAGGCGTGCCGACAACGAAGTCGATCTCACAACCCGTGAGCGGGAGGTGTTGCGGCTCGTGGCAGAGGGACAGTCCGATCGGCAGATCGCGGATGCCTTGTGCATCAGCGCCAAGACCGCGGGTAATCACGTCTCGAGCATCCTGGCCAAATTGGGCGTTGCCACCCGGGCGGCCGCCGCTGCCCATGCCGTTCGCCTCGGCCTCGTCTGAGCGGCCGCCACGTCCGCCCAACCAGGCTCGTAGGGAACCTTCCCTAGTGCCGTCTCGCCTTGATCGCGCAAGAAATGAAGAGATCTCCCGATGCGCCCGGCGCGTGAAGCGTGCAGCCTGCGTGCATGGCCGCGACCTTCGATCCAGCGAAAGCGAACTTGCCCCACCTCAGCGGTCCCAGTTTCGCGCGGTTCGTCCCTGGCCTCGCCGCGCTCGCCATCGGCGTTGCCGCGCTCCTCGGCAGCGCGCTGCAGCCGGATGTCGAATCCCACCCCGCCGTGGCGCCTGCCAAGGCCGCAATCCAGACCACTGGAGCGCCAGCCGCCGCGAGGCACGACACGGCCCGCGCGGCCCAGCTTCCGGGACGCCTCTTCTTCGGCCTTGACCGGCCCCGACCAGACGGGCGTTCATCGGGACCAACGGTCCCGAATCGATATGGCGCCGAGATCGATTCGTCCTCGGCCGACAGATCGCGCGCGGGGTCCGCTCATGTGGGAACCGTTCCCCTCCAACCAGACGGCTGGGACACGCGCTGGGGACTCATTGAGACGGCTGCCGCTCAGCGACGGGATTGGTCGCGCCGCTGCCCGTGCCCCATCGTTCTCGCTCCCGAATTCAGAGGGGGACCAAGGTGATCAAGTCCCCGACTTCGGGCAGGGACCCCCGCTTTTTTAGAGATTTGGTCACCCTCTGATACGTGATCGGGATGAATGACCCCGCTATCTGACAACCGATCAGAAGAGTCCTCCTCTCCCGGCGGGCCGGGAGAGGGGGGTGGGAGGTGAGGGCAGGCCGCGACGACTCAAGGGCCATCAAACAGATCCCGTATGTGGCGGACACGCTGGGTCAAGACCGTTCAAGGAGGCAGACCATGACGTCACCATCGATCTCACGGCGCACCATCCTCCGGCAGGGCGGCGCGGCCTTGGCGACCGTGAGCGTGCTGCGGCTGGCCGGGCCGGCACACGCGTTTCCCCGCGCCCAGGACGCCGAAGTCGTCCTCTGGCTCGACCAGCCCGAGCCCAACCCCGTGCCCGAGGCGATCGTGCGCCAGCTCGCCTGGGAAGAGCTCGACTCCTGGATCACCCCCAACGACGAGTTCTTCGTCATCAAGCACTTCGCCCAGCCCGAGTTGAGCGAGGGCGATTGGCGCCTGGAGATCGGCGGCCTGGTCGACCACCCCATGGCATTGACCCTCGACGACCTGAAGGCCCGCGAGCGCGCCGAGGCGACCGTCACCTTGGAGTGCTCCGGCAACTCGGCCTTCCCCTTCAACAAGGGTCTCGTCGGAAACGCGGCCTGGGCGGGAACGCCGTTGGCGACGCTCCTGGAAGAGGCCGGGGTGCAGGCGGACGGCCGGGAGGTTGTCTTCTGGGGCGCCGACGCCGGCGAGCAGGTCTGGCGCGAAGTCACCATCACCGAGCGGTTCGCCCGCGGCATGTCGCTCGACGACGCCCTGAGCCCAGCCAACCTGCTCGCCTATGAGATGAATGGCGAACCGCTGCCGCCCCTGCACGGCTTCCCCCTGCGCCTCATCGCCCCGGGCTGGTACGGGGTGGCCAACGTCAAGTGGCTGACCCGGATCGAGGTCCTCGACCGCCGCTACATGGGCCACTTCATGGCCCGCGACTACGTCACCATCCGCGAGGAGGAGGTCGACGGGGAGACCGTCTGGACCTTCACCTCCGTCTCGCGCAACCGCCTCAAGTCGGCCCCGGCCAAGGTGACGCGCCAAGGCGATAGCTACACCATCATGGGCGCGGCCTGGGGCGCCCCCATCGCCGCCGTCGACGTCCGCATCGACGACGGGCCGTGGCATAGCGCGACGATCACGGAGCCGGGCACGGATGTCGCCTGGGCCTTCTGGGAGGTCGAATGGGCCGACCCGACCCCGGGCGAGCACACGGTGACGTCGCGCGCCATCGCCGCGGACGGCGAGGTGCAGCCCGCGCCCGACGACCCGCTGCTGGCCGGCAAGACCACCTACTGGGAGAGCAACGGCCACATCACCCGGCGCGTCGAGATTGTCTGATCCGGGCATCCGGGTGAATGCCCCCGCTCTGCGACGCCCGATCGCAAAGCCCCCCTCTCCTCTGCGCACAGGGAGAGGGGGGGTAGGGGGGTGAGGGTCGGTCGCGGCGGAACGGCAGTCATGATCCGGATTCCGTATGCCCCCTTCATACCCGATCGGCCGCTCATTCGCTCAGGCCCAGACGCAGCTCCCTCATTCCTCGTGCTAAACTTTCGGCTGCCGTTGACCAGCGGCCACCCCGGCGTGGCGCCATAGCCAAGTGGTAAGGCACGGGTC
>CALMZR010000397.1 GCA_937870845.1 uncultured Chloroflexota bacterium
GGCCGTCTCCAGCATGGCGCGGAAGCGGCGCTCGCTGGCGCGCAGCGCGTCCTCGGCGCGGTCCCGGCTGGCGCTGAGCGCGACGATCAGCGCCGAGACGACGACGAAGGCGCTCAACCGACTCGCCTCCCCCCAACCGAGGGACCAGGCCCCGAACGGCTGGAGGGCCCACACCGAGATGGCGATCACCGACAGGCCGATGGTCAGCGACGCAGGCCGCGCCCCGCTGTACCATGCCGCCAGGGCAACGGCGCCGTAAAACGGAGCCAGCGGCGTGGTGGCGAGCCACGGGTGCAACGCGATGGTGATGGCGACGGCCGCGACGACGAGCACGACGGCCACGCCGTAGCTCAGCCATGCGGGTCGTTCGGCTCGCCTCTTCACGATGCGGTCTCGCTCCACGTCCCCGGCCCCGATCCGGCGCCAAACGGTCAGCAGAACAATGGTACGTGTGTCGGCGCGTCACGACCGGGCGCCGTCCCGTAAACTGACGCAGTGCGCCCCACACGGATGTTCGGGTACGCGGAGGCAGGCCATGCGATTCGGCTACACCATCCTCTATGTCGGCGACGTGGCGACGGCCATCGACTTCTACGAGCGAGCCTTCGGTCTTGCCCGCCGCTTCGTCAGCGACGACGGCGCGTACGGTGAGCTGGAGACGGGGGAGACGACGCTGGCGTTCGCCAGCCACGAGCAGGCGAGTTCGGTCCTCACGGGCGGCTTTCGGCCCATCTCGCCGGCGGAGCCGCCGGCCGGGATCGAGATCGGCTTCGTCACCGACGATGTCGCGGGCGCCTGGCAGCGCGCCCGCGACGCCGGCGCGGCGGAGGTCACGTCACCGCGGGTCAAGCCGTGGGGGCAGACGGTCGCCTACGTGCGCGACCCGGAGGGAATGCTGGTCGAGATCTGCACGCCGGTTGGCGACTAAAGCGCCATGCGGAGCTCGTGTCATTCCGGCGAAGGAGGGCTCCCAAGAATCATCTCGGCGGTCACTGAGACGACGCGTCGGTGGCGCCGAGAGATGCTTCACTTCGTTCGGCATGACACGGGGATTGGTCGGCGTTTCGAGAACGAATAGGAGTCGAACCAGGTGAGCGAGCGGGAGAAACGGGCGTTGATCGTGGCCGGCGGCTGGGAGGGGCACGAGCCCCGGCAGTGCGCCGAGCTGTTCGCGGGCGTGCTGGGCGCCGACGGGTTCGAGGTCGCCGTCAGCGATACGCTCGACGCGTATCTCGATCCGGGGTTGGGCGAGATCGACCTGATCGTGCCGGTCTGGACGCAGAGCGAGATAAGCAACGAGCAGTTGCGCGGGCTGCTCGACGCCATCGCCGCGGGGACCGGCATCGCCGGCTGGCACGGCGGGATGGCCGATTCGTTCCGCACCAGCACGGAGTATCAGTTCATGGTCGGCGGTCAGTGGGTGGCCCACCCCGGCAACATCATCGACTACACGGTGCAGATCACCAATCATGACGACCCGATCACCGCCGGCATCGACGATTTCGCCATGCATTCCGAGCAGTACTACCTGCACGTCGACCCGTCGAACGAGGTGCTGGCGACCACCACATTCTCCGGCGAGCATGCGCCGTGGGTGGCGGGGTGCGTGATGCCGGTGGTCTGGAAGCGGCGCTGGGGCCAGGGGCGGGTCTTCTACTGCTCGCTCGGCCACGTCGCCGCCGATTTCGACGTGCCGGAGGCCAGGGAGCTGGTGCGGCGGGGGATGGCATGGGCGGCGCGGGCGTGAGGCGGAAGGCGGAAGGCGGAAGGCGGGAGGAGCCGGTTCGGGTCGGTTTGGTGGGGTGTGGGTTCATCAGCGACCGGTATCTCGAGAATGCCCGCCGGTTTTCATCGTTCGAGATCGTGGCCTGCGCGGATGCGGTTCCGGAGCGGGCGGCGGCGCAGGCGGCGCAGCACCGCGTGCCTGCCGCCCTGACGGTGGAGGAGCTGCTGGCCGACCCGGACATCGAGGCGGTGTTGAATCTCACCACGCCGGACGCGCATGCCGCGATCGCGCAGGCGGCGCTCGACGCGGGCAAGGGGGTCTACAACGAAAAGCCGCTGGCCCTCTCCCTGGCGGATGGCGCCCGGCTGGTGGAGACGGCTCGTTCCCGCGGCCTGCGCCTCGGCGCGGCCCCGGACACGTTTCTGGGCGGCGGGTTGCAGACGTGCCGCGCCCTCCTCGACGACGGCGCCATCGGCGCGCCCGTGGCCGCGACCGCCTTCATGCTCAACCACGGGCACGAGGGGTGGCATCCCGCACCCGATTTTTACTACCGCCGCGGCGGCGGTCCCCTCTTCGACATGGGGCCGTACTACCTGACGGCGCTCGTCTCGCTGCTGGGGCCGGTGCGACGTGTCACCGGCTCGGCGCGGATCACCTTCCCCGAGCGCACGATCCGCAGCGAGCCCCGCGCCGGCGAGCGCATCGCCGTCGAAACCCCGACGCATCTGGCGGCGGTGCTCGATTTCGCCTCCGGCGCCATCGGCACGCTGGTGACGAGCTTCGACGTGTGGGCCAGTGATGCGCCAAAGCTGGAGATCTACGGATCGGACGGGAGCCTCGCCCTCCCCGATCCCAACACCTTCGGCGGGCCGGTGCGCGTCCGCCGCGCCGGAGAAGATCGTTGGCGCCGGGTCGCCGTCACCCGGCCCTACACGCGCAACAGCCGCGGTCTCGGGCTCGACGACATGGCCGACGCCATGCGCCAGGGGCGGCCCCATCGCGCCAACGGCGATCTGGCGTACCACGTGCTGGAGGTGATGCACGCCGTGGAAACGGCTTCGCGCGAAGAGCGCCACGTCGCGATCGCCAGCACGTGCGAGCGGCCGGAGCCGTTGGGCGGGTGACGAGGCGCCGAATCAGTTCGTCCTGCCACCGAAGCCGGCCGGGCGGCCCCGCGGCGCCGGTGCGCGCGCCGTCGTCGACGCCATCCTCGACGTGCCGCGCCGGGTCCTCGCCTCCGACATTGCCCGGGCGATCTTGGTCCAGCGATCGTCGTTCCTTGCCGCAAGCTCTCGGCAAGAGTTAATCTAACGTGAAGGTCGACGCGTGTGGTCCGGGCTACCGGAGTACGCGCTCTGTATTCTCGTCTCATCGGGTCGGCAGGAGGTTGTTGGACAGGGGCGACGCCCTCGGGCACGGCAGCAACCGACCCGAACGGCACGCCGAGGGCGCCTCGATCCGCTGACGGCCACTCCCGCCCGGATCCGTCGTCGCCGCTTCCGTGCGGCGGCGGAGCCCACGGGGACGCCCCGGTAGGCATCGACGCTGGAGAGGGGACAATGGCAGTCATACGCCACGCGGACTCGTGGCTTGAACCCCACGAGCTGGGCGCGAAACGCCCCTACCGGCCGACGTACAGCGAATCCATCACGCTCGGTCCCACCCACCGACGCCTCCTGGAAGCGCCCTTGAAAGCCGGCTCCGTGGCCATCGACATCGGTATACCCGGGTCGCTTCGTCGCGAGGACGCGGCCAAGCTGTACGAGTTGGCCTATTTTGCGCGGGGAGACGTGCTCGAACTGGGCTGCGCGCGCGGGCTCTCCACCGCGATCGTCGCCCAGGCCGTCCACGACGCCGGGCGCGCCGCGCGCGTGGTCAGCATCGATCCTCAGTCGCGCATGATCGAACAAGCCCGCGCCAACCTGGCCGCGTACAACCTCCTCGCCGGGGTCGAGCTCGTGCCAGGCGACGCCCCGGCCGTCTGTCACTCCCTCGTCGCGCGAGGGCGCCGCTTCGGCCTCGTCTTCGTCGACCACTCCCATGCGTACGGCGAGGTGCTCGCCGTCTGCGGACTCTTGCCATCACTGGTCGAGGAAGGTGGGTTCGTCCTCTTTCACGATTTCAACGACCGCCGCAACAAGGACCAGACTGACACCGGCTACGGCGTCTACGCCGGGGTGGTGGATGGGCTGCCGGAACCGCCGTTCTCGTTTTATGGCGCGTTTGGGTGTACCGGGCTTTACCGATGCGAAGGCGCCGCGGAGGGCCGAGCCGGAAACAGACTTTCGTCCATCCTTGGCGCCTGACCGGTCCATCCAGCAAGTCCTTGGCAGGTACGACGAGGCGGGCGAGACCGGCGGGATGGGCGGGGCAAGAAATTGCCGGATGGACCGCTCGATCGTGCCGGTAATCCGCGTGCCGCCAGCCCGAGCGACGCGTTGCCAGTTCAATCCAAAGGATGGCTAGGTATAGCCGTACTCGTGGAGCATGTCGCCCGCGATCTCCTCAACTCGCTGAAGTTCCGCGGGCGTCATCTCTTCTCGCCAGCGACCCACCTTGTCGGTATTTGGCGGTCTGCTGAGGCGGGGAACGTCACGCGGCGATTGACCGTCCTCCACGAGGCGTTGCGCTGCGCTTTCGTGGGCGCGAAGCATCGTCGAGTCCCAGGGAAGCGCAATGAACGCGCAAACTCTGCGCAACGTTGCTTCGGGCTCGCTCACCAGATCCTCGTAGCGAACCTCGAGATAGCTCGCGACGCTCTGCGACTCGCGCTGGCCGCGCTTCATGCGCTCTACCC
>CALMZR010000398.1 GCA_937870845.1 uncultured Chloroflexota bacterium
CCCACACGGCGCGCGGGTCCGGGATCGGCCTGTACGCCGCCAAACGACTCGGTGAATCCATGGGGGCGCGCCTGTGGTGCGAACCCGCTCGGCCACATGGGGCGCGATTCGTCGTCGCCCTGCCGGCCGCCGTCGCCATCTAGCAGAAAGGTAGGCCGATGATCGCCATGAGCAGTCGCCCGCTTCGGATCCTGGTCGTCGACGACGACCCGGCGATGGTCGGGGCCATCACCGCCCTGGTCGGGACCGAGGGTCACCAGGTCATCACCGCGTACGACGGCCTGACCGCCGTCAAGCGCTTCCGCGAGGAGCACCCGGACCTCGTCCTCCTCGACCTCGCCATGCCCGGGCCGGATGGGTTCTCCGTGGCCGGCCAGATGCGGGCCGTGGGCCAGGCACCGATCCTCGTCGTCTCGGGCGAGAGCGGTGAGGCCGCCAAGGTCCGCGCCCTGGGCATCGGCGCGCCCGCCGATGGCGCGATAGAACGCGATGGCCCCGGCATCCTGACCCTCGGCCAGCACCCACACCTCGTCGGCCCCGACCTCGGCCGCCCAGCGCTTGACCTCCTCGACCAGCGCCGCGCCGATTCCACGCCGCTGGTGCGTTTCATCGACGCCGATTTCGTACAGGAGCGCCTCCGCCCGGCGCCGATCGAAGCGCTGCAACCGGTGCGCCGTGGCGAACCCGCACGGCACGTCGTCCCAGAACGCGACGACCAGCAGGTTGGCCGGGTCGGCCAGAAAGCGCCGGCCCTCGCCGGCGTCCCACACCATCCCCACATCGAAGAGTTCATTGAGCAGACGCGCCCAGGAGGCATCGGCGGCTCCCAGCCGGCGCACCGTCACGCGGGAGGGAGTCGCTGCGGGCGAGGATGGTCTATTCGTCATCGTCGCCATCCGGCGCGCCGGTCGCCGTCACGATCTCCGCGATCAGCCGATCGACCCCTTCGCTATCGTCCATCCCCGTCGTCAAACGGATCTCCCCGTTCCAGTCGAACTCCGCGTTCAGCGGGTAGCGGAACATCAAGTGCGCGAAGCTGCTCGGTCCGCTGCTGTGGATGACTACCGGGCGGATCGCCCCCGCCCGCATGCCGGCGCCCACCAGCTCGTGCAGCAGCATCACCGCGCTGCTCCGATTCCCCGGCGCCGTCTCCTCGGGATCGTGGGCCACGAGGTCTTCGAGGAGGCCGAACCAGACCTGGAAGCGCGCCGCCGCCACCATTCGCGGTCCACCCGTCACGCCGGAGTCTCCGGCCGCTCGGAAGGACGCGCGGCCGCCCGCCGCCCCACCGCCCGCAGATGCTGGTAAAATTCCGCCATCGCCGGCCCCAGCTTCTCCCCCGCCGCATCCAGCGTCACCAGCGTCACCCCCGGCCGCCCCACATCCGCGCGGGCGCTGATCTCCCCGGTCACGCGCGGCAGGATCCCCTCCCCCTTGCCCATCACGAACACCTGGTTTGGCCGCCCCGTGCGCCCCGCCCGATACCCCCGCTCGGCAAAAAAGGCGACCGCCAGCTCCAGCACCTCCCCCGCCGCCATGCGGCTGACCGCCTTCTTCTGAAACGCCGTCCGCCTCAGCTCCTCGTCCCACGGCGACGTCACTGGCAGCGGCGCGTTGGTTGCGTCCTCGTTCATCGGAACCCCGGTGGGTGATGGGTTTCAGATATCCGGCGTCGTTTCCCCGACACCCGACACCCGACACCCGACACCCGACACCCGTCACCCGTCACCCATCACCCCCCGTACGTCTCCCCCGGCGCCAACACCACCACCTCCGTCCCCGGCGCCCGCTTCGCCACCGCGGCGCGGAACGCCTCCGGGTCCTGCCGGATCGGCGGAAACGTGTTGTAGTGGCACGGAATCACCGTCCCAGCCCCGACGAGCTCGGCAGCGCGGGCGGCGTCCGCCGGCCCCATCGTGAAGTGATCCCCGATCGGCAGGATCGCCACGTCGATCCCCTCCTCCCCGATCAGCCGCATATCGCCAAAGAGCGCCGTATCCCCCGCGAAGTAGTACGTCGTCCCCCCGAAGCGCACCACCAGCCCGGCCGGGACGCCTGGCGCCACGGCGGACCCATCCTCCAGGGTAAACGAGGAGCTATGCCACGCCGGGACGAACTTCACCGTCCCGCCAGGAAACTCGACGGTCCCGCCGTGGTTGGCCCCCACGACGTCGCGCACGCCCTTCCCCTCCAGCCAATCCCCCAGCTCCACGACGCAGATCACCTTCGCGTCGTTGTTCTGCGCGATCTCGACCGTGTCCCCGACGTGGTCGTTGTGCGCATGGGTCAACAGGATCGTCCCCGCCTTGATCTCCCTGGCCGTCAACGTCGTCGCCGGATTGTGCTCCACGAAGGGGTCGATGGCCACCGCGTTGCCTTGATCGTCCTCGAGCAGAAACGCGGCGTGTCCGATAAAGGTCAGTTTCGGCATAGGGTTCCTCCACAATCGATGGTTTGCTCGCGGCAGCGCCGTTCTCGAGCAGTATCCTACGCGGCTGGGGCCGGTTGGGCCGGTTCGGCGCCCGGCGCGTCATCAGCCGCCTCCAGGCTCATCCTCTCGTCTCGCCCAGGCGCGCCGCAAACACCGAGAGCGGAAAGTAGAGGTGGTTCGGCTCATCCCGAAAGCGGGTGAAGCCCTGGCGCTCGTAAAACGCCGCCGCGCCATCGTCGATGGCATGAACCACGACCGCGGCGATGCCAAGGGTTTCGCGAATCTTCAGAACTTGGATCAGTGCCGAGGTGAGGAGGGCGCCGCCAAGACCGCGGCCCTGGGATTCGATGTCAAGCGCCAGCCGGCCGATGAGCACGGCCCCCACGGGATCGTAGCCTCCCAGGTGCTTGTCGCGATCGCGGCGACGTGCTTGCTGTTTGGGGAAAGAGAAACTGTTAAGCGTGAAGTACCCGAAGACTCGCTGAGGCTCGGATGAGCGGGCAGGGGTCAGCGCGACGTAGGCCGCCGCGGTGAACTGCGCTTCATCCCTGGCAACGGCGCCACGGAGATAGTCATCGACGATCGGATTTCCGCATGAGAATGTCGAGACGTCATGTCGCGTTGGGTCGAACCGTTCGACCCGATTGAGGAGATCCCTGGGAGCGGGCTCTGTCGGTGAATCGCTCACTCTGGCGAGAACGTCTCGCGCCAACGCGCGATGGAGCGCTCCATGGCCGGGGTCAGCGGCGGCGGATTGGCGACCGCCTCCAGCAGCGCGTCCATGTCGCGCTGAGACAGTTCCAGGTAATACTGCTCGCGCTCGATCTCGCCCGCCTTCTCCGCGATCGCCTCGGTGATCAAGTCAGACTGACTCCGACCAGAGATGGCGACGGCGCGCTCCAAGCGCGCGGCCAATTGGTCCGTCAAGCGAAAGGCAATGCGCTTGGTCTTGGCAGTCTGCCGCGCCTTCCGACTGGATTCCCTACTCGTCGTAGCCGCCATCGCCGTCTCCTATGCCATGCCGACTTTGGGAAGCCGAAGTCCATCTGTGTGCCTATTGTACCCATCCTGGTCCAGACTACGACACTCTATCCGACCGGCGCACGCGGCGCCCCGCCTATTCGACGCGGCTCCACGTCAGCGTCGCCACCTGCGTTCGTCCATCCACGAGCATCTCGGGCGTCGCAAGCGTCAGGGTATCTTCCTCCAGCACGACGCGCCGCGTCAGCGTTTGGCCGATCCAGTTGGGGATGAGGCTGACCTCTACCTGATGCGAGACCTCGCCTTCGCGAAGGTCGTACGTGCCGCTGTACGCGATGAAGGACCGAGCGGCGGCCGCAACGCCCCCGTCGGCGTTCTGCCGCCAGTCTGGATTCTCCAGGAGCGGCCGATCCGGGTCGCCGAACATGACCGACATGCGGCCTTCAGGCGTGTACGTCAGGAACCCCGTTGGCATCGACCCGTACGGATGGTTGACGCGCTCTCCGTCGTGGAGCGCGCACGAAATCAGCCGCCACGTGCCCACCAACGCGTCGGCGTTCGCCCCGTCCATCATGCCCACCCCCTGCGTGCAACGCTGCCTCGCGACGGATGACGCGCCACTGCGCCTTGGTATGACTCACGCCTCAAACGCCACCCGCCCATCCACCACCGTCATCTCCACCGCCAGCGACGGCAGTTCCTCCGCCGCAACCGCCCGCGGGTCGCCGGAGAGGATGACCAACTCGGTCACAGTGAGCTTATACTCTGAACGGTTGGCTCCGCACCTACAGCAAGCTGGATCACGACGTCGGCGTCAAGGAGAGCTGATGAAGCCCCTTCCGTATGAGTGTCCGAAGCTAGACCTTGCCCCCGTAGAAGCCGGGAGGCTTCGCCAGCGGGTGGGGTTGCAGATCGCGGTCCTTAAAGAAGCGACCGCCGTGATCGTTGAGCATCACTATTTGCATCGGGGTCGAACCATGGCTCAACTGCCCTACTGGATCACCTTGGACAGTCAACGTTGCGGCGTTATGCTGTTTGCCTACCCGCGCCTTTCCGTCACTTTTCACGGATACCGTCCGATGAATCTCATTGAACTGGCTAGGATGTGGGTCGACCCCGTCGTCCAGGGAATCCGGGTCCAGGATAGCGAGGGCCAAGAGCACTCCTTCTCAATCGCAACGTGCGCAGTTGGGAAAGCTCTCCGTCGCGTACGGCAGGACTGGTTCGCCAAGTACCCTCACCTCCCGGATGTCATGGCGGTGGTGAGTTGGGCCGACGCCGAGCATCACGAAGGCACGATCTACAAGGCGTGCAACTTTCGGGAAATGGGCCGGAGCGGCGGTTCACTCCACGGCAGCGCCAGACGCTCAAATGGAGGGCGTGACCAGCTCAACAAGGACTACCTGCACGAGAAGAAGACATTCCTGTACACGTTTCCGAACCCGCTCACGGAGCGCGCGAAGACCCGTCTTTGTCCACCGGCGCCTCTTCAGCTTGAACTCCAGCCCCAAGCGGATACGTCTTCACAAGCTCTCTCAGCTGACTAGGGAGGTCTCTGGACATGTCGATCGGCTTGCCGTGAGCCTTCGCCCTGTTGAAGTTGATCTTCGGGTTATTGAGCGTCATGCCTCGGCGGAGCAAGTACTCCGCGCGCTTGATGAGGTTCGCGGGCATCCCCGCAGCACGCACGATGTCGAGGACCTTTTGCAGAAGGCTGACATCGGGAGCAAGCTTCTCCGAAATGCGCGAAATCCACCACTCCATCATCGTGGGCGTGGCAAACAGGCACTCTTGCATCTCGAATCCGGTCGGTTTGTTAATCCCCTTACAAATCAACCAATAGCGCGTTCGGTAGCGTTCCAAGGTGTGGGGACCGAGGTCGCGGCCCGTCGTGATTTGGTTGGTCGTACCCGACTTTAACTCGAAAGCGTTGCCAGCGTCGTCAACCGCGTCAGTGCCTCCACGTCCTTCACCGCTGCGCCGTAAGCCAAAACGCCGGCGCATCTGCTGTTCGCGAGCAGCGTCTTGGACTTCGGCGAGTTCCTCTACTTCGGTGGCCGCTGCATCCTGAATCGGCGCGGCCCCCGCTGAGGCAGGTGGTTGGCTTGTATCCTTCTCCATGCGGGCACGCTACGGAGGGGCGTTGGAAATGTCAACCTCGCTGCCTGATCGGGCGCTAAGCGTGCGGCAACCGTGGGCTGAGTTGATCCTGGCCGGGCGAAAGCGTTACGAGCTTCGGAGTTGGAGAACAAGCTACCGAGGGCCGATCCTGATCCACTCAGGGTTGCGAGTCGAAGCCAAGGCGGTCGCCTTGGCCGGCCTCCACAATCAGGCGCTCGCAACCGGCGCGCTGGTCGGAGTGGTCGAGATTGCCGATTGCCAACCATTCACAGAGGCGATTGCTAATGAAATGCGCGGCGCGCTCGCCTACCTCGGTGACTGGACGCCCAATCTCTTCGCATGGGAACTTGCCAATCCTAGCCGCCTCAACCCTCCGATCAGCCACTCCGGCAGACTGGGCTTATTCCGAGCTCGTGTCGTGATGGATGCGACATAACTGTCGCCGCTCCGACTATCCAGTTCGCTCGTACGCCACCCGCCCATCCACCACCGTCATCTCCACGCTCAGCGTCGGCAGCTCCTCCGCCGCAACCCCCCGCGGATCCCCCGACAGCACCACCAGATCCGCCAGCTTGCCCGGCGAAATCGTCCCCTTGCTCCCCTCCTCGAACGAGGCGAACGCCCCGTGCCGGGTGAACATCACCAGCGCCTCCTCGATCGTCACCCCCTGCCCCGGCCCCATCCGCAGCCCCGTCGCCGTCAGCCGCGTCACCGCCGAGGAGAGATTCCGCAACACGTCGCAATCCACCACCGGCACGTCCGACGACCCGACCGCCACGATCCCCCGGTCGAACCACGTCCGCCCCGGATACGAGCAGGCCAACTGCTCCTCCGTGAAGTTGCGGATGTACGAATCGCCCAGCTCGTAGATGAAGTTCGGCTGCGGCACGGCGACCACCTGCATCTTCGCCATCCGGTCGATGATCTCCGGCGTGCACATCCCGCAGTGCTCGATGCGGAAGCGGTGATCGCTCTTGGGCGACTTCGTCAACACCGTCTCGTAGGCATCGAGAATCATCGTGATCGCCAGATCGCCGATGGCGTGCGCCGCCAACTGAAACCCCGCCTCATGCGCCCGGGCGAAACGCTCGTTCAGCCCGTCCTGGTCGTAAATCGTGATGCCGCGGTTGCCGGGGTCGTTGACGTAGTCCGTCGTCATCGCCGCCGTGCGCCCGCCGCCGGAGCCGTCCTGAAACAGCTTGGCGGGACCGATGCGCAGCCAGTCGTCGCCCCACCCCGTGCGCATCCCCAGCCCGGCCAGGGCCTCCAGCGTGTCGTCGATGAGCATCATGGTGAAGACGCGCACCGGCAGCTCCCCCGCCGCCGCCAGCTCCTGGTACGCCGCGAGCTCATCGGACGTGCGGATGGCGGCTTCCCCCACGCTCGTAATGCCATAGGCCAGGAACCGCTCCCCCGCGGCGCGCAGGGCATCCTTCAGCTCGGCGCGAGTGCGCGAGGGAAGCTGGTCATACACCAGACGCATGGCCGTTTCGCGCAGCAGCCCCGTCGGCTCCCCATGCGCGTCGCGGTCGATCTGCCCGCCCTCCGGGTCCGGGGCCTCCCGCGTGATCCCGGCCCGGGCCAGCGCCGCCGAGTTCGCCACCCCGAGGTGGCCGCACGTCCGTGTCAGAAACGCGGGCCGCCCGCCCGTCGCCGCGTCCAGCTCCTGCCGCGTCGGATGGCGGCGCACGTCGAGGCGGCTATCGTCGTAGCCGCGGGCCAGCAGCCAGCCGTTCCGCACGCTCGTCGGCGTGTTCGCCGCGGCGGCGCGAAAGGCCTCCTGCACCCCGGCCAGCGTCGGTGTGGCCGCCGGCCGCGCGTCGATCAGGCTCAGCCCCAGCCCGTAGGAGATCGGGTGCGTGTGGTTGTCGTTGAACCCCGGCAGCAACGTCCGCCCCGCCAGATCGACCACGCGGGTGTCCGGCCCCACTTCCCCCCGTATCTCATCCGTGCTCCCCACGCGCGCGATGCGGTTGCCGATCACGGCCACGGCTTCGGCCACGGGTTGCCGGTCATCGATGGTGAGGACGGTTCCGTTCACAAAGACGAGTTCCGCGAGCATGGTTCCTCCAATTTCCTCGCGCTCCGTTGCCTCCAACTATGCCACTATGCCACCGACTCCCATCGCGCGGCGCCGCCCGCGGCCGGGTCGGTCAGGCGCCGAAACGACCCGACGGTCAGGATCGCAACGTCTTGCTGGAGCTCGGCGTGCTCCCGGATGTCGAGAACGTGGAGCCGGCTCCGTCCCAGGGATACGAATGGCCACGACGGGCCGCGCGACGCAGAAGGAGACCCCCCATGACGATCCGGCGGATGGACAACGTCCTCATTGTTGTCGACGATCTCGAGGCCGCCACCGCGTTCTTTGCCGAACTTGGCATGGAGCTGGAGGGCGAGGCGACCGTCGAGGGAGACTGGGCGGGCCGCGTCGTCGGGCTCGACGGCGTCCGCGCCGACATCGTCATGCTGCGGACCCCGGACGGCCACGGGCGCGTCGAGCTGTCGAAGTTCCACACGCCGGCCGCGATCAGGAGTGAGCCGCACGAGGCGCCGGCGAACACGCTGGGCATCCGCCGCATCATGTTCGCCGTCGACGGCCTCGACGATGTCCTCGCCCGCCTGCGCGCCCACGGCGCCGAGCTCGTCGGCGAGGTGGCGCAGTACGGGGACAGCTACCGGCTCTGTTTCGTCCGCGGCCCCGAGGGCATCATCCTCGGACTGGCCGAGCAGCTCGGCTGACAGCCCGCCGCGGCGTACCTCCACGAGCGTGACGGCGACCCGGTCATCGCGGCGCGGCTCTACGCCGAAGCCGCCCGAGCGGCGCCCAACCTCCCCGAACGCGACCACCTCACGCGACAGGCCGCACGCCTCAACGCGCAGCTGCGCGTTGAGCGGCAGGCGGCAGGCGTTCACCGACCCGAAGGGGACGGTCTACTCACCCTGTTGGCTGGCCGGATCGCGTCACGTGCCCGTCACGAGCCCGAAGTTCCCGCGCTCTTGGCCCCTGCCCGGCGCTCACCGCACGCTGACCCCCACTGATACGGTTCCAGTTGAGCACCCCCGCTATCCCGCCCGCCCGCGCCGTTAAGCCCCCCTCTCCTCACCGCAGTGGGAGAGGGGGGTTGGGGGGTGAGGGCGGCCGCAGCATCCAGTACGTCATCAACCGGGATCCGTATCAGGCCGTCGCGGCCGACCCTGCTTTCGCTTCGGCGACCTCTTTCAACCGGCCCAACCAAGCGACGAGCGACTGGTCGAGCATGCCTTGCATCGCCGCCGGGTTGGCGTCGACCGGCCCGCCGCTCCACGACTCCTCGGTCGCCACCCGCACCCCCTCGGGCGCCTCGCCGAACCGCCATCGGTGGATGCCGGTGATGCCCTGCGTCGTGCCGTCCCACAGAATCGTTTCGTGCTCGGCGATGGCCCGGACGGTCGAGGTCAACGACAACCCGCCCGTCTCCCACCGAAACGAAACCCCAGGGGCCAGCTCCCCCTCCAGCGCGGCCGCGGTGATGTCGGGATTCCACGCCGGCCACGCCGCCACATCGACGAGCAGCTCCCACACCGGCGGCAGCGGAGCCCGGATATCGACCTCGTGCCGCGCGATGACGGGGGCGCCCAGGTCGATGCCGGTGATCTCGTTCATGGGCAATCCTCCTGCATCTCAGGCGTCGGCGCCGCTCGCGCGATCCCGGTCAAGACTCACTGGCCCGCCGCGGAGCGCTCGTACACGACGTCCCCCTCGGCGATCGTGCAGTTCACCTCCACCGCGGCCAGATCGTCCGGATCGACCCCGAACAGGTCCGTCTCGAACACCGTCACGTCGCCCAGCATCCCCGGCCGCAGCATCCCCTTGCTCCCCTCTTCGAAGGAGGCGTACGCGCCGTTGACGGTGTACGCGCGCAAGGCATCTTCCAATGAAATGGCTTCCTCCGGGTTGCAGGGCCGGCCCAGGACATCGCGCCGCGTCACCATCGTCTGCACCCCGGCCAGGGCGTTGACCGGGACCACCGGCGCGTCCGACGACGCCGCGGCGACGATCCCGAAGCGCGCGAACGAGCGCATCCCGTACGCCTGCCCGATCCGCCATTCGCCCAGGTTGTTCACGTACGCATCCCGGAAATGGCGCAGGAACGACGTGCCGGGGATCGGAACCACGCCCAGGTCGCGGATGCGCCCCAGGATGCGGTCGTCGACGATCGAGCAGTGTTCGATGCGGTGCCGCGGATCGGGCCGCGGATTCGCCGCCTGCGCCGCCTCGTACGCATCCAGCACCAGATCGATGGCCGCATCCCCGATGGCGTGGATCCCGACCTGAAACCCCGCGTCGTGGGCGCGCCGCACCTTCGCCTTCAGCTCCTCCGGCGGCATCATCCACAGCCCGTAATTGTCCGGCTCCCCCTCGTACGGCGCGTGCATCATCGCCGTGCGCCCGCCGATCGACCCATCCGCAAAGAGCTTCGCCGGCCCGATGCGCAGCCACGCGTCGCCGAACCCGGTGAACACCCCGAGCGAGACCAGATCGTCGAGCGTCTCGTCGAGCATCATCATCAGGTAGGTCCGCACCGGCAGCGCGCCTCGCTCGCGCAACCGCTGGTAGGCGCGCATCTCGCGCGGATCCCGGATGCCGGCCTCCACCGCGCTGGTCACCCCCTGCCGCAAAAACTCCCGGCCGCCCGCTGCGAGCGCGGCCATCATCGCCGCCTCGTCCGGCTCCGGCATCGCCGCCCGCACCAGCGCCAGCGCCCCCTCCCGCAGCACGCCGGTCGGCTCGCCGTGCTCGTCGCGGTCGAAAAGCCCGTCGTCGGGGTCCGGCGTCTCGCGCGTCACGCCAGCCAGCCGCAGCGCCGCGGAGTTGGCCGCCCCGATGTGGTGGCACATGCGGATCAGCACCACCGGGTGCTCCGGCGCGACCGCGTCCAGATCGGCGCGCGTCGGATGACGCCCCTCCGCCAGCCGGGCGTCGTCGTACCCCCGCCCCACGACCCAGCTCCCCGGAGCCTTCCCCGCGGCCGCCTCCCGCACCAGCGCCTGCAAGTCGCCGATCCCGGCATTCCGCTCCGGGGACAAGTCGAGATCGAGCAGCGCCAAGCCGACCGACATCGGATGCGCGTGCGCGTCGTTCAACCCCGGCGTCGCCGTCCGCCCCGCCAGGTCAATTTCCGGCGCCCCAGGCGCGGCCGCCTTCGCTCCGGCATCGTCCCCGGCGTACACCACCCGCCCCATGCGAATCGCAACGGCGGAAATCGCCGGGTTGGCCGGGTCCATCGTCCGCACGCGGCCATTGACGAGCAACAGGTCAGCGGGCATACGTCCTCCGCGAGACGAAAACGGTCACCAGACGCGCGCGAGCATAGCCGATTGCCAAGACCCAGGCACCCGGCGCCGGCTATCATTGCGCCCGAGACGCCGGCCGTTTCTCTGGAGACGCTCATCATGGCGACCGCCACGACCACCATCAGCGAGCAAGAGTTTCGGGAGCTCGTCCTCAGCGACGAAGATCGATTCTGGGAGTTGTGGGATGGCGTGCCCGTGGAAAAGCCCCCGATGAGCATCCAGCACAACGGGGTCTCGTTTTACCTTGGGGCCACGGTCGCCAACCAACTCGACAAGCGCGTCTATCGCGTCACGGTCCAGGGCGACCGCGCCCGCGTCGCGCCGCGCTCCTTCTTCATCCCCGACGTCATGGTCATCCCCGCGGCGTACCAGGAGCCGCTGGAACCGCTCGACCTGGGCATCTACGCCGATCCGCTGCCTTTCGTCGCCGAGGTCTGGTCGCCGTCCACCGGCCGCTACGACATCACCGCCAAGCTCCCCCGCTACCGCGAGCGCGGCGACCTCGAAATCTGGTACGTCAACCCGTACGAGCGCACGGCCACCGTCTGGCGCAAGCAAGCGGACGGTTCCTACACGGAAGACGTCTACACCGGCGGCATCGTCCCCGTCCGGTCGCTCCCCGGCGTCGCCATCGACCTCGACGACCTGTTCGCGTGGTAGACGCGCAAAGCGTCGAGCGTCGATCTCCAACCGCAGCGGTCATGACGGCGACGGAATGGGCAAACTGGGCCGGAAACGTCCACGCATCACCGAGGGTCATCGCCCAACCGGCATCCCTCGACGAACTGCGCACCGCCGTGATCGAAGCAGCCCACCGCGGCGAAACCGTCCGCGTCGCCGGCGCCGGCCACTCCTTCGCCCCCCTCTGCGCCACAAACGGCACGCTCCTCGACCTCTCCCGCCTCTCCGGCATCGACCGCATCGACCCCGAAACCGGCCACGCCGCCATCTGGGCCGGCAGCCGCATCGCCGACCTGGGCGACCCGCTCCTCGCCCACGGCCGCGCCTTCGCCAACCAGGGCGACATCGACCGCCAGGCCATCGCCGGCGCCGTCGCCACCGGCACCCACGGGACCGGACGCACGCACGGCAGCTTTGCCTCCATGATCCGCGCCGTCGAATTGCTGCGCCCCGACGGCGAGCTCACCACCATCGACGACTCAGAGCCCAACCGCCTGCGCGCCGCCGCCCTCGCCCTCGGCCTCCTCGGCGTGATGACCCGCCTCACCCTGGCCACCGTCCCCGCCTACAAGCTGCGCGAGCAGACCCGCGCCCTCTCCTTCGATGCATGCCTCGACGCCTTCCTCGCCACCGAAGCCACCCACCGCAACGCCGAATTCTGGTGGCTCCCCGCCCACGACCGCTGCGTCCTCAAATCGTTCGTCGCAACCGACGACGAGCCGTTCCGCCCCGAAACCCCGGAAGCCCCGCCGGGAACCCTGGAGCGCTACCTCAAACCGGACGCCGTCGACTGGAGCTGGCGCATCTACCCCTCGCTCCGCACCGTCCCCTTCGTCGAAATGGAATACACCCTCCCCCTCGCCGCCGGCCCCGAGGCCATGCGCGCCGTTCGCGCCCTGATGCAGACCCACCACCCCGACTGCACCTGGGCCGTCGAGTACCGCACCCAACCCGCCGAATCTCCCCTCCTCAGCCCCACCCAGGGCGTGCAGAGCGCCACCATCAGCCTCCACCAGGCGATCGGCCTCCCCCACGAACCCCTCTTCCGCGCCGCCGAGCGCATCTTCCTCGCCCACGGCGGCCGCCCCCACTGGGGCAAGATCCACTTTCTGGACCGGGGGCAGCTTGAACGGCTCTACCCCGAGCTGCCCACGTTCCGCGCCATCCGCGCCGACCTCGACCCGGCCAGGCTCTTCACGAACGCCTCCCTGGCAACGCTCGGCCTCGCCGCCTGAATCGCCCTCCGCCACCGCCCGTCTCGTAGGGGCGCCGCTTGCTGCGCCCGTCGGCCGCAGGCCGACAACCGGCGCTCCAAGGTGAACGCATGGGGAAACCAGCAGAAGCGAAAATCGAACCCTTCCTCACTCCCAGGTAACGAATGTGACGATCGACTATTGACTTCGCCGTAGCGCGGCCTACAATGGCAGCGAGCCGCCTTATCCGTCATCCGACCCTTCGCCCTACCCGTCCGGATCGCGCATTCACCCCCCAGCATCTCGAGCACCTCGCCTTTCCGACCCTCATCCCAGCCACCACGAGGTTTGCGCCATGGCTCTCCTGCCCCCTCGCGTCATCGGCCCCCTCTCCGAGTGCAGCACCGGCGTCCGCGTCCAGGGCCAGTTGACCGGCTCCACCGTCACCGTCTTCGCCGACGGCGTTCAGGTCGCCCAGGGCGGCGCCTCCTGGTCCGACCAGATCTTCACCCTCGCTGCGCCCCTCGCCGCCGGCCAGCAGGTCACCGCCACCCAGACCATCGGCATGGACACCAGCATCGCCTCCCCCGAGAGCGTGCAGGTCCAGGCCCAGCCGCCCAGCATCGGCCACGTCGGCTTCCGCAGCAACCTCAACCAGTGCGGCGAGTGCGTCTGGCTCGAAGGTCTCGTGCCCGGGGCCAAGGTGGAGCTGCGCGACGGCGCCGCGGTCCTCGGCTCCGGCGAGAGCTACGACGGCAACGCCCGGTTCGGGCTGCCGACGCCCCTCGCCGTCGGCATGGACATCGAGGCGCAGCAGGTCGCCTGCGGCGTCGCCGGCCCGGAGACCGACGGCCCGCTGGTCGACCTCCTCGTCGAAACGATGCGCACCCTCCCCACGCCGGTCGTCGAGGCCCCGCTGCACGAGTGCGAGCGCCGGGTCACGGTCGGCAACGTCGTCCACGGCGCCACCGTCACCCTGCTGCGCAGCGCCGGCCCCAACCTGCAAGGCTGCTTCGACCTCGACCGCCTCTGGATGGGCGTCAACCCGCCCCTGGCCCTCGGCGAGTCGATCAGCGCCCGCCAGGAGCTCTTCGGCCACTGCAACCTGAAAAGCGCCGACGCCGCGCCCGTCATCGTCGCCGACAACACCCCCGTCCCCTCGCCCCAGGTGCAGCCGCCCCTCTGCGCCGGCAGCACCACCGTCGTCATCGACGGCCTGATCATGGGCGCGCGGGTGCAGATCCTGGAGGACGGCGTCTCGCTGGGGGAAGCGGAGTCGCCGGTCGACGGCAGCTACGACTTCCTCGTGCCGCCCCTCGCCGGCGGCGCCACGATCACCGCCATCCAGGAGCTGTGCGGCGAGTGGAGCAGCCCCGGCGCCGGGGTCCTCGTCGACCCCGCCCCCGGCTCCCTGCCCACCCCCAAGGTGCATGAGCCGCTCTTCGAGTGCGGCGCCGCGGTGCGCGTCAGCAACCTGCACGTCGGCGGCCGCGTCTACGTCATGTCCAGCTTCCTCGGCGCCCCCATCGGCGAGCGCACGGCCAACGCCGTCGAGGTCGACGTCGCCGTCGCGCCGCTGCTGATCAAGGACGACAAGATCTTCGCCGTCCAGCGCGGCTGCGGGCTCGTCAGCTCGGAGTCCGACCCGGTCGTAGTGCAGGAGCACGAGCGGCTGCGCCCGCCGCGCGTCGTCGCCCCGCTCTACTCGTGCGAGACCTCCGTCTCCGTCGCCGACGTCGTCCCCGGCGCCCGCGTCGACGTCTACGTCAACTGCGACGCCGTCATCCTGCCCACCGGCGAGATCTTCATCGAGGGCGGGCTGAAGAACGGCCGCAACGACGCCACCGGCGTCAAGCGCGGCGAGCTCTACAACCCGGCCACCAATGCCTGGAAGGTGCTGCCGGAAGCGGAACGGGTGCGCGGCTACCATAGCGTCGCCCTCCTCATGCCCAACGGGGCGGTGTGGGTGGCCGGCTCGAATTTCGACGCCAACTCGGGGCTGGCCAACCGCGAGCTGCGCATCGAGATCTTCGAGCCGTGGTACTTCTGCGGGCGACGGCCCACCATCACCGACGCCGCGCCCTTCGCCGCTCACGGCGAAGAGTTCGAAATCCGCACCCCGGACGCCGCCGACGTGCAAAAGGTCGTGCTCGTCCGCTGCGGCACGGTCACCCACAACTTCAACCCCGACCAGCGCCATCTCACGCTGTCGTTCCGCCACGACAAGGGGGACATCCTGGTCGCGCGCGTGCCGGACAACGCGGCCGTCGCCATCGTCGGCTACTACCTGCTCAGCGTCATCGACAGCACCGGCCGCCCCAGCGAGAGCCGCTTCATCCAGATTCGCCCCAGCGGCACGCGCGGTCCTCGCCCCTGGCGCGACGACGAGTGGTGGGACTGGCTACGGGAGCTGATCCTGGCCGGCAGCCGGCCGAACGCCAGCGAGATGCGCCGGCTCCACCGCGCCATGGCGGAGCCGCCGGCTCCCACGCGGCGACGGCTCGTGCAAGAAACCGGGCGCGGCGGCCACGGCGGCCACGGCCCCGGAGGAGGCCATGGTCCTGGCCACGGTCCCGGCCCCGGCGGCGGCCATGGGCACGACCACGACCATGACCATAACCATGACCACGGCCACCGCGGCAACGCGGGCCGCGATGAGGACCACGAACGAGAATCCGAGTAGGCGCCGCCCGAGGCTACGGCGACGAACGGCTCTCCGGGGAGACGGGGCGCAACGGCAGATACGTCTTCGCCAGCGCGTTGACGACCGCCTCGGGGTCCTTGTCGATGACGCGCAACAGCGTCCAGGCCGACCGATCGGCGAACGCGATGCGCTCCTCCCACGCGTGCAACGTCTCCAGGGGGATCTCGAACCGCTCCGCGAACTGCTCCTGCGTCAAACCGAGCCGCTCCCGGATGCGCCGCGGATTGGGCACGGCGCGCATCCGCGCCAGCTCCTCCGGCGTCGAAGGAGGATTGTCCGGATCAGACAAGGCATTGGCGTCGATCTCTTCCTCTGTCATCGCCTCCAGGCGCGCCCAGTCGGTGCGGTCCTCCATCGGGCGGGTCGTGCCGTCCGGAAGCTCCTCGACCACGGTTCCGTCACGCAGTTTCCGCACTCTGACGATATCGCTCTCGCTCATCTCTCCTCGCCCTCCGCGCCGAAATGATGCGCCGGACGCCATTCCGGTCAGTGTAGATGACGCCAATCATGATCTGTCCCACCCGGCCGATGGCTTTGCGGCGTACCTCGCCGTGTTCGGGGCGCGTCGTGTCTTCGTCGATATGCTGCGGATCGTTGAAGACCTCGACGGCCCTGCGAAAGTCCAGTCCATGCTTGTCCAGGTTGACCTCTCGCTTCGCCGGATCCCAGTCGAACTTCAGTCCCCTGTCCACGCGTCAGTGACACGGGTCGCCGCACGTCGGGCCGCTCACCGAAATCGCCGCCGGCATCCCTCGCATCCACCGTCTGTGCCCCTGGCTCACGGCCGATGCTCCGGCGCCGCCGGGCGCAACGGCAGATACGTCTTCGCCAGCGCGTTGACCACCGCCTCCGGGTCTTGCTCGATGACGCGCAGCAGCGTCCGCGCCGACCGATCCGGCTCGCTGACGCGCTGCTCCCAATCGCGCAGCGTCCCCAGCGGGATCTCGAACCGCTCCGCGAACTGCTCCTGCGTCAAACCGAGCCGCTCCCGGATGCGCCGCGGCTGCGGCACATGACGCATCCGCGCCAGCTCTTCCGGCGTCATCGGTGGGTTATCCGGATCGGAGAGGGCATTCGCCTCGATCTCCTCCTCGGTCATCGCCTCCAGCCGCGCCCAGTCGGTTCCTGGAGAATCGACGTACGGGATCGTCGATCCGTCCGGCAGCACCTGAACCGTCGTTCCATCACGAAGACTCCGCACGACGACGGTATCGTTCTCGCTCATCTCTGCTGGCCCTCCGCGCCGAGATCAGGCGTCGCCGCTTGCCGCGATACGTAAAGATGACGGCGACGAGAACAGAGCCCAACCTGCCGATGGTCTTGTAACGCCTTTCGGCCGAGCCAGATTGGGTTGAGTCCTCTTCGATGTGCTGGGGATCCGAGAACACACCTCTGGCTTGACCAAAGCTGACGCCGTGCTTCGCCTGGTTCGCAACGGCTTTGGCAGGATCCCATTCAAACTCACCAGTTGAGTCTATCTCTAGACTACTGGCAACCAGTATTCACGTCAAGCGCCTGTCATATCCCGCAATCGGCGCTCGGTCGCGCAATTCCTGGAATACGATCTCCATCCGCAGCCCACGCCGGTCCATCGCCGGCTCGGCCGGCAGCCGCTCGGCGATCCCCTCCACCACCCGCCGCGCCGTCCACGCCGCGGCGACCGCATCGAGCAGATCGTCGGGCGCGGCGGGGCGGGCCAGATCGCGCGCCGCCTCCCGCGGCCACCTTGGCATCCCGAGATCGATCTCGAGCAGGGCGCGGCGCTCGTCATAGCCCTCCGGCCAGGTCTTGCGCTAGGCCATCGGCCGCCGCCCGGCCATCGCCCAGAAGCAGACCTCGGGGTGGACCTCGAAGACGCGGTCCTGGCTCTCCCACTGCATCGCCCAGTTGACCTCGGCGGCTTTGCGGCGGATGGCGAACGACTGCTGCGAGATGCCCTTGCCGGTCAGCCCGCGGGAGTGCGCCTCCGCCTCCCGCCACGTCGGCGCGAATAGCACCCGCGGGTCCGGCGCCGGGAAGACGCTCGACCGCCGCGGCCCCAGCACCTTGCGCACCGCCACGTCGCAGCGACGCGGCCCGCTCTCGCTCAGTCCGATCGGGATATCGACGCCGATGGAAACCGCATCTCGAAGGCGCTCCAACAGCGCCATGAACGAGACCTCGACGCGCGGCGTGAGCGTCCCATCGTCCGTGTCGTAGGTGACGGCGATCCAGCCGCCCCGGCAGCTATCCACACCCGCCACGCGCATGATGCCAGGGATCGCCCAGGGCGCGCTTTGCGGGCGTCCTACCGAGCGGGCGCCGCGCCGCGCCGGCGCCGGGCGCGCACCACCGCGCCCGTCAGCGCCATACCGATCAGCACCCAGCTCACCGCGTAGAGCGCCCACGCCGATTGCGGCGCCTCCCGGATCAGCCAGGCATACAGAAAGGCCTGCGGCGTCACGCCGAGCGCCGTCGCCGCCACGAACGGCCCGAACCCGACCCCCGTCAGCCCCGCCGCGTACGACACCACGTCGAACGAGACGCCGGGCACGAGGCGCAGCACGAAGAAGCCGGCCGCGCCCCGCTCGCAGAACCAGCGGTCGGCCGCGTCGAGCCCGTAGCGGCTCGCCAGCGCCTCCACCGGCCCCCGCCCCAGCGCCCGCGCGATCCCGAAGCAGACCGCCGCGGCCAGCGTCTGCCCAACCACCGTCAACACCCCGCCCCAGAAGACCCCGAACGCCAGTCCGTTGCCAAAGGCCACCAGAATCGCGGGGACCGGCGCCGCCACCGCCTGCACCAGCATCAGCCCCAGCGACGCCACCGGCGCCCACACGCCGAACCCGCGCAGGTAGTCCCCGATCGTCACCCCATTGCCCGTGGCCAGCACCCCGCTGGCCCGCGCGATCTCGCCCCGAAAGCCATCGTGCAGCACGTACGCCAGCACAACCGTCGCGGCCAGCCCCAGCACCAAAGCGAGCTGCCCCACGCGCACCGTCCGCGCCGTAACGGCCCC
>CALMZR010000399.1 GCA_937870845.1 uncultured Chloroflexota bacterium
GGCGAGAACGTCTGGATCATCGAGAAGGATTTTCCGGCCTGAGCGAGGGCCGCGATCGGCCGCGCCGGGCCGGGCCGGCATCGTCCAGGCGCCGCACGACCACCAGCGTCAGGTCGTCGGGCCGCGATTGGGTCCCCGTGGCCAGCTCCACGAGCCGCTCCAGTTTCGCCTGGGCCGAGCCCAGGCCGGCGATCTGCTCCGCCACGCGGTCGGTGTCGAGCGGCAGCTCCGGGCGGGCGTCGGGCAGGCCGTCGCTGTAGATCACCAGGGTGTCGCCCGGCGCCAGCGTGATCGCGCCTTCCGGGTAGGCGCCGTCGGGCAACACGCCCACCGGGAGCGCGCCCTGGCGCAGCGATTCGGCGCGCCCGTCCGATCGCTGGCGGAAGGCCATGCCGTGCCCGGCGTCGACGTAGGAGAGGACCCCGGTGGCGATGTCCAGGTCGGCGTGGAAGAGGGTGATGAAGCTGTCGGACTCGGCCAGATCGGCGTAGAGGGCGCGGTTCACCGTCTCGACCGCCGCCGAGACCGGGAGGCGCCCCACCGCGCGCAACGCGGCGCGCACCGTCGCCATCAGGAGCGAGGCGGGCATCCCCTTACCCATGACGTCGCCGAGCGAGAGGCGAACACCCGCCTCCGTCGCGGTCCAGTCGAAAAAGTCGCCGCCGACCTCGCGCGCGGGGAGGCAGACGCCGGCGAGCTCGTACCCCTCCAGCGGGGGAGCGGCGCGGGGCAGCAACTGCGCCTGGATCTCCGCGGTACGCAGGATCTCGGCTTCGCGTTCGGCGTGGAGGCGGTCGCGTTCCGCCTGCAAGCGCCGCAGGGCGGTGACATCGCGGGCGATGGTGGAGGCGCCGACGACGATGCCGTGGCTGTCGCGGATGGGCGAGACGGTGAGGGCGATGTCGAGCACGCGACCGTCGCGGGTCTGGCGACGGGCGTCGTAGTGCTCGATGCGCTCGCCCGCCCGGATGCGGGCGAGGATGGCGGGGATGTCGTTCGCCTCGCCGGCCGGGATCAGCATCTCGATCGAGCGCCCGACGGCCTCCGCGGCGGTGTAGCCGTAGAGCCGTTCCGCGGCGGGATTCCAACTGGTGATGATGCCGTCGAGGGTCTTGCTGAGGATGGCGTCGGACGAGGATTCGACGATGGAGGCCAGCCGCGCCATCTCGATCTGCTGTTTCCACTGCTCGGTGATGTCGCGGTTGACGCCGACGAGGCCGGTCACGTTCCCGTCGGCATCGCGGAGCGGCGTCTTGGAGGCCAGCACCCACCGCTCCTCCCCCGCCGCCGTCTGCTGGCGCTCGAACTTGCTGAGCATCGGCTCGCCGGTGGCGAGCAGCCGTTGTTCGTCGGCGAGGTACTCCGCAGCCAGCGCAGGCGGGAAGAAGTCGCGGTCGGTCTTGCCGACGGCGGCGGCGGGATCGGCGATGCCCAGCTCGCCGGCCGTGGCCTGATTGAGGCGCAGGAAGCGGGAGGCGGCATCCTTGATGTAGACGGCGTCGGGCAGGTTCTCCAGCAGCGCCCGCAGCAGGGTGTGCTCCCTGGCGAGGGCCTGCTGCGCCTCGCGTTGCTCGGTGATGTCGCGCGCGACCGACGACACGGCGACGATGCGGCCGCTCGCGTCGCGGATGGGGGAGAGCGCCAGGGAGATGTCGATTTGCCGGCCATCCTTGGTCGTGCGCGCGGTTTCGTGGCCTTCGATGCGCTCGCCACGCCGCACCCGTTCCAGCAGCGGCGCCAGGTCGCCGGACAGTCCGGGCGGGATCAGCACGGTCACCGACGTGCCGATGGCTTCGGCGGTGGTGTAGCCGTAGAGCCGTTCGGCGGCGGGGTTCCAACTGGTGATGGTTCCCTCCAGGGTCGTGCCGATGATGGCCTCGGGGCTGGAGGCGACGACGGTGGCCAGCCGCACCTGCGCCTCTTCCGCCTGCACCCGCTCGCTGACGTCGAGCAGCATCCCCTGCCAGGCGACGGTGTGCCCGGCGTCGTCGTGGATCGGGACGCACTCGTCCCGGACCCAGACGTAGCTGCCGTCCGTGCGGCGATGCCGGTACTCGATGCGGAAGGCGTCGTCCGCCGCCGTCGACCGCGTCTCCTCGGCGGCGACCCGTTCCCGGTCGGCGGGGTGGATGCGATCGAGCCAGTGGTGCTGGAGCCCCAGCAGCTCCTCGGGGCTCTCCCCGGTGAGCGCCCGGATGTTCGGGCTGTAGTAGAGGGGCGTCTGGTTCTCATCCGCCGCGAGGAGGTAGACGACGGCCGGCAGACGCTCGACGAGCGCGCGGTACCGGTTTTCGGAGGCGCGCAGCTCCTGCTGGTGGCGCCGGCTGGCCGTGACGTCGCGGAAGAAGACCGAAAGCCCGCTCGGAGCCGGGTAGGCGCGGACCTCGTACCAGCCGTCAAACGGCGGGTAGAAGAACTCGACCGTCGCCGTGCGGTTTTCGGCCCGCGCTTGCTGCAAGGCGGGGTAGAGCGGCGTCTCGACCGCCGGCGGGAACGCCTCCCAGACGACGCGGCCCAGCAACTCCCGACGCGGGCGACCCAGGATGCGCTCGGCTTCGGCGTTGAGGTAGGTGAAGCGGAAGTCCGGGTCGAGGGCGTAGAAGGCGTCGCTGATCCGCTCCAGCAGCTGGTCGATGTGCTGCCGCGCGGCGGTCGAGGCCAGATCAGGGTTCATGCGGGCGCCCACGAAACGGCGGGCACGGCCACGAGACATGGCTCGGCGGCACGATCCGGGCGCGTGAAGCCGGGGAGACCGGGTGTCAGCGGCGCGTGCTGAGGGTTACTGGCCATGGCAAGATCGCCTCGGCTGGCCGCGACGCGCCGAAGAGCCGGAGGACCATCCGTGTGTGGATCGTGGCGCTTCATGCACGTCCGTCCGGCCCGAACCGGGTGGTCTCGGATGTCGAGCGGCGCACAATGGGCGCCATCGGGGCGACGGGGCGACCGTCGCGAATGCCATGCCACGCGGGCGTAGGTCACGCGCCGCCTCAGCCGCCGGGGGCCGCCTGGCCGGAGCGTGACGGCAGGAGCGAGCAGGCGAAGCCGTCGCCGGAGGGGTCGAGGTTGTAGGGGTCGTCGGGGTTCTGGTCGTAGACGATTTGCGCTTCTTCCTGATAGGTGAAATCGGCGCAATCGAGATCGTCGGGGGTTTGATTCTCGCGGTCGGCGCGGCGCTCGGCGCGGTCCTCGCGCTCGGCGCGGGCGACGGGGGCGACGATGGGGGCCTCGCAGGCGACGCCGTCGAGGTCGACGTCGAGGCCGTGGGGGTCGCTGGGGTCGGTCTCGAGGGCGCGCTGGGCCTCGGCCTGGTCGGCGAAGTCGCTGCAGGTGAGGTCGTCGCCGGGCGGCAGGCTGGCGGCGGAGGGCCCGGCCTGCGGGGTGGCGAGGATGACCGGCGCAGCGGCGGGATCGGGAGTGGCGAAGGCCGCAACGGGGAGGCGGTGGGACGGCGGCCGGAGCGCGGGGGGCGCCAGGAGCCCGAGCAGGATGATGGCGGCGGCCAGGGTGGCGTGCATGCGGCATACGGTGCCACAGTCGCGGCCGCGACACAACCCGCCGCGCGGCCGCGCCGCTTGTGCAGCGCGCGCAACCGACTCCCAGCGAATCTTGAGCAAACTCCAAGCCTTGCGGCGGGGGCGGTGGGGTACGGTTGGGGGGTTCCGGCGAAGACGCCTCGGCGCCTTCGCCGGCTCGTGTTTTGCCGCGCGATCGACCGCGCACGAACGAGGAGAGTCACCCCACAATGGTTGTGTCCCAATCCCGAGTACGACCCTGGACGTTGCCCGCGGCGATTCCGGCGCTGGCGTTCGCCGGCGCGCTGCTGGCCGGCCCGGCGCTGGCCCAGGAGCGCGCGACGCCGACGCCGATGGGGCTGATGCAGGAGGCGGAGGGGCTGGCGGCGTGCGCGCCGGCGGAGATCGGCTCGCTGCCGGAGGGGACGGAGGCGGCGGCGGTGTACGCCATCGTGCCGGGGGAGTCGGCGGCGCGCTACCGGGTGCAGGAGGAGCTGGCCCAGGTGGGGGAGACGGAGGCGGTCGGGCAGACGCAGGCGATCATCGGCCAGATTGCCTTCGACGAGGCGGGGATGCCGCTGGCCTGCTCGCGCTTCGACGTCGATCTGCGTACGCTGCAAAGCGACGAGGCGCGGCGCGACAACTACCTCTACGAGAACACGCTGCAGGCGGAGACGTACCCGCTGGCGACGTTCGTGCTGCGCGCGGTGGAAGGGCTCGACGCGCCGCTGGCCGAGGGGGAGGAGGCGACGGTGCGCCTGATCGGCGATCTCACTTTGAAGGACGTGACCAAGCTGGTGGCGTGGGAGGCGGACGTGGCGATGCGCGACGGGGCGCTGACCGGGGCGGCGACGACCGAGTTCGCAATGCCCGATTTTGCGATCGAGCCGCCGAGCGTGCCGATGCTGCTCTCGCTGGACGAGACGATCCGGCTGGAGATCGATCTGACGGCGCGGCCGGCGGCGGGGTGACGGGTGACGGGTGTCGGGTGTCGGGTGTCGGGTGATGGGAGAGGCTGAGCGGAGGCGGCGCCGCAATCTCATCCTGATCGTGGTCGTGCTGGCGCTGCTGATCGTGGCGGCGTGGGGCCTGTCGCTGGCGGGGTCGGCGGGGGTGCTGCCGTGGCAGCCGGAGCCGACGCGGATCGCGATCACGCCGTTCGCCGATTTGCCGGTCGGGGCTGGCGTCGCCACCCCATCACCCTGACACCCGACACCCGACACCCGTCACCCGCCGTCCGCCGCCCGCTCGCCGTCGTATCGCTCCAGCCTGATGAAGTCGGCGATGGGCTTGCGCGCGGGTTCTTTGCGGCCCGATAGCAATTCTTCGTGCATGGGGCGGTGGCCGGTGGCCGGATAGCCGATGGGGAGGATGGCGCCAACGATGCTCCCCGGCGGCGCGCCGAGGAGGGCTCGGGCCTGCTCGCGGCCTTCGCCGTTCCACCAGCCGATGCAGGAGCCGAGGCCGTGCGCGGCGGCGGCGAGCATGATGCGCTCGCAGAGGCGGCCTTCGTCGTGCGCGGCGTACTCCTCGTTGGAGCCGTCCATGACGAGGACGATGCCGATGGGCGCCGTGCCGAGGTGATCGGCGTAGCCGGGGAAGGCGCCGAGCCGGTCGAGCATGGCGCGGTCGCGGACGACGATCAGGTCCCAGGGTTGGCGGTTCTCGGCGCTGCCGGTCCAGCGGGCGACCTGGTAGATGTCGTCGAGGGCCGCCTGGGGGACGGGGTCCGGGGCGTAGTCGCGGACGGCGCGCAGATCGAGCAGGAGGTGGATCTCTTCGCGGAGGCAGGGGTCGTCGCTCATAGATCCTTCCTTACGCCTCGGTATCTGTTTCGAGTCTGCCGCACGGGCGCGGACAAGGATGGAATGGGCGTGGATGCCGCGCAAGGCGATGGGGCGTGGCGGCTTCGAGGGCTTGGCGCTCGTGCGAACCGCACAATACCATCAAGAGTAGCGTGGTCCCCATACGTATTGGGTGGTCCGGAGGCATGGGATGCCGCGTAAGGTTGGCCAGTTGATCGCCGATGTCAAACGGGCCGGGATGGTGCTGCTGCCCGAACGCGGCACGGGCAGCCACCGCATCTTCAAGCATCTGGAGAGCGAGCAAATTCCGGGCATACTGGCGACGATGCCGACCGCTACCAGGAGGGCGACGTACGCGAGGCCCTTGAGAAGATTCGTCGCTGGCAGCAAGAACGTGAGGCATGAAGGACGGGCGCGATGGCAACGCACATCATCGACGGGGCGGAGATCAGCGACGAGGAGTTGGCCCTTGCCCGCCGCTACCCGATGGTCGTCCGCTGGTCGCCGGAGTATGGCGTCTATGTCGCCGAGTTCCCCGGCCTGCCGGGCATCGGCATCTCGGGCAGCGCCGCGGCCGAGGCGGCGCAGAAGGGGGAGGAGGTCATCGTCGCCTACGTCACTGGCCACCTCGACGCCGGCCTCCCATTGCCGGAACCGGTCGCTCTGGAGCGAATCGCCTAGGCCGGCTGTGCCACATCTCCCCGCGGCGTTGGATTCCGGGGAGGTGGGTTCTCCCCACTCGCGTGGGGGGTAACGACGATCGCTACCGCTGCGCCGGGGCGGGCCACTCAAAACGAATGCGCAATCGCGTTCCGGTCGCTCGCGCGAAGCGTTCCAGGGTCCGGGTTGAGGGTTTCGTCCGCCCGCCCTCCAGGCGGGCGATGACCGCCTGGGTCGTGCCCATCCGCGCGGCCACCTCAGCCTGCGTCAGCTCGGCGCGCGTGCGGGCCTCGATCAGCGCCGTCGCCAGGGCGAACTCGTCGTCCAGGGCATCGTACGCTGCCCGGAACTCCGGGTCTTGCAGCCATTCCCTGGCCAGGTCGTCCACGGGAATGCGGGGGTTGCTCATGTGACCTCCTTTGCCCGCGCAAGGGCACGTTCGATCTCGCGGCGGGGCGTCTTCTGGGTCTTCTTGGGAAACACCCGAACGACGACGACCCGCTGATTGCTGGCTGTGACGTAGACGGCGCGTGCGATCCCGTCCTTCCCTTTCATGCGCATTTCCCACAACGGACCTTCCAGGTGCTTCACGTATGGCTCGCGGACATTGGCGAGTCCGACCGTCTCGATCAACTGGACGATCCGCAGAAAGCGCGCCCGGATGTCCACGGGTTGGGCCTCGAGCTCTACTCGCACGACATCGTTCAATACCTCGACTCGCCATCCCATCGGCAGATCATACCATTTTTGCAATACTCTTTGCCAATCTCGCCGGCGTTCCCGCGCTACTGCGATGCCCCCTCGTCCCCGTTTGTGGCGGTATCCATCGGTGTCGCCGAGGCGCTGGCGCTGACGAAGACTGCCCGGCGCCGGATCGACGGCCGATTCGAACTCAGGGCGAACCCGTCAGCGTATTGGCCGGAACGAGCAGTTCACGCGACACGTCCGCCGGGCTGGGCAGGCCGCAGAGCATCAGATCCAGGCTCAGCTCGGCGCGGAGCAGCTCGAGGATGTGGCGGACGCCGGCTTCGCCGGCGACGGCGAGGCCCCAGTGGGTGGGGCGGCCGATGAGGACGGCGCGGGCGCCGAGGGCCAAGGCCTTGAGGACGTCCGTGCCGCGGCGGACGCCGCCGTCGAGGAGGACGTCGGCGCGGCCAGCGACCGCCGCGGCGACGGCGGGGAGGGCGTCGAGGGCGGCGACGGCGCCGTCGAGCTGGCGGCCGCCGTGGTTGGAGACGATCACCCCTCGCGCGCCGTGGGCGAGGGCGAGGCGGGCGTCGTCCGGGTGGAGGATGCCTTTGAGCAGGATGGGCAGGGGGGAGAGGGAGGCGAGCCAGGCGAGGTCGTCCCAGGAGAAGGCCGGGTCGAAGTCGGTGGCGACTGGGCCGGGCGCGGCGTCGACCGCCGCCGGGGGTGGCTCGGGCGTGGCGCCGAGGCGGGTCATGGCCATGCCGCCCCAGGTTTCGAAGCGGCCGCGGCGTTCGCTGTCGCGGCGGGCGCGAACCGGGACGTCGACGGTGACGACCAGGGCCGCGGCGCCCGCGGAGGCCGCGCGCGCTATCAGCTCGCGGGTGAAGCCGCGATCGGTGAAGACGTAGAGCTGGAACCACCAGAGGCCGGCGTCCGGGGCGATCTCCTCGATGGCGAACGAGGCGGCGGAGCTCATGGTGTAGATCGTGCCGGCGGCTTTGGCCGCCCGGGCGGTGGCGCGCTCGCCGTCGTCACAGCAGAGGCGGTGGCGGCCGGAGGGGGCGATGAGGACCGGCAGGGCGATGGGCTGGCCGAGGACGGTCGTCGCCGTGGAGACCTCGCGCAATCCGGCGAGCATGCGCGGCAGGAGGCGCCAGCGGTCGAAGGCGGAGCGGTTGGCGCGGACAGTGACTTCGTCGCCGCTGCCGGCAACAACGTAGGCCCAGACCGGCGGCGGCAGGAGGGCGCGGGCGGCGGCTTCGTACTCGTGCAGGTTGAGCGGCAGGTCGGCCGAGGGCACGGGCGCGGTCATCCTGGACACCCCTTCGTGGCCCTGCCGGCGGGGCGCCGTGCATGCGCCGCGCTTCCACTGCGACGATCGGGCCGCGGCAGGACGCGATGATCGAGGCAAGGGTGAAGCATCGAGCGTTCGCGCGCCAACTCCAATGCGGGGGTGGTCTGCCTGGGCGGCTGCCGAGCCCGTTCGCCGGGCGACGGCGGGCGGGAATCGCTACGTGCCGACGGGACCAGTGTCGACGCCGCTGTCGGCGATCTGGCCGTGGCGGGCGCCGATGCGGTTGCCGCCAAGGCCGGTCTCTCGGTCCTCGGCGTCGGGTCGATCGGGGTTGTCGTCGTGCGTGCCCATGCCCTCGGGCCAGGCGCCGAAGCCGGTGGCGCCGCCGGGGAAGCCGCTGATGTCGACCGGGTCGTCTTCGCCGGGGACGGCGCCGATGCGGGTTTCGGCGTCGGGGTGGATGGCGTCGTCGGTGCTGAGGCGCTCGTCGTCGCGGTCGCGTTCGGTCATTGGTGGTCTCCTGGTGTTGGGCGGGGATCGGAACGGCGTCGACGGCATCCCTGGCCCCGTCGCGGTCGTCTCGCGCTCGGCAGCGCACATCGCGTGCCGCGCGGACAGGCTGCCCGTGCCGGGTGGGGATGCTGGCCGCATGTCGGTTCGAGGGTCCCGTCCAGAAAATACATAGGGCAACTCCGTGAAGCGCAGGCGTCGGCGGCGGCGCTGCACGCTGAGCAACCCGCGAGGCAAGACGTGCGAGTTCCCCAGCGACTGCTGTTCCGGGCTGACCTGCCCGGCCGGGGGGGCGTGCGAGTTGGAGAAGATGTGATGCGGCAACGACCCTCACCCCCTAACCCCCGGCTCCCCCCAAGCCCCCCTCCACCGGAGGGGGAGTCTCCCCGTGCGCAGGGAGGGGGAACGGAAGGTGGGCGGGGTGCAGCTCGCGGCTCGACACGGTTTGCGGCGTCGCGCCGAAGAACGGGTGCGATGCGGAGCATGCGGGGGGAGGTGGCGCGGGCGCCATATACGGCGAGGTATGCGTTTTTCTATCCGGCGGAGCCGGCGGCCTGAACCCGGGCTGGTAACCTCAGGGCTTGTTTCCGGCATCGTGGATGGGTTGGTCAATCGATTGGGGAGCCGACCGTGCGCTCCCCGATCGACAGCGCCCGCGGCCGTAGGGGGCGAGCTGACGATGCGGATCCGAAAGGCCAATGAGTTGCGCCGCCCTCTTTCGCCTCGAACCCAGTGGCTCAACTCGCCTCATAGCTTCTCACTAGGAGTGGCTTGGCGCGTTCGAGGTCGTCGGCGCTGTCGATGCCGATCTCCAAGTCTCCCGTGCCGAAGTGGCCGATGTTGCGCACGTCGCGGGTGAAACCCGGCTCCAACACAACGCTGTCGGGATCGATTTTGACGTAGACGAGGATACGCTGGTTCTGCGATCGGACCTCCACGCACGCGAAGTTCTTGATGCGCTTGTACGCCAAGTAATACTTGAGCGTATTGAGTTGAACATCGTCGCCGAGCGCCTTCAGGAACGCGTCCAAGGCGGCGTAGCGGTCCTGGACCGCCGGCGGCGCCTGGGCCAGCTGCTCGGTGACCGTCTTGTACACCGTCTTCGGTTTGGAGCCGCCCTCCCCCTCCGCGCCGACTTCAATCGGGTCGACCGCGGTCGCATTGACGAGTTCGAACAGAAGCAGATCATCGCCGTAGCGGCGGTACCGGATCAGTTCGATGTTGCGCGGGATCTGCTCAATCGCCTCCTCGTCGAACTTCGTGAAGTCTCCGGCGATGCATAGGAGGCGGGGAGAGGCCCACTCGATGGCGTCCGCTACCTCCCGGCCCATTCGGTCGAGCACAATCAGCTTGAGTTCGGCCTTGTGGTCCATTAGCCAGTTCAGGTAGTAGAGCCCCTGGTTGATGACGTTCTGGTTGAGCGCACGCTTGTACTCGATAATGACCGGGCGGTTGTTCTCGTCGATGCCGAGCGTGTCAATGCGCCCGCGGTGGTTCTTGCCCGTTGAATGCTCGGAGGCGAGGAAGCGCACACCGAGGAGCGCCTCCAGGTGTCGCTCGATCAGCGTCTGGAGCGACTTCTCGACGGCAACGGAGGCGCCGGGCAGCTCTTGCACGGAGTTGGGGTGGACCTTAAAGAGTTTGATGTCGCTCACAATGCATCCCGAACCTGGTCAGCCGCCGGAACTGGTAAGTGGTCGCTATCGTAACGCAAGCATGCAGCCCGGATTGCCCCACCCTGTCCCTGTTTAAATCGATGTCTGCAACAAGTCCGCCGATTGTCTCCTACGAAACCTTTCAGGGGTAAGGGCGGTGGTGCGTCCTAGCCACCGCCTTACAGATGGTTTTGCTACACTCCCCGCTCCGATCTCTCGGGTCGTCGATTCCAGGCGCGCCATGCGCCCATCCACGAAGGAGCTTCCCATGCGGCAGTCGTTGAAGAGTCCAGCGAACGGAAGCTGCTTCAACGAAGGCGCAACGCATGGCGATCGTCACCATCGGGATTCTGGCCCACGTCGACGCCGGTAAGACGAGTCTCACCGAACGCATCCTCTACCAAACCGGCGTCGTCCCGGCGCTCGGCAGCGTCGACAAGGGCACGACGCGGACCGATACGCTGGAGCTGGAGCGCGCGCGCGGCATCACGATCAAGGCCGCGGTCGTCTCCTTTCAGCTCAACGAGCTCACCGTCAATCTGATCGATACGCCTGGGCACCCGGATTTCATCGCCGAGGTCGAGCGCAGCTTGCGCGTGCTCGACGGGGTGGTGCTGGTGGTGTCGGCGGTGGAGGGGGTGCAGTCGCAGACGCGGCGGCTGGCGCGGGCGGTGCGCGCGGCGGGGCTGCCGCTGCTGGTCTTCGTCAACAAGATCGACCGGCTCGGGGCGCGGGGGGAGGCGCTGCTGGAGGAGCTGCGGCGCAAGCTGGGGTTGCGCGTGGTGGTGATGAACGCGGCGGCGGGGCGGGGGACGCGGGGTCGGCGAGCAGGTCGGTGCGGTCGGCCGGGACCGGGCGGACGAGCGCGTGACCCCACCATGACGAGGGATGGGGCGTCGCGATAGCACCCGGCTCCGGCGCGTGACGGTCGATGCCAGCGGCGTGACGTGGCGGCGGCGCCACACGGGGCGTATCCTGGGT
>CALMZR010000400.1 GCA_937870845.1 uncultured Chloroflexota bacterium
GGCCTCCCCCACGCCCATGGCACGGTGTCGGACCAGATTCGGCGCTTCGGGCCCTCCCGCGTTCGCCATATCGCGGGAGAACGCCATCTTCAGGAAAACGATCGGTATTCCCGCGCCGCGAGCGGCCTCGAGCACTCGCGCCGTCGGCGCCACGGCGGCCTGGATTTGCGAGATATCGATGCCCGCTCGGTGAAACATGCCGCCCGCGGAACCGAAGTCGTTCTGCATGTCGACCACGATGACCGCGGTTTTGGCTGGGTCGATCGCCCAGGGATGCGGCCGGGCTCCGATCAGCACATCGTCGTCAGTGGAACTCTTCGCCATATCCATTGTGTGCCTCCCGTGAGGACGCTTGTTTCCGGCGGCGACGGCGATGCTGGCCGCGGTCGGGATGGGCGGCTGAGCGGGGCAGGGCTCCCGCGACTAACTCGCCAAGCTGCGCTGCCAATGCGGACGGGAACGCTCTTCGGCTTCCCGCGCTGCCGCGATGCGCTCGGGGGTACGCACCGGGATGACGTGGACGTAGATGTCCTCGTCCGCAATCAACGAAACCACCCGCTCAAGGACGAGATCCCCTACCTCGTCCGCGTCATCGACATCCGCCGTGGCAATCACCAATGTGCCGTCCGAGTCGTCCGGGTCAGGAACGACTTCGAAGGTCGTCGATGGGTAATGCGCCGCGATTGTGCTCTGCAACTCCTCGATGGCCTGGCGCGTCCGCTCGTCCAGCGTTTCAACGTAGGGTCGGCCGTCCTCGTTCACCTTTGGCGTCCTCCTGCCCGCGTCACGGCGGCGACGAAAGTCTCGGCCTGCCGGGCTGCACGCGCGGCTTGCACTTCGGTGACATGATCCCGCCGATGGTAATCGGCCGTTTGCCGAAGGCGGAACGTGTGTTCAAGGATAACGCGGAGTTCGGCCGGATAGCGCTTGCGGTGGCCGATGAGGTCTCCGTGGAACCGAGCTTGCACGAAGCCATGGCCCCACCTGTCAGTTGCCCTTGGCGGTTGGATGCCCGCCTCGTTCAAGGCATGAATCGCCGCCTGGAAGCACGCATAGTATGCGCGGTTGGCGGCGTTGTTGTACCGGGCGTTGGCGAGCTCGCTTTGAGCGCCGGCCACACTCTCTTGCGCCTTCTCGAGGTAGACGGTTGCGCGCTCTATCATGTCGGGTATCTTCACGCACCGGTGCTTCCGCGGCAAGCGTTGTCGAGCGATGGGGGAGGAGTCGCGTGTTGCCGCGTCCCTGATCGCCGATGTCGAGGTCAGTGATCCGGAGCCGGCACGATCGTGGTGGGACGCCGACGCGGAGGCCGGGGGGCGCGCCGCGGCGCGCCCCCCGGCCCGATACCGCCTTATGCGATGGCCTCCCCCTCGTCAACCTCCGCCGCGCGCCGCGGCAGGGCGACCGGCGGCAGGCGCAGCAGCGCGACCGCGTCGTCGTCGGCCGCGATTCGGTTCTGCCGCTCGATGCCGCAGCCGTTGCAGCGGTGGACCACCATCTGCTCCCCATTGCCCCGATACGCGACGCCGATGGCGGGCATCAACGCCCGGCAGGGGCTGGCCCGATCCCCCGGCCGCCGCCAATCGACGTGGCGGGAGGTCAGGCAAAACGGGCAGTGGTTGCGATGCCGGCCGCCAAAGACGACCGGTCCCACGAACGCGCGGCAGCGGCCGCACTTGAACGGGTTGCGCTCGTTGGCGCGCTGGCGCGGGCGGAACGGCATCTCCTCCCGCGCCCGGCGTGGGCGGCTCCGAGGTTGGCGGCCAAACGGGTCGCGTCGCATGGACGGATCGTCGTCGTCGATGAGATACGCCAGCTCGTCTGGCGTCAGGCGTGGCATGTCGGTGTCCTTGTCTTCCGATCGGTGCTGGACGATGGGCAGCGTGGATCGCGCGGAACACAAGGGCCACGGCGGTCTTGGGGTTGGTAAGAATCTTCACGAGACGCCCTCCAGGCTCACGACGGGCAGCGCGAGACGGCCCCGCGCCGCGGACGGCGCCGGCGAGCCGAAGGGGATGGCGTTGTCGCGAACGACCGTTGCGGAGGTCACCCCCCGACGCGCGCCTACGGCTCACCGGCACGGCAAGCCCGCGCGCCGCGGGAAGGGCGGAAAGGAGGGACTCGGTTGGGGCAGGAAGGACCGGCCGGCTAGCGAGCCATCCGAACCGCCGCCAGGGCGGCGCGCGAGCGGAGAACAGCGGCTGCGATGGGCATCAAAGGCTCTCCCTCAGGATGACTCGCTGGACCTGGCCGAGCAGATCGCGCCGGCACTCGCTGGCGCGATACGGAGTCTATGAGGTCGCTGAGGGAGGGTCAAGAAGAAAAGCGTTGGGAAATCTCGAAGGACGTAACGAGCTTGGCGCGAATGCGCGCCTCTTCACTCGCGGAGACCGCGGGAAAGCGATCGACGAATTCCAGGGTTGGTGCCAAATCCGGGTCGATCCAGCCAAGGGTCTCGACAATGTCACGGTGGAGCTCTACTCGTAGCGGTATGATGCATGAGTGACGCCTGTGCTATTCGTCTGGCGATAACCTCGGGGTATCCATCACTCGCGGCGGTACATGCTGGCGCGAAGCTGAAGACCTCGAGGTTCTGTTTTTCGTTCCCCGTTGCTGGCGAAGTTTGGGCTCTTCTCGGTGTACGTCTTGAGATTCTCCTTCGTTTCGATCTGGAGCATGTTGCCGGTTGAGACGCTGTAGTTGATCAAGGGGAGTTGGCGGGAGCCGTCGATTCTCGGGCTTCCCTCCTACCATCACGCCGTGAACCTGTAGTTTCAGCTCGCCCCTAGCGGTACTTTGTTGACAGCGCTGCGAAGACCGAGAATCGGGGCTGCGACGTGCGTGACAGGCGCGCAAAGCGTTCAAGAATCGGCACTGATCCGGGGGGGCCGCCCATCCCTCCCGCCGGTCTCGCCCGCCAATTCGTG
>CALMZR010000401.1 GCA_937870845.1 uncultured Chloroflexota bacterium
GTGGCCGCTTCGTCGTGATAGCGGGCAACTGCGGACTCGACCCCCGCGCGCACGCGCTGCTGATCGAGCATCTCGAGCACGCGGGCCACTCCGGGGCCATCCACCTCCCGCTGGGCGAGAAGGCGATGGAGCTCCTCGCGCTCGAATGCGCCCAAACGCTGGCGCAGGAGCAGGATGGGGAGGGTTTGCTTGCGCCGGCGGATGTCGTCGGCGGCGGCTTTGCCGGTGTCGGTGGAGTCGCCCCAGATGCCGAGCAGATCGTCCCGGATCTGAAAGCCGAGGCCGAGGGTGAGCCCGAAGTCGGCCCAGCGCTCCGCGGCCGTTTCGCTGGCCCCGCCCAGCAAGGCGCCCGCCCAGGCGGCGTAGCGGACGATGGCGGCCGTCTTGCCCGCGATCATCCCCAGGTAGTCGGCGGGCAGAACATCGGTCCGCGCCTCGAACCCGAGGTCGAGGGTCTGCCCTTCGACGATGGCGATGGTCATGCGGTCGAACGATTCGAGGAGGCGGAGGGTCAGCTCCGCTGAGACGCCTTCGCCCGGAAGCCGATAGAACGGCAGGTGGGCGGCCGCGAAGAGGGCGTCTCCGGCATTGATGGCCTGGCCGATGCCCCAGAGGCTCCAGACCGTGGGCCGGTGACGACGTGTGGGGCTCTCGTCCTGCACGTCGTCGTGGATGAGGGTGAAGTTGTGCAGCAGCTCCAGCGCCGCCCCAACCGGCGCGGCGGCGAGCGGATCGCCGCCGGCCGCGCTTGCCGCCAGCAACGCCACGGCAGGCCGGATGCGTTTGCCCCGATCGATGCCGGACGGATCGATCGGGAGCAGATCGGGTCCAACGTTGCCAAGGTGGTAGCGCACCATCCCGGCCAGCAGCGGCGCCCGGCCCTCCAGCGTGGCCAAGGCGTCTTGCAGCGGTCGATCGATGCAGGCGTCGAAGTCGAGGACGAATTCGGGGGATGCCGTATCAGGATTCGTTGTCGTCAAGGTGCTTGCCCCGTCGCTGCGCGAAACGTCCGACCCAACGTGCGTTGCCTCGAAACAGTATCGCAATGGTCAGCCGGGTGACAGGAAGCGGGGCAGCGCATAGACTCGGCTGCACACGGCCGGCCGAGGTCGGTCAGACCTGCCCCGGATACCGTCAGGAGCTCACGATGCCCCTCGCCCGTCCGTTGATCGCCCTGTTGGCCGCACTGCTCCTCCTGCCGTCACTGGCAACGGGCCTTGGCGCGCAGGTCGAGGGCGAGACCTGGACCTCGCCGACGTATGGGTTCAGCATCTCCTGGGCGGGAACGGCGTGGGAGGTCGATCCGACCGGCACGCTGACCGCCGCCGGCCCGGAGCGGCTCGACCGCGTCCACCTCGTCAACGGGGTCAGCTCGCTCTATTTCGAAGGCGCCACGCGCTACGAGGGCAATCTCTCGTCGTGCGTCGCCGAGGAAGCGAACCTGCTCACCCAGGAGAGCGGCGTCTCCGAGATCCGCCCCTACCGCGACGACAGCGGCGCGCAGTTCGTTGCGGATGGCCCGAACGCTTCGGCAGCGGCCTTTTCCCTGACGCTCTCGGTGGCCGGCCAGGAAGTGGAGCTGGTCGATTACGTCGAATGCCGCACGCTGATCCCCGACGAAGCGGTGCTGATCATCACGCTGGTGACGGAGCCGGCGCTGTTCCCGTCGGAGCTGGCCGCGGCGCAGGCGGTCATCGATACCATCACGCAGGCCGAAGAGCCGCCGCGCGATCCCCTGGCCGCCTACGGCGGGTGGATTGCCGCCGCGCAGGAGCAGCCGAGCGTCGCTGGACCCCTTTCGGGCGAGCTGGCGTTCGGGCCCGGCAAATTGGCGGTCGAGCGGGCGGGAGCAGACGCGCCGGACGCCTACATCCGGGCGGAGTTCGCCAACCCCGAGCCGGCGCCTGACATGTGGGACTTCGGGATCGGATTCCGCGACAGCGGGGGCGAGGAGCAACTGCGCCTGGTCGTCGATGCCGCGGGCATGTGGTTCTTCAAGGACGGGCTGGGCGAGGTCCTCGCCAGCGGCAGCGTCGTCGACGTCGACACGAGCCCGACCGGATCCAACACCATTGAGATCGTCGCCGTTGGAGACACCGGCTACTTCGCCTTCAACGAGCGTTTGGCCGGCGAGCTCGATCTCTCCACGCGCCCCGAGGGCGGAGACGCGTTCGTCGGCGCCGGCTTCTTCACGGAAGACGCGGCCAGCGAGGGGACGACGGCCTACAGCGGCTTCGAGGTCTGGTCGCTGGCCGGCGTGGAACCGCAGATGGCCGTTGCACCGAGCGTCACGATCGACGAAGCGAGCTTTGGCGGGATTGTGGGCGCCTCGACTGCTGGCGCGCCACTGGCCGGCCCCGAGTCCGGCGAGCTAGTCCAGGCGGTCGGCTCGGCGACGGTGATGCCGATCGGCGTCGAGGCGGAGGATTTCGTGGCGCGGGTCGTCTTCGTGAACCCCAGCGCCGCGGGCGAGGAGCCCTGGGACTTCGGCGTCGCCTTCCGCGAGCAGGAGAACGGCGACCACTACCGTCTGACAATCGCGTCCGATGGCTCGTGGGAGTTTCAAATCGGCTTGCAAGCGGATCTCTCCGGCGGCACGGTTCCGTCGCTGAATCTGGAATCTGGCGAGCGCAACACGCTCGATCTCGTCGTGGCCGGCGACTCGGCCGGGTTCGCGGTGAACGGCGAGTTCGTCTCGGCGCTCGACACGGCGCAGATTGACGGCGCCTCCGACGTCTGGATCGGCACGGGGTTCCATCAGGCCAACGTCGTCGCTGGGGAGCCGACGGAGTTCGAAGATTTCGCCGTGTGGGCGCTCGAGGCCGGTGTTGCGCCAGAGGCGACCCCAGTCGCGGAGGCGCCGGTCGCGGCGACGCCGGCGGCCGCCGCCACGCCTGTTGCCGGACTCGTGGGCGATGGCGACGAGATCGCCCTTCGGCTCCACGAGCGAAACGAATCTGGCATCGACGCGCTGGCCGTGCTGACCGCAGAGGCGGGCCAGACGCGGATCGCCATCGCCGCGCGGGATTCGGTCGGCGGTGAGGTCGTGATCGTCCACGAAGGCCCGTGCAGCGACGACCCGACGCTGCCGGCCTTCCTGCTGGAGGACCTCGATGAAACTGGACGGAGCGAGACGGCCATCGCCGCGCCGCTCTCGAACCTGGCTGACGGAGCCCACTCCATCGCCATCCACCGCAGCGCCGAGGCGTACGACGAGATCGTGGCGTGCGGGGAGATTCCGGCACAACCGTAGCCGCCGGTGTGTCGCTCTGGTTCGTGCCGGGCGCTCACTGGCGCCGGCCATTCGCCTTGTCATTTCATGCGCCGGATTGCACAATCCCGCCAGAGCCGCACGATCGCGTCGAAGCAGTGCATGGGGAGATGGCGATGGACCGGGCGGGCGCCGATGGCGCGACGAGGTTGCGTGACGGGCTTCGTTCGCGCAGGGGCGTGGTGGGACTTTTGGTCGGCTCCACGGGCGTGGGGCTGAGCCGCAGGATAGGCATCGCTCAAGATTGCGGAATTTTTTGTGGCGGAGAAGATCCTCCCGGCGCCCCTCCAAAGAAGAAAAAGAAGCGGAAGAAGCGGCGGTAGGGCGCGGGCGCCACGAACGGGCGTTACCCCAACCACTCTTCCTCCGCGGCTGCTGAAGCTCCTGTCCTTGACGAGGTTCGGGCGTTCGACGGGTTGCTTCCCGCGTCCACGCGCCTTGCCATCTTGCGCTTGCCTACTCCGCCCCGACTCGCTCCTCCGCCCACGCGACGACCGCTTCGGCGCTTGCTACCGCGTGGCGGTGATCCTCCGCTGAGACCGGCTCGGTCGCGCCCGGATACCGCGGGACAACCGAATATTGGGTCAGTTCTGTCGCGTCCGCGACCTCGGGTGGAATCGACTCGCCGCTCTGCCGAAGAAGGGCCAACAGACGGGCCAAGTCGTGGACGAATGGGAAGTCGACGCCGCGGGCGATGAAGACGGCTTTGATCGCCTTCTCCGCCGCCTGTTGGGCGTCGAAGCAGAGGTCTTCCAGGTAGACGCCGGGCAAGATCGCCCGCGAACGCAGCAAGTTGCTGCGGGCGCGGTTGAGCCACTCGCGCGGGTCGTCGGGCGGCAGGCGCTCAGGCGGCATAGACGAGGCGGCCTTCCCGCATCGCTGGCTTAATCACGAGGCCAATGGAGTTCCGATAGCGCTCGACATCCTCGGGAGTGACCACGATCACGTCCACCGCACTGCCGACACCGTAGAGGCTCCTGTAAATCTCCCCGGTCAGATGGCCGCGGTGATACTCGCCCGACTTGATGACGAGGAGGTCCAGGTCGCTATTCGGCCCCGCCTCGCCGCGGGCGGTGGAGCCGAAGAGGATGATCTGCTCTGGCGCGGCGACCCGCACGATGCGGCGAATGACCTCGGCCAGCACGTCCCCGTCGCCGTCCCCAGTGGATTGCTCGGGCATCGAAGTCCCTGTTCCTGACTCGTTCGCGAATCGCCGGAAGTAGCGCCCGCGAAGGCAAGCGACCGACATCGTCGATAAAGATGTAGTCCACAATCGCCGTCTGGTCAATCCCCTACGCGCCGGAGCGTGTGCCGGGCATCAGTTGATTTGCTTCTCCCGCCCGGCCCATTCGCGCTCGCGCAGGACGAACTTCTGCACCTTGCCGGTCGAGGTCTTGGGCAGCTCGCCGAACGCGATCGCTTTCGGGATCTTGAACCCGGCCAGGCGGCCGCGGCAGAAGTCGCGAAGCTCCTCTTCGCTGACGTGCTGGCCCGGTTTGAGGGCGACGAAGGCCTTGGGGACTTCGCCCCAGTACGCATCCGGGATGGCGACGACGGCGGCCTCCAGCACCGCGGGATGGGCGCAAACGGCCTGCTCGACCTCGATGGTGGAGATGTTCTCTCCGCCGGAGATGATGATGTCCTTCTTGCGGTCGCGCAGCTCGATGTAGCCGTCGGGGTGCATCACGGCCAGGTCGCCGGAGTGGAACCAGCCGCCGGCGAAGGCGCGCGCCGTCGCCTCCGGGTCGCGGTAGTACCCCTTCATGGTGTTGTTGCCGCGCATGACGACCTCGCCCAGCGTCTCCCCGTCGGGCGGGACGTCGCGCATCCGATCGTCCACGACCCGGACGTCGTCGGCGATGAGGTAGCCGACGCCCTGCCGCGCCTTGACCCGCGCCTGCTCTTCGGCGGGGAGGAGGTTCCAGTGCGGCTGCCACTCGCAGACGGTGTACGGCCCGTAGACCTCCGTCAGCCCGTAGACGTGGATGATCTCGGCCCCGAGCGCCTCGACCTGCGCGATGATGGTCGGGGAGGGGGGCGCCGCGGCGGTAGAGATGATAAGGGGGCGTTCCAACGGCTCTTGCGGCTTGCTCGGATGGTTGACGAGGGAGATCAGCACCGTGGGGGCGGCGCAGAAATGAGTGACGCCCTGCTCCGCCACGAGACGCCACACCGCCTCCGGGTCGAGCTTGCGCAGGCAGACGTGCGTGGCCCCGATGGCCGTCACCGCCCAGGGGTAGCACCAGCCGTTGCAGTGGAACATCGGCAGCGTCCACAGGTAGACGCTGTCGGAGGACATGCGCGTTTCCAGCAGCTCGCCAAGGCTGTTGAGGTAGGCGCCGCGATGGGTGTACATCACCCCCTTGGGCCGGCCGGTGGTGCCGGAGGTGTAGTCGATGGCGATGGTTTCGTCCTCGTCGTCCAGCGGCCAGTCGCGCGAGTTTAGGCTGCCGGAGGCGAGGAACTCTTCGTAGCTGGGCCCGGGAAGCCGCGTGCCGCCAGGGACGTCTTCGACGCTGACCACCAGCTCCAGGTTGCCAAGGCGTTCCAGGCCCGGCTCGACCAGATGCGCCAGCTCGGTATCGACGACCAGAACCTTGGCCCTGGAATGGTCGAGGATGTACTCGACCTCGGGCGCCGAGAGCCGGGTGTTGATGGCGACGAGGACGGCCCCGGCCAGCGGCACGGCGAAGTGCCCCTCCAGCATCGGCGGGATGTTCGGGACCAGGAAGGCGACCCGGTCGCCACGCTCGACCCCCGCGTTCACCAGCGCGGAGGCGAGGCGGTTGACTCGCGCCTCCAGCTCCGGGTAGGTCCAGGTCCGATCGCCATAGACTACCGCCGGTTTCTGCCGAAATACGCTGGCGCTGCGCTGCAAAAAGCGCAGCGGCGTCAGGTGCGATCGATGCACCTCTGGGGGGAACATCGGCATGAGCGGACAATCCTCCGCCACGGCTTCCCCCCTCTCCCGGCTCCGACGGGAGAGGGGGCCAGGGGGTGAGGGCCAAACGCCACTCACCCACAAGCAGCCTTGAAGCTCCCATGATAGCCCTCCTCACCGTATGATTTGAGAGTCGCCACGAACGATCGGAGCGCCTCGATGATCGACAAGACCACGACACTGACGGAAGCGATCTCCGCCATCCCCGATGGCGCGCGCATCGCTCTGGGGGGGAACACGCTCCATCGCGGCCCCGGAGCGGCCGTCCACGAGCTGGTGCGCCAAGGCAAACGAAATCTGGAGCTGGTCAAGACCGCCGGCGCCTACGACGTCGATCTGCTGTGCGCGGCCGGGTGCGTGGCGGCCGTCTCGGCGGGCTTCATTGGCTACGAGACGCCGTTCGGCATGGCTCCGGCGTATCGAAAGGCCGTTGAATCCGGGCGGGTGCAGGCGCGGGAGCACGCCTGCGCCACGGTCATCGCCGGGCTGCGCGCCGCCATCCAGGGGGCGCCATTCATGCCGGTGGCGGGGTTGCAGGGGTCCGATCTCCCCGCGGCGCGGGGATTTCGAACGGTGAGAGATCCTTACTCCGGAGTGGAGGTCTATGTCGTTCCCGCCCTCGTTCCCGACGCAGCAATCCTGCACGTTCAGGAAGCCGACGCCACCGGGAACGGGCGCATCATCGGCACGAGATTCGAAGACGTGTTGATGGCCCAGGCGGCCCGGCGTGTGATCCTCACCGCGGAGCGAATCGTCGATGGCGAGGCGTTTGCGGACGCCCCGGAGACGGTTGCCATCGCCGGCTTCCTGGTCGATGCCGTCGTCGAGGCGCCCGGCGGCGCGTGGCCCTTCTCCTGCACGCCGCTCTACGAGTACGACACGGACTACCTGGCGGCGTGGGTCAGCGCCGCGCGCGACCCTGACACCGCGGATCGCTTCATCGCCGAGCGCATCCTCGATCCGGCAGCGGCGGTGGCGTGAACGACCCCTCGGCCGAGGTCGCCCCGTGGGACATGATGGCGGTCGCCATGGCGCGGCTGCTCAAGTCCGGGGAGACCGTGTTCCACGGGGTGGCTTCGCCTCTGCCCATGGTGGCGACGTTGCTGGCCAAGCGGCTGCACGCTCCGGACCTGACCTACCTGAACATCACCGGCTCCGTCGATCCCCAGCCAGCCGCGCTCCCGGTCTCGACGGTCGATCCGGCGCTGCTGGCGGGCACGCGCTCCCTCGTCACGTTGGCGGATCTGTTCGATCTGTCGGGTCGCGGCCGGCTCGACGTAGCGTTCCTCAGCGGGGTCCAGATCGATGGAGAAGGGCGCATCAACCTCAGCGCCATCGGCGATTGGAAACACCCAGCCGTGCGCTTGCCGGGCGGCGCCGGAAGCGCGATGCTGATGCCGACGGCGCGGCGGGTGATTCTGTGGCGCACGCGGCACGATCCGCGCACGTTCGTGGAGCGGCTCGATTTCGTCACCGCCGCCGGCAATGTCGATCGTGTCGTCACGCCATTGGGGATCTTCGTTCGCCATGACGGGCGTTTGGAGGTGGAGAGCCTGCATCCCGGCGTGACGCCCGAGGCGTTTCGCGAAGCCACCGGGTTCGCGGTCGATGTGGACGAAAGGACGCCGACGACGCCCCTTCCGTCCGACGAGGAGTTGGCGGCCCTGCGGATGATCGACCCGGAGGGCGTGGTGAGCAGCGAGTTTCAATGAGCGAAAAACGAGCCCGACAACGACAAAACTCTGGTCTCCTCCTGGCTGGTCTGCGCGAGCAGGTCGTCCAGGTCGGCATGGAGGCGCTGGCGCGCGGCGTGGTCCACGGCACGGCCGGCAACATGAGCCTGCGCGACCTCGAGAGCGGGCTCATCGCCATCTCCCCCAGCGGCATCCCGTACCCGGCTCTGACCCCCGCCGACATCGTCATCGTCAACGACCTGGGCGAGGTGGTCGATGGGCGGCGCAAGCCGAGCTCCGAGACGCCGCTGCACAGCATGGTCATGCGCGCCCGGCCGCATATCCGTGCCATCGTCCACACGCATTCGCATTACGCCACCGTCGTCTCCTGCATTCGGCCATATCTGCCGCCGATCCTGACCGAGGTCTGTCTGGTCGTTGGCGCTCGGGTGCCGGTCACGCGATATGGGCTGACTGGGACACCCGATTTTGGCGAAAGCGTGATGGAGGCGCTCGAGCCGGACTCACGAGCGGTCATCCTGAAGAACCACGGCCTGGTCTGCTTTGGCGACTCGTTCGACGCGGCGCTGGGGATCGCGGAGATCGTCGAGGAAGCCGCCCGCGTCTACGTCCATGCGCTGGCGGCCAACGGCGGACGGGAGCCGGATCTGGTGCCCGAAGAGCTGATCCCGGAGATGGCCGAGCGGTTCCGCCGTACCTATGGTCAAGCCGCTGCCGCCAACGAGGCGATGGCGCCCCGCGCCGGATGACGATGGCTCTTGCCAAGGGTCCGCCGCGCGCATAGACTGCCGGATATACCTACGGCAGCGAGTTCGCGATGGCGAAACTGGCGTACACGAGTAGGGACGTGTCCGGCCACGCCATATTTCCGTAGGTTTGCTGGGGAGCGGGTACGATGGCCAACCAAGTCGATTCACTGGACGAGCAGATCCTGGCGGCGTTGCAGGCGAATGGCCGCCTGACCATGAAATCGCTGGCCGAGCATGTCGGGTTGTCAAGCCCGGCCATGATCGAGCGGGTGCGGCGCCTGGAGGAGCGCGGGGTCATCTCCGGCTACCGGGCCGTGGTCGCTCCGGCCGCCTTGGGCCGGCCAATCTCGGCGCTGATCGCGGCCACGGTGGACCGCCGCGACCAGGAGGCGTTCACTCAGAAGCTGCAAGATCAACCGGCGGTGGCGGAGGTGCACCGCACGACTGGCGACACGACCCACCTGGTCAAGGTGAATGTGCCGGATATGGCCACGCTGGAGCAGATCGTCGACGACCTGAGCGACACGGGCGCCCGCTGCCAAACGACGATCGTCCTGTCATCGCCGGTGCCCTATCGCCCGATCACCGCCCCGGAGGGGATGATCGTGCAGCGATCACGATTGGCGCGCCGTCGTCGCCGACAACCGGCTGCCGATGGCGCCGGAGCGGAGACTCCGAAGCGCCCCGGTCGGCCCCGCGGGAGGCGGCCGGCGGTTGCCTGACGGGGACGTGCCCGGTCTGTCGGCCACGCGCGCCCCTACGCATCGCGATTGCGGATGGCGGTCCTAGTCTGGGTCGCGCGCGGCTCGCGGCGCGTCCGGCGGATTCGGGTGGGGGAACGTCGGCAGGAAGTTTCCGGACTCGTTGAAGCGGACGGCGCGCGCGTAGCGGTTGATGCTGTCCATGCCGTTGCCGGAGATCGCCCCGCCGCGCTTGCGCAGGTGGTCCATCGTGCGCGCCAGGTCCATGTATTGCCACGGGGAGAGTTGGTCGCAGCGCAGGGCCGGGGCGCCGCCGGCAGCGAGGATTTCGCCACGATTCGATGACTCGTCCGTCGGAAGACCGCCGGTCGCCTCGCAGACGACCCCGTCGACGATGCCGGCCGGGCGCGGGAATTGCTCGGGCATCGGCTGCCCGTCGGGGCCGCGCAGCAGGTCCATGAACTCCGGCCGGGTGTGCAAGTCAATCATTAACTGCGCCCAGATTGGGCCCGCCCCCTGGATGCCGTCGATTTCGGCCAGGGGATCGTTTCGCGTGTTGCCGACCCAGACGCCGATGGCGACGTCTGTGGTGAACCCCATCGTCCAGATGTCGCGGAAATCGTTGGTGGTGCCGGACTTGGCGGCTGTCGGGCGGCCCAGCGTCTGCTGCGTCTGGCCGAAAAGGTTCTGACGGGAGAAGATCATCGCCCGCGCCTCGTTGTCGGTCAGGATCGAGATGAGCTGGTAGGCGATCTCGGGGCGCAGCACCTGGTCGGCGACATCGATGGTGTTTTCGCGCTTCAGCTCGTAGAGGACGTTGTCCTCGCTGTCGGTGATCTTCAGGATCGGAGTGACGGGGACGTACTTGCCCAGGTTGGCGATGGTGGCGTAGGCGTTGGTCAGCTCCAGCGGCCAGACGTCGCCGGAGCCGAGACCAATGGAGAGACCGTAATCCGCGGGCGGCTGCGCCAACTCGTGCTTGATCCCCAGGCGGCGGGCCATCTCGACGATGGCTTCGGGGCCGCCGGCGAACTCGACCGCCTTGACCGCCGGAATGTTGAGCGAGTTGGCCAGCGCCGTGCGCACGGTGACGGCCCCGTTGAAGGAGCGCAGATAGTTCTGCGGCTCGTAGTAAGGGACCGGTTCGCCGGTGACCGGGTCGGTGGCGCCGGGGGTCTCGATGCGGATCGGCGCGTCGAGGACGACCGTGCCGGGGTTCCACCCCTGCTCCAATGCCGCGGCGTAGACGATCGGCTTGATGGCCGATCCCGGCTGTTGCGGCGAGGTCGTGATATTGACCTGACCCTCGATGGCGGCGTTGTTGAAATCGGCCGAGCCGACCATGGCCAGGATTTCGCCGCTCCAGGGCACGACGACGGTCAGCGCGGCGTTGCGCGCGTTGTAGTACTGCAATTGATTGTTGACGTTCGTGGCGACGAGCTCTTCGGCGCGATTCTGCAATTCGGTGTCAATCGTGGTGTAGATGTTGAATCCGCCCTTGGTGAAATCCCTATCGGGGTACGTCTCGGCGAGGTACTCCATGACGTATTGCACGAAGTGCGGATGGTCGAGCCAGGCGCCGTCGCCATCGCGCGTGGGGTAGATCGTGGGCCAGTTGGCGGCGGCGTCGTTCGCCTCGGCGCGGGTGACGTACCCGAGCTTGACCATCTGATCGAGCACGTACTTCTGGCGGCGCTTGGCGTTTTCGGGATACAAGGCGGGGTTGAAGTTTGTCGGTTGTTGCGGGATGCCCGCCAGCAGCGCGGCCTCGGAAAGATTCAGCTCCGCGGCCGACTTGTGGAAGTACGTCTGCGCCGCGGCCTCGATGCCGTAGGAGCGGTTCCCGTAAAAAATCTGGTTGACGTACATGGTCAGGATATCGTGCTTGGAGAACTGCCGCTCCAGGGCGATCGCCGCCAGCGCCTCGCGCCACTTGCGCTGGATGGAAAACTCCGTGCCGATCGCCTCCGGATGCACGGAGCGCACGAGTTGCTGGGTGATGGTCGATCCGCCAGACGAGCCGGTGCCGCCGGCCATGATCAAGGCGCCGCGGAAGATGGCGAACGGCTCGACCCCTTCGTGGCTCCAGAAAGTCGCGTCCTCGGAGGCGATGGTGGCATTGATCAGATCAGGTGAGATCTCCTCGTACGGGACGAAGGTGCGCCACCCGAAATCCTGGTCGGCGATCTCTTGCAGCAAGACGCCATTGCGGTCGAGGATGCGGGTGGTCTGGAAGGTGTCGGCGGCGATGTAGGCGGCATTGGGTAGGCTGCCGTTGATCTCGTCGTACTGTTGCTTGGTCGCGGCCACCGCCGCGGCGGTCGAGAGCGCCCCGGCGACGATCGTCACGCCGAAGAAGACGAGACCGATAAGCCCCAGAGCGACGAGCGCGCCGACGATCCTGCCGGCGTTGGATTTGCGGCGAGATAGACCCGGGAGCAGATGTGGCGGCAGCGACTGGCGCCGTCTCCCCGAACGTCTGGCCCGCGTCACGCTGGCGCGGGCGACCGGCCGGTAATGTCCATTGGCGGCAATGCGGTGCGCCATGCGGTTGGTGATTGCTCCCGTCTGCGTAGTCCAGAGTTTTCTGGCGCTTGCGCGCCTCCCTACGACCATAACGCACGAGAGGCGCCGGCGGATACTACCACGGGGTGATTGAGTGACCGGGTATTGGGGTGACAGGGTGATGGGATGAAGAATTCCGCGGCGGCTGATCTCACAAACCGAAACAACTTACGTTTGACACACTGGAGGGCCGGAAATGGCCGCTCCGAATGGCGCGCAAACGGGTAAGATCGGGGGTGACAGGTGATGGAGGCGGCAGTGGCGACAGCGCCCGCGGCCGCCGTCAGACCAGCGAGCTCGGCTGTGCTCGAACCGGCGGCGCACGCAACATTCACGTTCGACGACACGCTCGCGCGGTATGGCGCGGAGATTTATCGGTTTGCCCTGCATCTGACGCGCAACCGAAGCGACGCGGACGATCTCTACCAGGAAACGGCGCTCAAGGCCTACCGCGCCTGGGATCGATTGCCCTGCGATGCCAATCACCGCGCCTGGTTCTACCGCATCGCCTCGAACACGTTTCTGAGCGACAAGCGCAAGTCCAACCGGCTCCGCTCCCTGGACGCCGATGGGGCCGCCGAGGCGATCCCGGCGGCGAGCCGGGACGATGACGGGCGGCTCGACGCGGGCGCGTTGCTGCGGGAGGTGGAGGCCTTCATCGAGAATCTCCCGCCCAAGCAGCGTGTCGCGCTTGTCCAGCGCAAGTATCTTGACATAGGGTACGCTGAGATCGCGGCCATCCTGGGCTGTTCCGAGGAGGCCGCGCGCCGCAGCGTCCACGAGGCGCTGAAGAAGCTACGCGAACGATTCGGCGACCGCATCTGAGCGGCCGCGCCGGCACATTTGGCTATTGAGAAGGACAGGACCCATGGCAACGTCGGCAGGGAAAGCACCACGCCAGACCACCACTATTGGACTCAAAGAGGCCGCCAGTCTGGCGGATGACCCCTGTGACGTCGCGTGCGAGGCGCTCCCGGCGCGGATCGTCGGCGACCTCACGGATAACGACCAGAGCTGGCTGCTGGAGCACACCAGCGAGTGCCGCTACTGCGCCAACGAGCTGCGCACCTACGACCGGCTGGGCGACGCGTTGGCCGCCGCCGGCGCCATCGATGCCGATGTGCTCGAACCTCCGCCCCTCAATATGCCGCGCCGCGACCGCGTCTGGTACACCCGCATCGACAGCCCGATCGGCGACCTCATTTTGGCTGCTACGTCACACGGTCTGCGGGAGATCGAGTTTGGGACGGACGTGGAAGACCGGGCCTATGCCGACCAGTTGCGCCAGCGTGGCGCCGAGCCGGTCCACGTGGACCGCATCGAGGACGCCAACCCCGAGGCGCGGGCGAATCTGGAGCGCGCCGCGGCCCAGCTCAGCGAGTATTTCGGCGGGCAGCGCGCCGGGTTCGACGTGCCGCTCGACTGGGGGGCGATGCCTCCCTTTCAACGCGCCGTCCTCGAAGCGACCGCGGACGTCCCCTTCGGCCACCTCGACACCTACGCCGGCATCGCGCGCAAGATCGGCAAGCCGGGGGCGACGCGCGCGGTCGGCAACGCCCTCGGCCGCAACCCGATCCCGGTCATCGTCCCCTGCCACCGGGTAATCCGCTCCGACGCCACCATCGGCGGCTACACGGGGGGCCTGGACAAGAAACAGCGCCTCCTGTCGCTCGAAGGCGTCATGCTCTCTCCAGGACCCCGCCCCAGTCACTGATACACTCGCGGCCATGAACCTTCGGCCGCGGCCCAACCCACACCGCTCCCCATGAAATTGCCATCGTTCCGTCCGGACGCGGCCGACGCCGCGATGCTGGCGGTGGTCCTGATGTGGGCGGCGAACAACATCCTCATCAAAGTCACGGTCGACATCCTGCCGCCGCTGCCGTACGTGGTCGGTCGCTTCGTCATCGTCATCGCGTTGGTCTGGGGCTGGATCGCCTGGCGGCGGATGCCGGCGCGTATCGCCATGACCGATCGGCCGCTCCTCCTCGTGGCGGGCGTGTGCGGGTTCGGCGCCTACAACGCGCTCTTCACGGTCGGCATCCAGCGCACGTCGGCCTTCTCGGCGGCGCTGCTGATCTCGCTCGGCCCGATCTTCACCATGCTCTTGGCGAGAATCCTGGGGCAGGACCACCCCACGACGGCGCAGTGGCTCGCCACCGGCCTGGCGGCCGCCGGGGTGCTGGTGTTTGTCGGCGACAAGCTTCGCGCAGAGGGGTTCAGCTCAGCCGCGACCGGCGACCTGCTCACCCTCGTCGCGGCGCTCCTCTTCGCCGTCTACAGCCTGGCGGCGCGCCCACTCACCGCCCGCTACGGCGCGGTGGTGACCACGGCATGGGCGGTCGTTATCGGATTGCTCGCCATCGCGCCCTGGGGCATTGGCCCGGCGCTCAGTCAATCCTGGCTGGCGTTGCCGCTCCCCGTGTGGGGATCGCTCGTCTACGCGGCGGCGATCTCGATGCTGATCGGCTACTCCCTCTGGGCCTGGGCGATGAACCGGAGCGGCGTGGCGCGCACGGCGCCGTACCTCTTCCTGATTCCCGTGGCGACGGGCATTATGTCGGCGGCCGCGCTCGGCGAGTCGTTCACCGCGGCGAAGGTCGGCGGCGCCATGATGGTGCTGGCGGGGACGACCCTCGTGCGGGTGCTGGGGCGGCGCGCCGCGGCGCCGGCTTCGGCCGTGAACGAGACATCGGCGCCGCCGGAGACGGCCTTGGCACGTGGCGCGCAGTGAGCCGGCCAGACGAAGGGGGAGCGACGATGGCGTTTGCCTTCACGTTCGATGGGTCCGAGCCGGTCGATCTGGCCGCGATCGATGCGCGCGGCGCCGGCGAGATGGCCAAGATTGACGGCGAAGAGCGGCTCGATGCCCTGGCGAAGGAACTGGGCGAGCTGCAGGAGCTGCTCTTTGCCGCCGGGACCGACGCGCTGCTGGTTGTGCTGCAAGGCATGGACACCTCGGGCAAGGACGGCACGATCCGCAAGGTCTTTGACGACGTGAACGCGCAAGGCGTCCACGTCTGGTCGTTCAAGGTCCCCACCGACGAGGAGCGGCGGCACGACTTCCTCTGGCGGCACCATCTGCACACGCCGGCGCGCTCCATGATGGCCGTCTTCAACCGGTCGTACTACGAGGCGGTGCTGGTCGAGCGCGTGAAGGGGATCGCCACTCCCGAGGAGGTAATGCAGCGCTACCCGCACATCAACGATTTCGAGCAGGCGCTGACGCAGGCGCACACGGTCGTCGCCAAGTTCTTCCTCCACATCAGCAAGGAGACCCAGGAAGAGCGGCTGCTGGCCCGCCAGCAGGCGGTCGAAAAGTGGTGGAAGCTGTCGCTGGGGGACTGGCAGGAGCGGCAGCACTGGGACGCCTACATGGCCGCCTACCAGGCGGCGATTGCCGCGACCTCCACCCCGTGGGCGCCCTGGCGCATCATCCCGTCCGATCGCAAGTGGTATCGCAATCTGGCGGTGGCGGAGACGCTGGTGGGGCTGCTGCGGCCGTATCGGGAAACCTGGCTCGGCGCGTTGCGCCAACGAGGAGAGGCGGAGCTGGCCGAGTTGCGGAAGGCGGGATTCGCGCCTCCGGGTTGAGCGAACCGATTCATCCGCCCGCCCCGACGGCCAGATCAACCACCGTGTCTCTGACCGTTTGCCACGAGGCTCGATTCGGGTCGACGATGATGTGATCGCCGGGGAACTCGCGGAGATCGGCTCCCAGGCGTCGCGCCAACTCGCGGGAGTAGGCAGGCAGCGTTGTCGAGTCCTGCAAGCCTTGCAGGATCGTTGCTGGCGCGGTGATGCGGGGGGCTGCCGCGGCGGCGCTGACGCCGACGCGGCGCAGCTCGTCGAGCGCGCTGGTGGGGATGGTCGCGGCATTGCGAAGCCGAACGCGCACGGCCGGATCGTCGAGATCGGCCCCGGGCGACCACTCCAGGAACATCCGGCGCATATCCGGGTTGTCGAAATCGGCGCGCCCGAACGGTTTGTAGTCGCGGATGATGTGCTTGGCCAGCGGCAGCACGACCGCGCGGCGATCCGCGAACTTCCAGTGCGGGGCCAGCAGGATGAGCTGGTCCGGAGCCAGTCCCGCCTCCGCGGCCAGGCGCAAGGCGACCGCCCCTCCCATGGAAAACCCGATCAGCGTCGCGCGGTCGGCGCCCTCGCGAGTTTGTCGCCACGCGTCGCGGGCGGTCTCCAGCCATTGCTTCGCCTTGACGCCCCGGAGCCGGTCGATCTGGTCCCCGAATCCCGGGAGGAGCACTCCGCGAGCCGTGACGCCAGCAGCAGCAAGCTCCTGGGCAAGCGGCCTGACATCGCGCGGCGATCCAAGAAACCCGTGGATCAGCAGCGCCCGCGACGGTCCACTTGGGAAAAGAAAGGGTTGGTGCTCGGCGTCGGCGTAGAACATCTCGTGCATCGAACTGAATAGCCCTCAAAGCATGGACAGGGTCAAAGCGAGGCGCTGGGTTCTGCTCGGTCATCCGCAAGCAAAGTTCGTACCTGCGAGCGCGAATTGTACGGATTCGTCTGCGGCGGCGCGGGGATCCTTGGCGGGCGTCACGGCTTCAAACTGGGTCAAACCGGCAGCGTCGACGGCCGATTGTTTGATGAACGCGCTGGTGGAGAGGTCTTTGGCCCGTGCTGCTTGTGCGATAGCGCGATGCTCGTCCATGGTCACTTTGATAGGTAACACCGCAAGCGGATTCTCGGCAACGATCGCTTCGACGGGGTCGTCCCAGTCCCAGGCAGCGGCATCCATGAGCGTGCGCTCTACTTCCTCAATCGGTGCATGGATGGATGCTTCGTGGGTTGAATGCTTCATGGTTCATGTGTCCTATCGCAGTCTTTCGGCCTCATATGCGTCCGGGTCGACGCTGCCGTGGGCGGCCCCGCGGCGGCCGAAGGATGCGCCCACCCTACCTCCCGTAGCCTTTGCACTCTTTGCATCCTTCGCCGGCGCGGCCCCGCCCCGGCAGTTGCCCGGATGCCGTAACACGCGGCTTACAGGGGCAAGCCCCCAATAGCCCGCCAGTCGCCTCGTCGATCGGTCGGGGCATTCTGGAAGTGTAGAGCCGAGCCCAAGATCGTCGCGAAACCGTCGCCGTCGCCGAGGTGGACGCAGCGAGGGGAATACGCCGGGGATTGTGCTACCCTCGCGCCGCGTCGGCGATGGTGGCCAGGGAGTTATGGGTGTCGCTCGAAGAACTGCGCGAAGTGCTCCGGCTCGACGACAGCCGGGTCTGGCTCCTGATCGGCCTCTGCGTCGCCCTCGTCTTCACCATCCAGTCGGTCGAAACGGCGACGGAGGGCGCCTGGCCGCACCAGCGGCGTCCTGCCCGCATGGCGCCCCAGGCGCGTTCCGCGCAGGGCGCGTGGGGCGCGGTGGCGCTGCTGCTGCTGCCGGGGATCGTGCTCGGCATCCTCAACGTCGCCGTGCTGCTGTGGCGGGGATTTCCCCACACGCAGTCTCAGGTGTTGGGCGGCTTGCTGGTCGGGGTGATCTGGCTCATCTTCGTCGGCGCCAGCGCCAACGTGCTGGGCATGGGGCGGCTGCTACGGCAGGGAGGACCGGCAGGCCCGTGGGCGCTGCTGATCCTGGTCGTCGCCGGGGACGTGCTGCTGCTGGCCGGGCTGCTGACGGTCGTGCCCGATCTCGAGCTTATCCGGAACGCCGTTCGTGGGTTTGCCGATTGAGCTCACTGTACACCAGGTCTGGCGACTTGGCCTTTGCAGAGCTGAGCGCTGATTGCTTGATGAACTCGTGGGTCGTCAATCCTTCGCCAGCCGCGACTTCTGCAAGCAGGCGATGTTCATCGCGAGAAAACTCGAGGGTCAAGAGCGTGCCTGGCACACCGACGGTGATGCCGTCCTCCGTGGTGTTCCAGTCCCAGGATTCCGGATCCATCAATTCGCGCTCTTCGTCGTCGAGCGGTTCTTGGGTTGGGTGGATTCGTCGTGCCTTGTCCTGCATGCTTGGCTCCTCAGCGTAGTTTAGCGAGTTCACTTGGTTTGCAGGGCCATGCTGTCACCGGTCGCCAGATGAGAGGATCTGCGGTCGGGAGGATCGGGACCGTAAGGCAGCGGCCCTGATTGTCTCGCCCGATGAGCAGGATTTGGGCCGTGCGCCCAGCGCGATTTCGGGTGGTAATCCAGTGGTTATCGAGAACAGCCTCGACTTGGTCCGTTCGGATGCCGTGAGCCCAGAACTTCGCGGCCGCTCGTTCGCCTATGTCAAAGCGCGCGACCTGGATTCTTGGCATCGTGATCTCTATCCGAAAACGATGCGAATGCGGCGGTAGCGCTTCTTTCCGAACCGGAGAAGCGCGTCGGCGGCGCCCGGCCGAAACGGCTCGTCCACCTCAGCGACCCGCTCCCCATCCAGCCACAACGCCCCTTCGACCGCCTTGCGCCGCGCCTCGCCTCGTGATGCGACGAGGCCGGCGACGACGAAGACGTCTGCGACGGTCATCTCCGCGGCTTGCCCGGCCGAGATTTCGGTGGTGGGGATGTTCGGGTCGTCGGCGTCCGGGGCGCCGCCGAAGAGCGCCCGGCTCGCCGCCTCGGCGGCATCGACCGCGTCCTGGCCGTGCGCCAACGCCGTCACTTCGCGGGCCAGCGTCCGCTTTGCCTCGCGCAACCCCTCTCCGGTGGCCGCCGTCAACTCCACGATCAGCTTTTCAGGCAAGAACGTGTACAACCGCAGCAACCGCACCACGTCCGCGTCGTCGACGTTGATCCAGTATTGGTAGAAGTCGTAGGGTGTGGTCAGCTCCGGGTCGAGCCAGACCGAGTTGCCTTCGCTCTTGCCCATCTTCTCGCCGGAGGCGGTCGTCAGCAGAGGGCAAACGAGGGCGAACGCGTGGCCGCCGTCCGCCTTGCGAATCAACTCGACGCCGGCGGTGATGTTGCCCCACTGGTCGGAGCCGCCCATCTGCAGCGCGCAACCCTCCGTCCGGAACAGGTGCAGGAAGTCGTAGGCCTGCACCAGCCGGTAGTTGAACTCGACGAAGTTGAGGCCGGTGCTCTCCAGGCGCGTGCGGTACGTCTCCGCGGCCAGCATCTCGTTGACCGAGAAGTAGCGGCCGATGTCGCGCAGGAACGGGATGTAGCGCAGCTCGAGCAGCCAGTCGGCGTTGTTGAGCAGCAACGCCGGCGGATTGCCGCCCCAGCGCCCGCCCTCGAAATCGAGGTAGCGGGCGAACTGCGGCAGGATGCGCTCGAGGTTCGATCGGATCTCCGCTTCGGAGACGATGGCCCGCGTAGAAGTCTTGCCCGACGGGTCGCCCACGAGCGCCGTCCCGCCGCCGCCGAGGGCGATGGGGCGGTGCCCGAAACGCTGCAGCGACGCGAGCATCATCATGCCGAGCATGTGGCCCGCGTGCAGCGACGGCGCCGTCGGATCGAACCCGACGTAGGCGGTCACGACGCCTTCGGCGAACGCGCGGCGCAGCCCCTCCGGATCGGAGACGTCCTGCACGTACCCGCGCTGTCGCAGGTAGTCGAGGGGACCGAGCCCCTGAGCTCGAGCTTCCGTGATGGCGTCCGCCGCAATCGGCATGGTTGAGGTCACGTCGTTCCTTGCTCCAGACGAGGGTGACAGGGTCATCGGGTGATGGGGTGATGGGGGTGTGCCAGCCCCTTCATACAGTCAATTGTACGGAAGATCGACCGATTTGAGCGCCATACGACCTCGAAGTCGTCCGCAGCTCCATCACCCCAACACCCTGTCGCCCCGCTCCGCGGCGGGGACCAGCAGCACCGGGACCGGGGCCTCGCGCACGAGCTTCTCGGCCACGCTGCCCAGGAGCCAGCGGCGCACGCCGCCGCGGCCATGAGACGTGAGGACGATGAGGTCCCCCTGCCGGCTTATCTCGCTGATAGCGAAGAAAGGCGAGCCGTTCAGCACCGCGCCGGAGGCGGCGATGCCCTTGGCCCTCAAGCGCGAAAGAGCGTCGGCGACCGTGGCCTGTGCCTCGGCTTCCGCCTCCTGCCAGAGTCGATCCGTGATCTCGGCGCTGACGGTGGGCGCGGCCCCGAACACCCCGCCCGCCACCGGGACGGTCGTGACCGGGTCGATGGCGCGCACGACGAGCACGGGGATCGCGAGACGCCGAGCCAGGTCGCTGGCGACCGGCAGCGCGCGTTCGGCGATCTCGGAGCCGTCGAGGGGGACGACGAGGCGCGTGATGGCGACTGCATCCCTGGCCTTTTCGTCGGGTGCGCGCACGATCAGCACCGGCACGGTCGCGGTGCGGGCGACGCGGTCGGCGACGCTGCCGAAGATGGCCCGGCCGATGGCCCCACGCCCGTGGCTGGCCATGGCGATCAGGTCGGCCCCGCGCCGCCCGGCGGCCGCAACGATCTCTTCGTCCGGCGCGCCGGTGGCGACCGAGCGCTCGACCGTGATACCCAGTTCGTTATGGGCTTGGGCGGCCTCGTCGAGCTCCGCTTGGGCCGATGCGGCCCAGGCGGCCTGCGCGCGACGTACGCCCTCGTCATCAGACTCGGCGGCCCGGGGCGCTCGACCCCCAGGCTGCGCGGGCAGCACCCGGAGCAGAACGACGGTCCCCCGTGCACCAGCCAGGCGCGCCGCCCAGGGGACCGCGGCCAGCGCGCGTTCCGATCCATCGATGGGGGTGAGAACGACCGTCATCCGCTGCGCTCCTCGCTGCCATCGGCGGGTCTCGGCGCGGCGGCCAGATACCGCAGGAACCACTCCCGAGCTAGCGCCGACGCCTCGGCAAGCGTACCCGGCTCTTCGAACAGGTGACTCGCCCCGGGGACGAGCACGAGCTGGACTGGGGCGCGCATGCGCCGTCGCGCCTCCTCGTTCAGCGGGATGACCGGGACGTCGTTGGCGCCGACGATGAGGAGGGTCGGCGCCTGAACGCGGGCGAGCGCATCTCCGGCAAGGTCTGGGCGGCCGCCACGGCTGACGACGGCCCGCACCCGATCGCGGCGAGCCGCCGCGGCCCGCAGCGCGGCGGCCGCGCCGGTGCTGGCGCCGAAGAGCCCGATGGGCAGCTCGCGCGTCGACGGCTCTTCGGCCAGCCAATCGATGGCTCCGACGAGGCGCTCTCCGAGCAGCGGGATGTCGAAGCGGTGCTCGCGGGTGACGCGATCCACGGCGTCTTCCTCGGCCGAAAGCAGATCCATGAGCAGCGCGGCGAACCCTGCCCGCTGCAATTCCGCGGCCACTTGTCGATTCCGCGGCGAATGGCGGGACGACCCGCTGCCGTGGGCGAAGAGCACCAGCCCCCTGGCGTCATCAGGAACGCTCAGGGAGCCGCCCAACTCTATGCCGTCGAGGCGAAGCTGCACCTCGCGCGGCTCCGGCAAGTTCCTCAGCGCGTCGAGCCTGTCCATGATCCAACCTCTATAGGGCGTCTTGGGCGCTTCCCGTCACCCTATCACCCTGACACCCAGTCACCCTCGTCTCACACGCCAAACGGCCAGGTCTCAGGAGTCTCATCAGGCTCCTCGTGACCTGGGTCGGGGTCGAGCGGTTGCACGGCGGAGGTGCGGTCCAGATGCAATACGGCGTCCAACTGCCGCGGCAGGATGGCGTGGAAATAGTGGCTGAACCGCTCGGTCTCCGGCTTGTAGATGACGCCGATGGCGCGTTGCAGCCGCGGCTCCTTCAGGGATTCGATCACCGCGTTGTCGCCGTGCAGCGGCAGCAGCAGGTCCGATTCGGCCACCGCGGAGGCCTCGTGCAAGAGGTCCTCGTATGAACCAGGCAGCGCCGGCTGCACGCGCCGCCTGCGCGCCGGACCGTCCCAATCCGCCGCGGCGGTCACCGTGCCGTCGTAGGTGCTGAAGCCGACGCTGTAGGTCTGTCCAGGATGTCGCTCCCGCATGAGCTGACCGAGGTTCAGCTCGCCATTGAGCCCCATCTCCGTGGCGCGGGCATCGCCCAGATGGGAGTTGTGCGCCCAGATGGCGATGCGCGCCCGGCCGTCGCGCTGCGCCAGGTGAGCGATCAGCGCGTCGACCGTGTCGGCCATGTGCGTATCGCGCAGATTCCATGAGCTGGCGCGGCCGCGGAACATGGCCCGGTAGTAAGCCTCGGCATTGCGGGCGACCCGGGCATTCTGCTCGGCAAAGAAGGCCTCGTCCGGCGTCAGCTCGACGCCTGGGGCCATTCCCTTGGCGAGCCGCTGCATCTCGACGAGCTGGCCGACGACCTCGTTCTCGCAGTCTTCGGCGATGCCGAGGGAGACCATCTGCCCGTAGATCTGCGGGTTGTCGCCGAAATCGTCGAAGCAGCCGTACCGGGCGCGGGCGCGTTGCGCGGCCTCCGGGTCGACCTTGCCCAGGTAGGCGATGACGGCTTCGATGGAGCGGTGCAGGGAGTAAAGATCGACGCCGTAGAATCCGGTCTTGACCGCGCCCGGGGGCAGCGCGTGGTTGTAGTCGCGCAGCCATTGCACGAAGGCCAGCACATCGTCGTTGCGCCACATCCAGCGCGGGAACCGCTCGAAATCGCCGAGCGCCGATGCGGCGTCGGGGTCGTCGCTCTCGCCGCGGACGAAGCGGTTGACGCGAGCGGCGTCCGGCCAGTCGGCCTCGACGGCCACGGCGTTGAAGCCGTGCTCCTCAACCAGCCGGCGGGTGATGGCGGCGCGCTGCCGGTAGAACTCGTGGGTGCCGTGAGTCGCCTCGCCCAGGAGCACGATCTCCGCCTTGCCGATGCGTTCCAGGAGCGGGCCGTGGTCCGCGCGCTCGCCGCGCAGGGGTAGCGAACCGTGGGCGATCGCGTCGCGCGCGGTCAGGCCGGAGCGCGGGTCACCAGACGGGATTGTCGTGGATAGGAAAGGGGCGGCGGCCATGCGGCGCTCGGCGGCGGCGAGCGCGGATCGCACCTCGTCGTCGGTCGTCTGCCCGAAATTGTCGTACCACAGCCCGACGGCGTAGAACGGCTCGGGAGTCTCGGCGCAGACCATCTCGTCGACCACGTCGCGCATCGCCTCGCAAACGCCGCGGGAGGCGACCGGGACGGCGCCGACCAACCAGGCAGGGTTGCGCTCACGCAACGCCAGCGCGCCGGCCCGCATCGTCGACCCGGTCGCCAACCCGTCGTCGACGAGGATGACGGTCTTTCCGGCGATGTCCAGCGGCGCCTTCGCCCCGCGATAGAGCCGCTCGCGTCGCGTCAGCTCGCGCCGCTCGTTGGCCTCCACCGCGTCGATGGCCGCGGCTGGGATGCCCAGATCGCGGATCGTCTCGTCGTTGAGGACGCGCAACCCGCCGGAGGCGATGGCGCCCATGGCCAGCTCCTCGTGCCCCGGTACGCCGAGCTTGCGCACGAGGAAGGCGTCGAGCGGGGCGTCGAGCGCCCGCGCCACCTCTGCGGCGACGGGGATGCCGCCACGGGGGAGTCCAAGCACGACGACGCCGGGACGGTTGCGGTACTGACCGAGTCGCGACGCCAGCTCTTGACCGGCATCGGAGCGGTCGCGGAATGGGACAGGCATGGCGCCCTCCGGGGTATTAGGCGGCAGGCGGAAACGTGGCTGCCGGATCCGCGCGGGCATCAGCGATCGCGTCGCAGATTCGGGGCCATGCGCGGGGCAGTCAGGCCGACGGAGGCTCTCCGGGCATCAAGTTCGGAAGCACGTCAACCCGCATCAGGTAGCGAATCCCCGCGCCGCCGGCGATGGCGCCGATGAAAGCCGGAATCTCGCCAGCGATCTGCTCGACCGAGACGATGCGCGGGCCGCCAACGCGGTAGCGCACGCCCTGAAACAGAAGTGCGCCATCTCCGGCATGGAGGAGATTTCTCGCCCAATCGACGCCGGTCCCGTACGGCATGGGCACAACGAAGCCGCCCGCCGCTGGCCACACGAGAAGCGGCGTCGCCCGCACCGCGCTGCTGCGGCGGCCGCGATGCTCGAGCCGAGCTACGGGCCACGGGCCGTTCCCGGCAAACCGCAGCACGATGGGATTGAACCAGCGCCGATTGAAGCGCCTGATAGCGTCTCGAATTGATGTCGCTTGCTCGCCCCATCGGACGGCGACGAGGATGACGGACGCGAGAATTGCCATCGCCACGACAGCCAAAACGTTCGAGCGGCGGCGGAACTCTCCTCGCTCGGTCATGAGCGTTGGCATGACCTTGACGCTTGATAAGGAGAGGCGACAGGGCGCCGGGGAGGCCGATCGGCCTCCCCGGCAAGCCGATTACCCGGCCGCGCCGATGACGGGCGCGATGAAGACCGAGACGTCGGTCGAAGCGCCGTCCGCGCCCGGCGCCAGGTAGGCGATCCCGGTGTAGCCGGAATCGGAGTCCTCTGCCAGTCCAATGATGAGAGCGCCGTTCGCCTCGACGGCGCCGCCGATGTCGCCGCAAGCGATATAGGTTCCGATCTCCTCCGCCGAGAGGTGGGCGTTGATGGCGTAGTTCGCGCCCAGGATCGCCTCGAGCGTCAGCGGGACGTTCGTCACCGAGCTTTCAGCCTGGATGGCGGAATCGGCCTGGCCCGCGCCTTCTCCCGCTGGGGCGGCCAGGTCGGTCAAGGGCGCCACCACATCGCCCAGCTCCGCGCAGCTTCCGGAGTGGATGTGCACCGGGCGGGCGGTAGCAGCCTCCTCGGCCACGGGGGTGGCGTCCTGCGCCGTGGCTACGGGAACGGCGGACGAGACCAGGGAGAGGAGCGCCAGGGCGCTGCCGGCGAGAAGCGCGGATCGTCGGGCGGTCACGGGAACCCTCCTTCGTGCTGCGGACACCTCCGCCCCGTCTGGGGCCTCGTAAGTGTCTCACGTTCGGGACGCACAGAAAACGCCGGGGCTCCCACGTGTCGGGAGTCCCGGCGCTCGCTTAGGCGTCTGCGTTTGCGGGGGGCGAAGCTACCCGCCGACGGGCGTGGCTTCCGGCGCCGCATCGTCGGCGCGGTCGCGGCCGCCGCCCTGCGTCTGGGCAATGAAGACCGAGACGTCGGTCGAGGCCCCGTCCGCCCCCGGCGCCAGGTAGGCGATCCCGGTGTAGCCGGAGTTGGAATCCTCGCTCAAGCCGATGACCAATGCCCCGTTGGCGTCAAGGACGCCGCCGATGTTGCCGCAGGCGATGTACGTGCCGATCTCCTCGGACGAGAGGTGCACGTTGATCGCGTGGTCGGCGCCCAGGATCGCGTCGAGCGTGAGCGGGACGCTGGTGGACGACGTCTCAGCGAGGTCGGCTCGCCGTTGCCCAACGCGGTCGCCCTCCGGCGCCGTGAGGTCGGCGAGCGGAGCCACCACGTCGCCCAGCTCGTCGCACGTCCCCGAATGGATGTGCACGGGCCGCGGCACGAGGGCGTCATCGGCCGTGGGCGTCGCGTCCTGCGCCCACGCGGCCGGGCCGCTCAGCCCGACAAGGCCGGCGATGGCGGCGGCTCCGACGGCGTTTCTCACCAGTTGTCCACAGTTCATCGCTGTCTCCTTCACGCATACCCAGGCGGGTCTTGAACCAAGGCGGGTCCTTGCCCGCAGAATCTGTGCCAATGCCTCACGGTTCGACGCCGGACCGCGGCAACGCGCTGCCGCCGCTCTACCGTCTGCGAATCAATCTGGCGCTGGTGATGGACGGGCAGACGCCGCACAGGCCCGAGCCAACGGGGACGCACGCGCAATTGCAGCAGACCATGCCGTCGCCGCATGTGGCGCCGCAGCCGCCGCAGTTGTCGTTGTCCCCGCGGGTGAAGACCTCGCAGCCCGTGTCGAAGTCGTTGTCGCAGTCCTCCCAGCCGGTCTCGCACATGTAGAGGCAGTCATGCACCAGCCGGCCGTGCAGGTCGGGGGCCTCCCCGCAGGTGACGGTGACGTTGGCGGCCGGGGGTGGACACGCGTTGCCGCATCGAGCGCAATGCTTGGTGTCGGTTTCGGTGTTGGCGCAGGTGTTTTCGCAGCAGGTCTCGTCCTTGGCGCAGGCGTCGTCGCAGGCCGGGCAGGCCCGGCTCGTGCCGCGGTCGTCGTCGCCGAGAGTGCCGTCGGGCATCGTGGTGCTGCAAATCAGCGCGCACTCGAGCTGCGCGGGGGTGACGCGGGCGCCGCTGAGATCGGCGCGGGTCAAGTTGGCCCCGCAGAGCATCGCGTCCTTCAACGTGACGCCGCGCAGCGACGTCTCGACCAGCAGGGCGCCCTGGAGGCATGCCCCGCCCAGGTCGGAGCCATCGAGGATGGCTTCGCGCAGATCGGCGCCGTCCAGGCAAGCCCCGCGCAGGTCGCATCCCGACAGGTTCCGCTTGGTCAGAATATCGTCGCCGAAGTCGCAGCCCCGCAGGTCGGCGCCGCTCCTCACGGCGAGGGTCGAGCACGGATGACACCGGTTTGCGCAGGGGGCGCGATCCGGATCCGCTCCACCTCGGGAGGGGCGCTTGCGGCGCGCCCGGCGCCGCCGCGCGCCCGCGGCGGCAGGCCCCGATCGGGAACCGGCGCTCGCGACCGTGGCGAGCAGGAGCGCAACCACCCCACGCCGCGAAGACGAGGCGCCGAGCAGGCGGGCGAGACCATCGAAGCGGGAGGCATCCATGTCGGCCTTCTTTCCGGGCGGCTTCGACCATGACAATAAGCCTGACCGTGAGCACGATACGCCTCCGTACTTTTACTGTCAATGAACACGTCGTGCCGGATCGAAACGCGGCGCGGCGCTCGCACGTTGACGCAGGGGGGTGGAGAGGGGTACGTTCATTTGGTTGCCAGGGCGGGCCGCGCGGAGCGGCTCCCCGCGGTCTTGGCCGAATCAGGGAAGGATTTCGCGCATCATGGAGAACAGGCAACGCTGGGCGCGCATCGCCGCGCTGACCGCCGGCTTCGCCATCGTGGCCGCGGCGTCGCCAGCCGCGGTCCTGGCGCAGGAAGCGCCGCTCGCGCTGGAGCAGGCGCGTTCCGGCGAGGACGGGACCTCGGGCGCCGGGGCGACCTCCGGCAACATGTCCTCCGGCAACGCCGGACGCGACAAGAACGGCAACGGCGGCAATGCGTCGGCGGGCAGCGCGGGCGAAACCGGCAACGCGGAGAACGCGGATGCATCATTGCCGGCGAACGCCGAGCTGCTCGATGCGCTGGGCGTGCTCGACGACGTGACGATGGCGGGCATCGACGTGCTGACCGGACTGCAAATCCCGGTCGAGCTGCTGCCGCCGCCGGTGGAAGAGCCGGTCGCGTCCGTGCCGGCCGACATCAACACCGGCGGTCAGGGCGGTTCCGGCGAATCCTCGACCTCCGAAATCTCGACCGAGCCGGGGACCGGGTCGGCGCCCGCCAGCGGCGCCACGAGCTCCGCGGCCGAAGACGGCGAAGGCAACAGCGGCGGCGGCGATCGCAATCGACCGCGCACCGACGACGCGGGGTAGTTGCGCGTCTGGATTGCACCGAGTGGCCGCGTGCGGTTCGCGGCTCTGACGGTGCAATACCCTTTTCATGAGGGTTTGGCGGCGGCGGGCATTCCATGTGCCCGTCGCCGTTGTCGCGAACAGGAGCCCGCACACGGCGCCGGGCGAATTTGAGGCTAGGAATTGTCATAATTGGTGAATACGGGTACGATGCGCATTGCATGTCGTCGAGACTGACCCGAAAGTGGCCGCGGTTCGTATGGAACGGTGAGGGGCGCCGGTCGTGAAGTGGTCTGCCACGGGCAGGGAACGCCGCACGGCGGCGCGCCCGCGATGCGAACGGCGCGCGGATCGATGGCGATTCGTGCGGTGAGCGCGCGTGCTCGCGCGCCGCGTCCGTCCGGTGGGGCGGAAGGGGATTGACCGGGCTTCCGTGTCTGGACGGAAAGAGGCAGCCACGGTGCAAACACCCAACGCCGGCTCACAGCGGCGCGGGATCCCCTCGGCCGCCGCAATGGCGACCGAGGCGGAGCCGTTATTGGCTAATGACCTTCTGGCGCGGGTCGTGCGCGGCAGCCCCTTCGGCATCGTGCTCAGCCGGCTCGCGGATGGCGCGATCCTCGACGTCAACGACGGATTCACGCGCTTGACGGGGTATAGCCGGGACGAGGCCATCGGCGCGACCACGGCAGCGCTTGGGTTGTGGGTCGAACCGGAACGGCGGCATGAGGCGGTGGCGGAGCTGCGCGAATCGGGACGCCTCGCCGACTTCGAAGCGCTGATCCGCACCAAATCGGGCGACGTTCGCCACTTCATGGCGGCCATGGACGCGGTCGAGGTCGACGACGTCGCATGCGCCGTTACCCAGTTCGCGGATCTCACCCCGCAGCGCCGGGCCGAAGCGGCCCTGCGGGCGTCCGAGGCCCAGTACCGGGCGCTGGTCGAGCAGATCCCGGCCGTGGTTTACACGGAGGGCCTCGGCGACATGGCGACGTACGCCTACGTCAGCCCTCAGGCCGAAGCCATCTTCGGCTTTACCCCAGCCGAGATTGTGGCGAGTCCCGGCGCCTCCGCCGAGCGCATCCACCCGGACGACCGCGGCCGGGTGCAGGCAGAAGGGGAGCGGACCAGCGCCAGCGGCGAGCCGTTTCGGGCGGAATACCGGCTCCAGGCGCGAGACGGGCGTTGGGTTCACGTTCTGGACGAAGCCGTGCTTATTCGCGACGAGCTTGGGAATCCGCTCCATTGGCAGGGACTGCTCATTGACGTCACCGAGCAGCGAGAAGCGGAGCTCGCGTTGCGACGGAGCGAAGAGCGGTTCCACGCGCTCGTCCAGCACAGCTACGACGTGATCATCGTGCTCGATGCGGACGGGCGACGCGCCTACGTCAGCCCGTCGGTCGAGACGCTCCTTGGCTACGCCCCGGACGAGCTGCTCGGCAAAGGAGCGCTCGACCTGCTTCACCCGGACGACGTCCCGGTCCTGCAAGAGGCGATCGCCGCCATCAATCGCGGCGCGGCGCGCACGCCGCCGCTGGAGCTGCGCTACCTCCACCGCGATGGGGAGTGGCGGTGCTTCGAGACCGTTGGCACGAACCTGCTCGACGACCCGGCTGTTGGCGGGATCGTGTTCAACTCCCGCTCGATCACGGCGCGCAAGGCGATGGAGAGCGCCCTCCGTCAGAGCGAGGCCCGGTTCCGATCGATCTTCGAAGGGGTCGCCAGCGGCATGGCATTGGTCGACGCCGAGGGGGGCATCGTGATGGCCAACCCGGCGTTCGCCGCGATGCTCGGCTTCGAACCGGATGAGCTGACGAGGCTGACCACCGCGGCCATTACCCACCCCGAGGACAACCGGCGGCAAGAGGCGTTGCGGCGCCAGCTGTGGGCAGGCGACATCGACCGCTACCACCTCGAAAAACGCTACCTCCGCAAGGACGGCAGCGTCATGTGGGGGCTGCTGAGCACGACGCCGATCCGCGACCAGCAGGGGCGGATCACCGCCGCCCTGGGCCAGGTCATCGACATCACCGCGCGCAAGGCGGCCGAAGACGCGTTGCGCGAGAGCGAAGCGCGGTTCCATGGCGCGTTCACCGACGCGCCAATGGGCCTCGCCCTCGTCACGCCCGCCCCCGAGGGCCGCTTTCAGCAGGTCAACCGGGCGCTCTGCGATCTGCTCGGATACTCCCCGTCGGAATTGACCGGCATGACGTTTCCGGAGATCACCCACCCCGACGATCTGGCGGACGACCTGGCGCAGGCGGCGCGCATGTGGGCTGGAGAGATCGACGGCTATCGCCTCGAAAAGCGATTCATCCGCAAGGATGGGCACGCCGTCTGGACCCAGCTGACCGTCTCGGCGGTGCGCGGCGAATCCGGCGCGGGATACGCCATCTCCCACATCGAGGACATCTCCGCGCGCCGCCGCCTCGACCTGGAGCGCGCCACCATGTTGGCCAGCGAGCGGGAGTACACGCGGCAGTTGCGCGAGCTGACCGATATGCGCGCCGACCTGACGGCGATGGTCGCCCACGAGCTGCGATCGCCGGCGGCCGCACTGAGCCTGATGACCGACATGCTGGCCACCGGCGAGCTGACCCCGGAGGCGCAGGCCGAGACGCTGGAAACAATGCGAGGCCAGATCGAGCAAATCCACCGCCTGGTCTCCGACGTGGCCGCCAGCGCCGCCGCGGAGCGCGGCGACTTCTCGGTCCAGTTACATCCGGTGTCGCTGGCGGTGTTGCTGGACGGCGCCGCCGTGTTTGCCCAGACGGCGCTGGGGGATCACGAATTCGCCATGTCCACGGCGCCGGAGGTGCAGGTCTGGTGCGACCCGGAGCGAATCAGCCAGGTGTTGGGCAATCTGCTGGAGAACGCGGGCAAGCACACCCCTCCGGGCACGCCCGTGACGCTGTCCGTCACCCGCCGTGGCAAGCGCGTGCGGTTCGAGGTCACGAACCAGGGGCCGCCCATCCCGCCGCAGGAACAGACGCTCATTTTCGAGAAGTTCGCCCGTGGCCGTGATGCCGCCGACAATCGCACGGCCGGCGCCGGCCTCGGGCTCTACCTCTCGCGCCGCATCGTGGAAGCCCACGGCGGCGAACTTTGGGTAGAATCGTCACCCGAACACGGCACGACCTTCGGGTTCGAACTGCGAATGGCGGCATGAACGCGACGACCATCCGGCTTCTCCTTCTGGACGACCACCTGGCGTTTCGCCAACCGCTGGCGTTCATGCTCGAACGCGAACCAGACCTGACCGTGGCTGCGCAGGCGGGATCGCTCGCCGAAGCGCGGCAAGCCCTGGCCGACGGTGTCGGGCAAATCGACGTGGCGCTGATCGACTTGCAACTGCCCGACGGCAACGGGGTCGACGTCATCCGCGAGATGCGCGCCGCCTCGGCCGCCGGCGCCGCCCTCGTGCTGACCGCCGATCCGGACAAGATCCGTCACGCCCGCGCCATCGAAGCCGGGGCCTGCGGGGTGATGGGCAAAACGGCGCATTTGGCCGAGATCGTGGAGGCCATTCGCCGCGTTCACGCCGGGGAGACGGTGCAATCGCCGCAGGAGGTCATCGAGCTCTTGCGGCTGGCGTGCCGGGAGCGCGACCGCGATCAGGAAGCCCGGCAGACGCTGGCCACCCTGACGCCGCGCGAGCGCCAGGTCCTGGAGGCCCTCGCCCTCGGCCTGGACAATAAGGCGATCGGCGAGCGCCTCTTCATCAGCCCGGAAACGGCGCGCACCCACGTCGTGAAACTGCTGGCCAAGCTCAACGTTGAATCGCGACTGCAAGCGGCCATCTTCGCCATCCGCAACGGCATCGGGGCCTTGAGCTGACTGCGATCGCTCGCGACAGCGTCACGGTGGGCTGCCGGCTCAGCCTCGTGCATCGTCGCCCTTCAGGCGCCGTCACTCCTCCTGGCGTGGGGCCAACGCTCATTTCAGCGAAGGGGCGGGTACGCCATTCCGCCGATACCGTTGCGCAGGCTCTCCAAAATCTTGCTCCGATACGGAACGTCCGAACAGAACGCAGAGGGCGGGCGGGGAGAGCTATGGCGCCAATCGGTGACGTGAGGGTCCGGACGACGCTCATGACGCGGCTCCTCCCGTGGGCGCGAAGATGGCTGCCGGGGCTGCTGGCGGTTGTGCTCCTTGCCGGCGGCGGCTTCGCCGGCGCGTTGGCGATGCAGGATGGAGAAGAAGTCGACCCTCGCCAGGAGCGGCAGCAAGAGCGGCGCGAACGGCGGAGCTTGCAGCCGCATCCGAACGCGGGGCCCGCGCTCTATCCCGATTTGCAGACGCTTCCCCTGCGGGATCTGCAATTCGACCAACTCGAGGACCAAACCAGCGTCTTGCGCTTTACGGTCGAGATCTGGAACGCGGGCGAGGGGCGGGTCGAGATCTCGGCCCCGGCCTCGGACGAGGACGGAGAAGATGTCGCCCTTTTCCAGAACCTGTACGACTCCGCGGTGGAGGGCAGGTTGGCCGAGAAACGGCCGGTCGCTGGCCGCGTCATCTTTCACCCGGATCATGGGCACTGGCATTTCGCCAATTTCGCCCGGTACGAGCTGCTCGACTGCAATGCACCGGGTGAATGTCAGCCCGTCGGCCTCGGCGCCAAGGTCAGCTTCTGCCTGATCGACAGCGAGCTCGAGGATCTCGACGTCCCCTGGCAGCGGCAATACACCGTCTGCGAAAGCAGCTTGCAGGGGATCACGCCCGGCTACAGCGACCTCTATCTGTGGAGTCTCCCCGAGCAATGGGTCGTCTTGCCCGATGGCCCGCTCGCCGACGGCGAGTTCGCCGTGCGCGTCACCGCCGATCCGGACCATCTGCTTGATGAGGGGGGCGGCGAACGCGAGGAGAATAACACGGCAACGGCGTACTTCACCGTCATCAACGGCCAGATCGGCAACGTGCGAGAGACGGGCGAGGACCAGCCCCCAGCCGCAACGCCGAGCCCCGTCGCCAGCTCGCCGTAGCGGGTTTGGCCGGATCGCCTGGAGATTTGGCACTCGCCGGACGCCAAATCTCAGTTGTTGATCGAAAATATCAAGAGATCATATCCCAGCTTCGAAGTTCTGCGTCGGACGACCGGCCTCATCCTGCGCAAAGCCGCGCTGTGACGGCCGGCAGTTCAACGTCATTTCACCCAGCAAAAGCATATGATGAACTTCTGGTGTACAGAAAGAGACTAGTGATTTAGCGGAACCTCCATCACCCTGCATCAATCGAGCGAACTCGCGCCTTTTGGAGTAGGCGGAACAGTCCCTTCAGCGGCGGCTAAATCGCTCCTTCTGGCCGATGTGACAGGCACGCGCTCTCCATAACCTTTTCATCGTCCTGGCTAACCAGATGGCCGACTTCTGGCCATGGCCAGCGCGTCTTTCATGACGCCTGTGGGATCCACGCGGGTAATCGGCCGGAGGGCTCCAACGCTCCCATCCCGCGGCCCCATGGCGCTGTGAGCGGGTGGAGAGGACGGTCATGGACCGAGAGCGATTCGATCTGTTAGCTCGCTTACTCGCGTCAAAGGGGTCGCGGCGTGGAGCGTTGGGAGCGCTTCTCGGCGTCGCGCTCCTCGGTCACGAGTCCGAGGAGGGGGACTCCAAAGGCAAGGGCAAGAAGCGCGGCAAGGGCAAGAGCACGGGCCGCGGCGGCGCCGACGCCGCGGCGGGCGGCAGCGCCGAAGCG
>CALMZR010000402.1 GCA_937870845.1 uncultured Chloroflexota bacterium
TACCTCGGCTCCCTCGGCGCCCTCGGCGTCATCGTCTCGGCCAACTTCAAGGTTCTGCCCCGCCCGCGTGCCGAAGCCACCATCGTCGCGGCGTTCGCCGCTCCCGAAGACGCCTTCACCCAGGCGAATCGCCTCCGCCAGAGCCTGGAACCCGTCGCCTCCCTCGAAGTCGCTCGGCAAGACGGGCGCTGGCTCCTCGCAGCCCGCTTAGAGGGCCGGGAAGCCACGGTCGCCGCAACCGCCTCTCGCATCTCCGCGGCGGTCGCCAGCGACGATGTGACGACGCTCGACAGAGAAACCAGTAGCAATTGGTGGCATACTTATGTCGCTCAGCAAGCGCCGTCTCCCGCGGCGAACACCGTCCTGATCCGCTGCGGCGTGCGGCCCAAGGCGACGTCGGTCCTTGTGGCCGGCATGGCGGCGGCGCTCAACGACCTGAGCGCATCCGTGCCCCATCTGGCCGCGTCACCAGGGCTGGGCTCCGTCGTCGTGCGGCTCGATTTCGGACCAGATGGATCCGCCGAAAAACTGGCGGAAGTGCAAAGCGTGCTGCTCGCCTTGGCCGAAACCGTGACGATCCTCGCCGCGCCGGCCGCGTGGAAGCGGGGCATCGACGTCTGGGGACGGCTACCCGAAGGCTTCGACGTCATGCGGTCGCTGCGCGAGCAATTCGACCCGCGGCGAACCATCAACCCCGGCCGCTTCGCCGGCTTTCTGTAACGCGCATCAGACTCGCGGGTGACCGAGCCCGCCGGAGGACATCGGCTCCATGGCAGTGGCGGAAGCGATCGACGCGGACCTCCTGCGCCTCGGCGGGTTCTCGGGCCCGGACACCCCGGAAGACGACCTCCTCCGCGCCTGCGTCCACTGCGGCATGTGCCTCTCCTCCTGCCCTACCTACCGCCTCACCGGCCAGGAGATGTCCTCCCCCCGCGGCCGCCTCTGGCTGATGCGCGCCGTCGCCGACGAGCGCCTCGACCTGCTCGACCCCCTCTTCGACGAGCAGATGTACCAATGCCTCAACTGCCGCGCCTGCGAAGCCGTCTGCCCCTCCGGCGTCCATTACGGCCCGCTGGTGGAAGCCTCCCGCGCCCAGCTCGAATCGCATCGCCCTCGCCCATTGCCCCAGCGCGCCCTGCGCCGCGTCGGCCTCGACTGGCTCTTCGCCGACGCCCGCCGCCTGCGCCGCCTCGTCGGCCTCCTCGGCCTCGCCCAGCGCACCGGACTCATCGCCCTCGGCCGCAAGCTCGGCATCCCCCAGCGCCTCGGCATGGGCGACCTCGAAACCCTTACCCCAAGGATTTCGCGCCGCCCTCTCGTCCCTGGCAACGAACGCTGGACCGCGGACGCGGTCAATGGCGCCCCCGCCACGGTTCGCCTCTTCAACGGCTGCGTCATGGGGACCGTCTTCGCCAACACCAACCGCGCCGCCGCCCGCGTCATGGCCCGCAACGGCGCCGACGTCGCCCTCCCCGTCGCCCAGCAATGCTGCGGCGCCTTGCACGTCCACGCCGGGATGATGGAGGAAGCCCGCGCCCTGGCCCGCACCAACATCGACGCGTTCGAGGCCTCAGGCGACGACCCGATCGTCGTCACCGCCGCCGGCTGCGGCGCCGCTCTCAAGGAGTACGGCTACCTCCTCAAGGACGACCCCGCCTACGCCGACCGCGCCCGCCGCTTCAGCGACCGCGTTCAGGATTTCACCGAGCATCTCGGCGCCCACGATCTCGTCCCGCCCCCCAAGCCCCTCAAACGTCGCGTCACCTACCAGGAGCCGTGCCACCTCGCCCACGCCCAGCGCATCAGCGCCCAGCCGCGCGCCCTGATGGCCGCCATCTCCGGCCTGGAATTGATCGAGATGAAGGAATCCGCGCTCTGCTGCGGCAGCGCCGGCATCTACAACATCATCCGCCCCGAGATGGCCAACGAGCTGGGCGACCGCAAGGCCCTCCACGTCATGGAGACCCCCGCCGTCGAGGTCGTCACCGCCAACCCTGGCTGCCAGATGCAGGTCAGCGCCTCCCTCCGCCGCAACGGCAGCCTCGCCCGCGTCCGCCACATCGCCGACCTGCTCGACGAGGCGTACGGCGGCGCCAAGACGAAGCGAGCGCTTATTGGCAAGCCAGATCTTCGTCGCAAGTGATGCCGAGCGCCGAGACTAAGCCAGACGTTGGGCGTCGCCCCGTCGTTACGGCTCGACGCGACGCACGCTCGGCAGGCGATCGAAATCCTTGTCATAGCTCAAGATCTCGTCGATTCCCTGCTGCCTCATATGCGCTACGCAAACCGCATCCTCAAAATCAAGCGCGGGCCGCGAGGCGTAGATATCCAACGCTTCGAGATAAATCTGCTTTCCTGGCAGCCTGAGCCCCCGCATCCGAATCAACGGCGACAGCCGAGCTCGGATCTCCTCGTGACTCAGCCCATAGCGCGAGCGCGACGAAAGTACGTACACAATCTCCGTGATGACGGCTTCGCAGGTCACGATCTCAACTTCGCCCCGATCGACGTTCAGAAACAGATCATCACAAGCCGCCTTCCTGGCTGGATCGTCGCCGATCACAGCGCGCACGAAAATGTTCGCGTCAGCGAACCTCATGACTCGTCCAGTTCTCGGAGCGAGCGCTGCACCTTCTCCTCTTTGGCGATGCGTGAAAGTTCCTCGAGATCTTCTGGTTGCCGCAGCGGCTTCACCGAGCCGAGCACCTGCTCAACTGTGAACTCGACCAGCATCAACCGAACGGTGCCGTTTTCAACCCGGAACGCGACCTTGCTGCGTGGCTTCGCATTCAGAAGCCGCCGAACTTCTGCGGGAATCGTCACTTGTCCCCGCTGAGTCACCGTCGTGACAAATTCGCGCATCATTGAGTTCCTTCTATCTCAATGGCTGATTCGTTCATCATTGTAGCGGACATATCAACAGTGCCCGCTAGCGTCAGGTCCATTCCAGCCGTCGAACTGTAGAAACGTCGTGCGCTCGCCGTGATATAACCCGTCCCACTGGAAGGAGGCACGCCGTAAACCCAGTGATCATGGAAGTGACCTTGTTGGGGAGCGTCATCGGGATCGTGGTTATGGCTGCCATGATCGTCGTGGGTATTCTGATGACGCTGGGATTCGCGATGATGATAGGGGGAGCATGGTTTGTCCGTATCGTCGTGGGCCTTGCCGTGCTGTCTGGCGGTGGATACGCCGTTGCGGCCGCCGGCGGCTTCCTCAGCAAGGATACCTATCAACCCCCGCACTTGCTCGTTGACGTCGCGCTGGCCTTCGTCGGCATCGCAGTCATCATCATCGGCCTAATCGTCCTGTTCGCCGCTTGGAGCTGGCTGCCGGGGTTGCTCGCGCGCATCGTCGGTGTAATGTTCCGATGCGATGGCGAAGGAGGGTATCGGCATTCGCACCAGTGTGAATGGAGCGACTGGCTGTGGGAGGTCCAGGAGGCCTTTGAGGAAGACGACAAGCCGTACACCGACGAGGACTATGAGCGGCGCCACGGCGCATTCTATTTCACCGAGCCGAGATACCGAGAACAGCTTCGGCGCGAAGAACAGCTTTTTCGCGAACAGCGTTATCGCCAGAGTGATGGCGACGACTGGCGTTGAGCAAATTGAGTCTCGATTGCACGTGATCGCCAACCTGAACTCGGTCGTGGCCGAGCTGAATCTCCGCTGCGTCGCGCGCGAACAAGATTTCGGAACGCTGGCCCGATGCGTCGTGGCCGGCATCCACATGCCGCTCATCGGCTTCCTGCACAGGCTTGACAGCGCCCCGCCTATTCCGTAGATTCTCGGTCAACAACTGAAGAGTCCTGCCTTATCGAGACGGGTGGAGGGATGCGGCCCTGTGAAGCCCGGCAGCCTGCGTGAAAATCGCAAGGTGCCAAATCCGGCAGAGCGATCTGCGAGATAAGGGTACGGCGTGTACACGCACCCCTGCCTCGGCCGGGGTGTTTCCGTTGCCGGCGCCCGTCGCCCCGATCTCGCCTACGACGTCCCGGCCGCAATCGGCGGCCGGGGACCGATGGAGACGAACCAGTCCATGGTGAACGCGCCCGCGCAACGCCAACCCAACGATCGCCACGAGCCCCGCGGCCGGCTGCGCGTCGTGCGACATCGTGGTGAATCCGCCGCCACGCTTGACGTCCCCCGACTCAGCATGGAGATCGGCGCCCTCGACCTGGAACTCGGCGGCCGCCTCGAGCACGTTACCATCGCCTACCGCACCTGGGGCCGCCTCAACGCCGCGGGCGACAACGCCGTCCTCGTCCTGCATGCCCTCACCGGCGACAGCCAGGCCGGCGGCGCCGGCGGCTGGTGGGAGCCGCTGATCGGCCCCGGCCGCGCCCTCGATACCGACCACGCCTTCGTCGTCTGCGCCAACATCCTCGGCGGTTGCCAGGGCACCACCGGCCCCGCCTCCGACGACCCCCTCACCGGCCGCCCCTACGGCATGCGCTTCCCCCTCATCACCATCGGCGACATGGTCAACGCTCAGCGCGCCCTCGTGGAGCGGCTCGGCGTGCGCAAGCTCGTTGCCATCGGCGGCTCCATCGGCGGCTTCCAGGCGCTTGAGTGGGCCACCCGCCACCCCGACCTCATCTCCGGCGTCGTCCCTGTGGCCGCCACCGGAACACTCGATGCCCAAGGCGTGGCCATGAACGAGATTGGCCGCCGCGCCATCATGGCCGACCCCGACTGGCGAGGCGGCGCCTACAGCGCTGAAGGCGTCTTCCCGGCCAGAGGCCTGGCTATTGCCCGCATGGTCGGCATGGTCACCTACCACTCAAAAGAGAGCATGGCCCTCCGCTTCGGCCGCAATCCGGCCACCCGCCCCGTCCTCTACCCCTCCTTTGGCCCCACCTTCGATGTCGAAGGCTATCTCCACTATCATGGCGACGCACTCACGAGGAGATTCGATGCCAATAGCTACCTCTACCTGACCCGCGCCATGGACCTCTACGACGTCGCCCGCGACGGCGGCGAAACCGCCTGGCTGCAACGCATCCCGGTCCCGATCCAACTGGTCGGCATTCGCTCCGACTGGCTCTTCCCCACTGGCCCCATCCGCCAGCTCGAGCATCGTCTACGCGACCTGGGCAAGGACGTCGCGTACCACGAGCTCGACTCCCCCCATGGCCACGACGCCTTCCTCAAGGAATGGGACCAGATGACCGAAGCCGTCGGTCCCTACGTGATGGCCCGCGTGGCCGCTGCCGGTGACGCATGAGCGTTGCTGGCTACGAATTGCATCCGCCGCGGGGACCAAAGGACGCCATGCGTCGCTGGTCGTGTCCCCGCGTTGGTGTTGGCAATCGATCGAGAGAGGAGTCCCGGCCATGACTGAAAGCGAGCTCGCAGCCCTCCGCGAAACCGAAGTCGCGCCCTCACAGCAGGGGTTTGAAACGTTGGCCCTGCACGCGGGGCAGGACGTCGACCCGGTCACTAAATCGCGCGCCGTCCCGATCTACCAGACCACCTCGTACGTCTTCGACAGCCCGGACCACGCCTCTCGCCTTTTTGGCTTGCAGGAATTCGGCAACATCTACACCCGCATCATGAACCCGACCGTCGATGTCTTCGAGAAGCGCGTCGCCGCGCTGGAGGGCGGCGTCGGAGCCCTGGCCACCGCCTCCGGGCAGGCGGCGCAGACGCTGGCTATCCTCAACATCGCCAACGCCGGCGACGAAATCGTCTCCACCACCAGCCTCTACGGCGGCACCTACAACCAGTTCCAGCACACCCTCCCCAAGATGGGCATCAAGGTCAACTTCTGCGAACCGACCCCCGAAGGCGTGCGCAAGGCCATCACCCCGAAGACGAAACTGGTCTACTCCGAGACGATCGGCAACCCCGACCTGCTAACCCTCGACATCCAGGGCGTCGCCGACGAGGCCCACGCCGCCGGCGTCCCGCTCATGCTCGACAACACCCTGCCCACGCCGTACCTCGTGCGTCCCTTCGACCACGGCGCGGACATCATCGTCCACTCCGTGACGAAGTTCCTCGGCGGCCACGGCACCTCCATCGGCGGCGTCATCGTCGACGCCGGCTCGTTCGACTGGAAAGCCTCCGACAAGTTCCCCGGCTTCACCGAGCCCGACCCTAGCTACCACGGCCTCGTCTTCACCGACGTCTTCACCGAGGCCAACTTCGGGGCCAACATCGCCTACATCATCAAGGCCCGTGTCCAGGGCCAGCGCGACATCGGCGCCTCGATGAGCCCCTTCAACGCCTTCCTCTTCCTGCAAGGGATCGAGACCCTCCCGCTACGCATGGAGCGCCACAGCCAGAACGCGATGGTCGTGGCCCGCTACCTCAGCGAGCACCCCAAGGTGAACTGGGTCAACTACCCCGGCCTCCCCGGACACCCCGCCTACGAGCGCGCCACGAAGTACCACCGCAACGGCCTCTTTGGCGCCATCCTCGGCTTCGGCATCAAGGGCGGTCTCGAAGCCGGCCGCCGCTTCATCGAGAACGTCAAGCTCTTCTCGCACCTGGCCAACGTCGGCGACGCCAAGTCGCTCGTCATCCACCCCGCGACGACGACCCACTCCCAGCTCGACGAGAACGCCCAGGCCGCCACCGGCGTCAGCCCCGACTACGTCCGCCTCTCCGTCGGCCTCGAAACCGCCAGCGACCTCATCGCCGACCTCGACCAGGCCCTCGCCAAGTCATAGCCCACGCGCAAAAAAGCCCCTCTCCCCGCGCACGGGGAGAGGGGTTGGGGTGAGGGGTCTCCGGGGTTGGGGCGAGAGGGCCTCAGGAAGAGGAGCCGGGAAACGAACCCACCGTCCCTCTTACGTCGACTCCTCGACCGTCGTCTTCGCCTGCCCCGACGGCGCCATCAGCGCCCCCTCGGTGGCGATCGGCTGCGGCGTCTCGTCCCCGACGTGCTTGATCCACTCCCCCCGGAACCACTGCCGCTGCCAGGGGATCGCAACGCGGTTCTTGTGCGTGGAAAAGTCGACCAGATAGAGCGGAATCCCGTACGTGCCGCGCGGATCGATCCCGATGACGGTGCCCGTCGCCCCGTCGAAGCGCGCTTCCGGCCACGTGGTGTAGAGCACGCTGATCCCCGGAATGCCGCGCTTGCTTACCCCGCGCGGCATCGCCACCGTCACCTCGTCGCCAAAGTCAAACACGTTATTCATCGCGCCTCACCCTCAACGTCGTTCACCGGGCGCAGTATAGCCAGCGGCCGCCCCGCCCCGGCCCCGGATTCGGCGCGGCCCAGCGGCCGGGTCCCCGACCAGACATGCTCATACAGCTCGGCCAGCTGCGCCTGGGCCACGAGCGGCAAGCCATCGAAGCGCGCCCTCGCCGGCTCCGCCAGCAGCACCCGCAACGCCCACGTCTGCCGCGCCTGCTCGCGCGAAAGGACATCCCCTGCGATCGGCGCCGCGCTCCACCGTCGGCACGCCTCTGCAATCTCCTCGTTATGCAGAGGCAACAATCGCTCGGCGATGAACCGTAGCCCTTCGTCGTCTCCCGCCGCCACGGCCCCGGCCCGCGGCGCCGTTCGCCCGCGGTCCCTGGCCGGCCGCGTCAGCAGCACCCCAGCGAAGATAACGGCGATCCCCGCCGACATGGCCAGATAGAGGTACTCGGGCCGCCCCAATCGCGTCAGCGACCCGCCCAGCGCCACCAGCACCGCGCCCAGCGCGATCAGCACGCACCCGGCGGCCCTGCGGTTCCACCCGTCGTTCGCACGGGATGTCGCCGCCGAATAGAGCGCCCCGCCGACCAGCACCAGCGTGCCGCCCGCGTTGATGCTCACGGCCAGCAGCACCAGCGCCCGCCCGCGCTCCAGGGCATGCCACCCCGCCTCGGGCAACCGTGCGGCATCGACCGGGGCGCTCCACACGACCGTGGCCGCGATGGCCACGACCAGCAACGCAATCCCCGGCGTCGCCGCGGGCATCCGATTCGGCCACAGCAGATAGGCCTCGCCCAGCGCCAGCAGCCCGACGACGAGCACGGCGCCGGCCAGGTAGTAGACCCGCGCCAGCGTCGGACTCCACCCCAGCGCCGCCCCGGCGACCTCGGCGCCGGCAGCCACGAAAAAGACGAGAAACGCCACGAACCAGACGACGCGCTCCGGCCGCGGCCGCTTCAGCGCATCCCAACCGACCACGACCGCGCAAGCGAGCGCAACACCTGCCGCAACGGCGGGAAAAACGGCGCTCACGAACGCACCGCCGAGCGATCTGCCATCATGCCCCGCAGTCTACCGCCGCGAGTCAGGAGACGACGATGTTGTTCATGGTCATCGAGCGCTTCGCGCCGGGCGCCATCCCCGACATCTACCGCCAACCGCGCGACAAGGGCCGTTCCCTGCCCGCCGGCCTCACCTACGTCGATAGCTGGATCGAAGCCAGCTTCGCCCGCTGCTTCCAGCTCATGGCGTGCGACGACGCCCGCCTGCTCCAAGAAGGGGCTCTGCAATGGGGCGCCCTCGCCGAGATCGAAATCGTCCCCGTCGTCCCCTCCGCGCAAACCCAGGAAGTCGTCCGGCCGTTCCTGGGGTGATGGGATGACAGGGTGTTGGGCGGTAGGTTGTGGATTATCGGTTTTGGGTTATGGATTGCCGATGGCGGGGTTCGTCCGCCCGTCGTCTCCCCGTCACCCTAACACCCTGTCACCCCAACACCCTCGTCCGGTACCCCAGGCAGGATTCGAACCTGCGACCTGCCGCTTAGAAGGCGGATGCTCTGTCCACTGAGCTACTGGGGCAATACGACGAAGTATAGCCGCGCCGTGTCTGGCCGATCCGCTCGCGTCCCCAGCCAGCCTCGCGGTCTGCCGGCGCCACCGGCGGGCGTTCCGTGCCCCGCGGGCCGGGAGTTCGCCCCTCCGTCAGCCGGCCCCATCCCGAGCCTCAGCCGCCAGATCGGAGATCGCGCTGGCCAGCCCGGCGACCTCCTCTTCCGTATTCCACCACCCCACCGAAGCGCGAGCCGAGACGGTACAGGGCTTGTAATCGACGTAGCGGATCGTGTACCCCCGCTCGTAGAGCCGCGCCGCGACCTCCTGCGGCGCCACCCCGGCCACCGCGAAGTTCACCAAACCGGCCATCGCCTCGGCAGGCGTGACTACGGTGACGCCGTCGACCCGCGCCAACCGATCGCGAAAGTCCGCGCCAAGTGTGGCGATGCGATCGTACGCCCATTCCAACCCGACGTCGTCCCGCAGCCAGGTCAGGACCGCCGCCAGCGCCGCGATGGCCGGGCTGTAGAACTCGCCGATCTCGTAGCGCATCGCGCCCGCCGCGGGCAGGAAGTAGCCGCTCGCCTCGAACTGGCCGTACCGAGCGTACGTCGGCGCGATGTCGGGAAAGCGGTCCCGCCGCACGTAGAGCAGTCCGGTCGACTCCGGCCCGCACAGCCACTTCTGCCCCGCCATGGCGTAGGCGTCGATGCCCAGCTCGTGCAGATCGACCGGAACCTGTCCCGCCGACTGCGCCGCGTCAACGACGACCATCAGCTCGTTCTCCCGAGCCAGATCGGCGATCTCCCGCAGCGGCAGCACCGCCCCCGTCGACCACAGCACGTGCGACAGCGCGATCGCCCGTGTCCGCGACATGATCCGCCGCTCCAGCGCCTCCACCACCCCGGACCCGCCGTCCCCGATATCGGCATACCGGGTGACGACCCCGTGACGATGCGCCAGCAGCGCCAGCGGTAAGAGCAGCCCCGGGTGCTCTTCCGTTGTTGAGACGACCTCGTCCCCCACATCCCAGGTCATACCCATCAGCGCCGCGTTGAGGCCCTCGCTGGCGCTATGGGTCAACGCAATCTCGTCGTCGTCCGCGCCGAACATCTCGGCGGCCAGCGCGGCGACGCGCCGATTCCGGTCCCGGTTGTCCTGGTAGGCGCCCGGAACGATGCGCCCCTGGTCCAACTCTCGGCGCATCGCCTCTTCGGCCGCCTCGTAGGAGACTCGGGGAATGGGTCCATTCGAGCCCGTGTTGAAATATCCGCTCGCATGCACCGCCGGCAGTTGCTCCCGCAATGCCCCGACCCGCGCGTCCGTCCTCGTATCGACTGCCATCGTCCCTCTCAACCCCTATGATTTTGCGCCAATCGCGCCCGCCGACACCGTGTCATTCCGGTCGATCGCGGCCGCCAACACCGTGTCATTCCGAGTGGTCATGCCGCGGTGCGGCGCCCGCACGGCATGAAAAACATCTCCACGTACGTACGCGGTAAGCGGAGAGTTTTTCACGGCAGCAAAGCGAGGAATCTCGAAGCCGCGAAACCGGCGGCCCAATGAACCCGGCGTCCCATCCATCATCGCCCGCATCAATCCCTCCACTCCCGGAGCCGTGGCTCGCCGCCGTGGCTTCTGCCCCAGAGCCGGTCAGGATGCGTGCGTTACGAGCGCCAGGGCTGCCTATGAGCCCGCCTCGTTCCAGAAGTGGCCCCGAAACTCCGCCGAGTCGTAATAGCCCACGATGCTTGTGATGCGCCCGCCATTGCAGCGGAAGATCGCCACCTGCTCCGACAGCAGCTCCCGCCCCAGGTGCGTCGCGAACTCGCGCAGCGTGAACTGCACCGCCGCCCGCTCCCCGTCCGCGATGACGTCGGTAACCTCCCACCGCGCCGTCGGATAGGAGCTGACCACCGTTCCGAAGTAGGCAACGATCTCGTCGGCGGGTCGAATCATGTCCCGGTGCGGCAACGCCCGAAACGACGCGTGGTTCGCCAGCGTCGCCCGCAGCCGGCGCGGATCGCGCGCATCGATCGCCGCGAAAAACTCGCGGCCCAGCTCCGCCGCGCTGGCCTGATCCGCAGCCGCGACGCGATCCTGCTCCATCTCAGCCCCGGCCGTCGGACGCAACGGACAGACCACGTTTCATCATGCGCTCGCTCGTCCCCCGGCAACCGGAGAGACGAACACCTCGCCAATCTGTTCCAGTGGAACGCGCGAGACCGGCGCGATCTCCTCCCGCGCCCCCGTGGCGGCCAGCGTCCGGTCGATTTCGGCCAGCAATGCCCGGTCGTGGACCGCCAGCGCCTCGCCCAGCTCGCGGATCGTCCAGTCACGCCGCGTGCGGCTGTAGCCGCCGCGCGCCCACGCCGTATCGGGCAGCGCCCGCAGCAGCGACGTCGTGCTCTCGCGCACCCGCCGAAAGCCGGACATGACGACGAGCGGATCGGCGGCGCGATCGGCCGCCTGCTGCAGCGGGCTCTGCTCGACCGGCGGCACACGATCGAGATCCGGATTGTTCTGCGTCGCGATGGCGTACATCAATCCGTACGCCCGCGCCTCCACGTCCCGCATCCGGATCAGCAGATCCTTGACCGACGGCTCGGAGCGCCGCGGCGCGTACACCAGCACGGCCCGGTCGTGGATCGGCGTCAGCCAGCGTGAAAGATGGTTGAGCGTGTTGATCAACTCGATGATCAACGCGTCGTTCGACAGCGCGGCGATCCGCACCCGCTCCGCAGTGCCTTCGCGCGCCGCCGCCGCCAGCGCATCCATGCTCACGTCCCCGACTTCAGCCGCCATCGCTCACCGCAACCAGAATGGCCGCCCGAACCTAACAGCGGGCATTGTATACCGCACCCCGCCGGTCAACGCTCTTCGACGACGACGTCGAGCATGTCGGAGGCGCGAATGGCGAGGTGGAGCGTCAGCCACGCCGCCGGGTCGGCCACGTCCCGCCCCACCAACTCGCCGATCCGCCGCAGCCGGTACGACAACGTATTCCGGTGGATCCCCAACCGCTGCGAAGCGTCCACCTGCGACCCGCCGCTCTCCAGGAAGGCGCGCAGCGTCGCCCGCAGTGTCCCTCGCTGATCTCGCGCCGGCAGCGCCCCTAACGCTTCGCTGATGAATCCGCGCAGTTCCGGCGCATCCCGCAACTGATAGAGCAATCCCATTGCGCCCAGATCACCTGCCGAGGTGAACGACGCGGCGAGACGCGGCACATCTCCCGCCGCCTGCATCGCCGCCACGAACTCCGCTTCCCTGGCCGCCCGCGGCAGACTGGCCACGCCGAACGCCGGCCCGGACAGGGCCAGCGAACAGCGAGCCGCCCCTTGCTCATCCTCCCAGCGGGTCGTCACCTCGCGCATCATCCCGGCCAGCGTCTCCGACGCCATGCGAGGCGGCGCCGCGACCAACGTCACCCGCCGGCCGTTGCGCCCTCCCGCGGGATGGGCGGCGCCGAGCGACGACAGCGCGCGGGCCACGGTCGACGCGCTCTCGACATCGCTCATCGCCACGAAGAAGACGGCATCGGGATCGAGCCCAAGCGCCAGCGCCAAAGACCGCTGCTCACTGGCGGCGGCCCCTCCGGCGAGCAATCTCGCGGCGGCCTCGGCCCGCTGCGATCCGCGTGGTCGCGCTGCCTCATCCCGCTGCAACGCCGCGTTTGCCGCCGCGGCGATGCGCTCGCTCAGGAACCGGGCGACGATCCGTTGCTCCGGCCGCTCGGGCGATAAGACAAGCGCGGCGCCCCGCGTCAGCTCGCGCTCGATGGCGCCCAGGCGCGTGCCATCGGCGGCAGCGGCAGAGCGCGCGGCATCCGATCCCGACGCTTCGCTCCGCGAATCGACCAGCAGCCGATCGTGCGCATCGACGACCGCCATCCCGAGGCCGGTCGTCTCGCTGACCACCCGCGCCAACGGCCCGAGCCCGGCCTGGGCTGCCGCGATGTCGGCCATCCGGCGCTCGAGCTCCGTCCCGATTCGATACAAATCACCTCGGCACTCGGTGAGCCGGCGGTTGATATCAGTCTCGATATCCGACGTGAGCGCCCCATCCCAGTGCAGCACACAGAGCCCAACGCTACCGGGATATGTCGCGCGGGAGCGCGCCCCCGGCAGCACCACCCCACTCACCGCCCGCGCCTCGCTCTCCCGGATCAGCGCCTCCAGATCGTCGCCCACCACCGCCATCGCCCGCTCCGGCAGCAGCAGCAACTCCCCGCCCCGCAACGGAGGCAGATGCGGCACGGTGGTGCGCACCGTCGCCGCCCACGAAACCGGCGCTTCGTCAGGCTTCCGCTCCCCGCCCCCGGCGCCATCCACGCCTCCACTCAGACACAAGCGAGGCTCCAAGATCATGAGGTCAGCAAGGGTGATTTCCATGAAGGTCCGTTGTTCCGCTCGATCGACCGGCCATCCCCACGCCGGCATCCACCCCGTGCTCCGCGCCATCCTCCCCAGGAAGTCCCCGTATCACATAAAGGTATCATCTGACCTGGAGGAACGACGCCCTGACGCTCACCGACGAGGGCTGTCGCACAACGGTAAACCTGGCGGTCGCCGAAAGCCCATCCCGCAACGCCGCGTGCTTCGTCCGTGCCTCACTGCTCCACGACGCCACCCGCGCTACCTGAGCTCCCTCGTCATCAGTTTCGCCACATCCGCCGCGACGTTCTCGGCCAAGCCCCCCGAAGCCACTCCATGCCTGTGCGCAACGAACGTACTGCCGCTCGCACATGCTGTGACGGCTAGTCACAACACCGTACGTACATCCACGTCACGGGGCCGACCGCCGCCGCCGCCGAGGTGGTTTTCTATGACCGAAGGGCACATCTTGTGCTATCATCGCAAAGGCACTACTATATCTCGTGCTGCGAGGGGCCGAACGGCCCAATTCCCGGATCCGACCGACGCGAGCGCAAGCGGGGCCAACCCCGGCAGAGCAACTGAGACAACGGGTCTCGGCTCGGCGGACGCATCAGCAGCAGGCAATCCGGCGGGAACCGCCGCGAGGGAACGGCGGCTCGATACACGATCGGCGAGGGTGATCGATGAAGTCGGCACGAAAAGGCAAAGCGACGGGTCTCACGGTCGAGCGGCGCTTCACCGCGCAGGAGCGCGACCCCTTCGCCGGGGTGCAATGGACCAAGAAGACCTCCCGCATCACCAACCCCGACGGCTCGGTCGTCTTCGAGATGGCCGACGCCGAGGTTCCCGCCTCCTGGTCGCAGGTCGCTTCCGACATCATGGTCTCCAAGTACTTCCGCAAGGCCGGCGTCCCCCAGTTCGACGCCCAAGGCCAGCCGATCCTCGATGAATCGGGCAAGCCCGCCCTCGGCCCGGAGCGCTCCGCCCGCCAGGTCATCGGCCGCCTCACCGGCTGCTGGCGGCACTGGGGCGAATCCCACGGCTACTTCGCTTCCGCCTCAGACGCCGAAGCCTTCGAAGCCGAACTCTCCTACATGCTCGTCAACCAGATGGCGGCCCCCAACTCGCCGCAGTGGTTCAACACCGGCCTCGCCTGGGCCTACGGCATCACCGGCCCCGCCCAGGGCCACTTCTACGTCGATCCCGCCGACGGCCAGCTCAAAGAGAGCGCCGACGCCTACACCCGCCCGCAACCGCACGCGTGCCAACCCTACAACGCCCTCGTCTCCACGCCGCAGGGACCGATGCGAATCGGCGACATCGTAAGCCAGGATCTTGTTGGGCTCCCGGTTTACGACGGCACCGACAACGGCACAGGCTTCACGCGCGTCGTGGCAACGAAAGCCAATGGCGTTAAGCCCGTTTATCGCATTGTGCTGAAGAACGGCGTGACTGTGGAGGCGACGCCCGACCATCTCGTCTACGCGGTCGATGAACGGCGCAGCAGCGGTACGTGGAGACGGGTCGACGAACTGGCTCCCGGCCAGCGGCTCCAGGTTTCGACGCGAACCTCCGTCACGAATCCGTCTGACGACCATGAGACTGCCGAGGCCGCGCTCGTCGGTTGGCTTCAAGGCGACGGATTCGTCGGCCAGTATTCAGAAGGAACCAATGTCAGCTTGACCGTCGAGTTCATGACGATCAACGAGGACGAGTTCGCCTACGTCATGGAGAAGGTGGACCGGGTCTTTGCGGGCATCCACGTCAAGGTTCGCGCTGCCGAAAGCGAGAATCCGAATTTGGATATCCGTCGCATTCGACTGTACGGGGAGCCGCTTCGGCCCTTCGTGGAAAAGTACGACCTGCTTCGCCGTGGCGACGATCTCGCCGTTCCAGACGCTATCCGGACCATCGGTCGCCATGCGCAGGCCGCGTACTTGACTGCGCTCTTCCAGGCCGACGGAACCGTTCGCATACGACAGCGCGAGGGCGGGGAGGCTGACGTCGTCTTGAGCACATCGTCCCCTCTGCTCGCGGGCGGCGTCCAGTCCCTGTTGCTCAACCAGGGCATCTACGCCCGAGTCGAACGAGGCACAGACAAACGGGAAAATCGGCGCACTCCCTTCCACGTCGTCATCACCTACGGGGAGGCTCGCGCCCGATACGCCGAACTGATTGGCTTCGTCTCCGAAGACAAGCGACGCAAGCTCGCCGCAGCGTGCTCTGACGACTTCCCTGGAAAGCGCCTTCCGGGGCTGCGAGAAGAAGCCATCGTCCGCATCGAGTTCGCTGGGGCTCACGAGGTCTTCGACATCCAGACCGAAAGCGGCCAGTACCTCTCCAACAACGTCATTGTCCACAACTGCTTCATCCAGAGCGCCAACGACTCTCTCGTCGAGCCCGGCGGCCTGATGGACCTCTGGGTGCGCGAAGCCCGCATTTTCAAGTACGGCTCCGGCACCGGCACCAACTTCTCGCGGGTCCGTGGCGAAGGTGAGCCCCTCTCCGGCGGCGGAACCTCCTCCGGCCTGATGAGCTTCCTCCGCGTCGGCGACCGCGCCGCCGGGGCTATCAAGAGCGGCGGCACCACCCGCCGCGCCGCCAAGATGGTCATTGTCGACATTGATCACCCCGACGTCGAAAAGTTCATCACCTGGAAAGCCGACGAGGAGAAGAAGGTCGCCGCCCTCATCGCCGCCGGCTACCCGACCGACTTCAATGGCGAGGCCTACGCCACCGTCTCCGGCCAGAACTCCAACAACTCCGTCCGCGTCTCCGCCGAGTTCCTCGAGGCCGTCGCGCGCGACGACGACTGGCAGTTGCGCTGGCGCACCGACCCCTCGCACGTCAGCAAGACCGTCAAGGCCCGCGACCTCTGGCGCCAGATCGCAGAGGCCGCATGGCAGTGCGCCGACCCCGGCCTCCAGTTCGACACCACCATCAACGACTGGCACACCTCCCCCGCCGGCGGCCGCATCAACGCCAGCAACCCATGTGTGACTGGTGACAGCCTGGTTGCAACCACAAATGGTTTTCGTCGGATTGCCGACCTTGTCGGTGGCGTTGCCGAGATCATCGCCGCCGACGGCGAACCATCCTTTGTCCACCGCATTTTCCCGACCGGCATCAAGCCCGTTTACCGGCTCCGGACCCGCTCGGGGTACAGCCTGCGGCTCACCGCCGATCACAAGGTGATGACGGCGAACCGTGGCGACGTGCCCGCTGCCGAGCTTCGTGACGGCGACCGAATCCTTCTCAGCGGAGCCGGGTTCGGCAGTCGCAGCTTGGGCCGAGAGACCGCCGAGCTACTCGGCGCCGCCGTCGGCGACGGTTGCATGACCGGCAAGCAGGGACACGTGTTCATCACGGTAAGCAAGACAGAGCAGGCGCTCGCGGAAACGCTCCTGTCCAGTTTTGCCCGGCTCACCGCAGACGCCACGGACGGGCGCGCCCGACGCGCCCGCGGCGTGGTCGAAACTCCGACGTCGCTGCGGGTGGGAACTTCGGCCGCTCCAGTGCGCGCGCTGGTCACTCGCTACACGGTCATCGACCGAGGCGCGGCTGAAAAGCGATTCACCGATGACGTCTTCACACTCGACCGAGCGTCACAGGCGGCGATGCTGCGCGGCTTGTTCACCACCGACGGCACTGTCGCCGACTATGGCGAAAAGGCCCAGTACGTCTCGCTCGACAGCACGTCGTTGGCCCTCCTGGAGCAATCACAATTGATGCTGCTTTCGTTCGGCATCAAGTCGAAGCTGTACATGAATCGGCTCTCGGGCGGCATGCAGGAGCTACCGGGCGGCGTCTTTGAGCGGCAGATCATGCACTCGCTCCGCATCAGCCGCTCGTCGCGAATCCGGTTCGAGCAGGAAATCGGCTTCATGTCGGAGAGCCCGAAAGCCGCGCAACTCGCGGCAATGAACGCGCGTGCGGGAGCCTACGCCGATCGACTCGACGACGAGTTCGCCTCGCTCACCTACGTCGGGGAGGAACCGGTCTACGACCTAACCGAGCCGCGAACCGACCACTTCGTGGCGAATGGCCTGGTGGTTCACAACTGCTCGGAATACATGTTCCTCGACAACACCGCCTGCAACCTCGCCTCCCTCAACCTCCTGAAGTTCCTCGACGTCGAGACCGGCACGTTCGACGTCGAGTCCTTCCGCCACGCCGTCCGCCTCTGGACCATCGTCCTCGAGATCAGCGTCCTCATGGCCCAGTTCCCCAGCGAGGAGATCGCCCGCCTCTCCTACGACTACCGCACGCTCGGCCTCGGCTACGCCAACCTCGGCACCGTGCTGATGCTCCTCGGCATGCCCTACGACTCCGACCAGGCCCGCGCCTACGCCGGCGCCATCACCGCCCTCATGACCGGCGAGAGCTACGCCGCCTCCGCCGAGCTCGCCGGCCATCTCGGACCCTTCCCCGAGTTCCCGGCCAACCGCGACTCGATGCTGCGCGTCATCCGCAACCACCGCCGCGCCATCTACGACGTCGACCCGTCCGAATACGAGGATCTCTCCGTCCTCCCCATGCCCGTCGCCGCCGACAAGACGCCCGCCTACCTGCTGGAGGCCGCCCGCGAATCGTGGGACCATGCCCTCGCCGAGGGGGAGAAGCATGGCTACCGCAACGCCCAGACCACCCTCCTCGCCCCCACCGGCACCATCGGTCTCCTCATGGACTGCGACACCACCGGCGTCGAGCCCGACTTCGCCCTCGTGAAGTTCAAGAAGCTGGCCGGCGGCGGCTACTTCAAGATCGCCAACCAGAGCATCGAGCCGGCCCTGCGCAACCTCGGCTACTCCGACGACGAGCGCCGCGCCATCCTGACCCACGTGCTCGGCACGATGACCTTCGACGGCGCGCCCCACATCAACCGCCTCTCGCTCAAGGAGCGCGGCTTCCACGACGCCGACATCGACAAGATCGAGGCCGCCCTCCCCGGCGTCTTCGAGCTCGGCTTCGCCTTCAACCATTGGGCCCTCGGCGAAGAAGCCCTCGCCCGCGCCGGCGTCGCCCTCGCCGAAGCCAGCGAGCCCGGTTTCGACCTCCTCAAGCGGCTCGGCTTCACCTCCCGCCAGATCGACGAGGCCAACGAGGTCATCTGCGGCACGATGACCGTCGAGGGCGCGCCTTTCCTGCGCGACGAGCACCTGCCCGTCTTCGACTGCGCCAACAAGTGCGGCAAGGCCGGCACGCGCTTCATCCACCACATGGGCCACATCACCATGATGAGCGCCGCCCAGAGCTTCCTCTCCGGCGCCATCTCCAAAACCATCAATATGCCCAACGAGGCGACCGTCGACGACGTCCTTGACGCCTACGAGCAGAGCTGGCGCCACGGCATCAAGGCCATGGCCCTCTACCGCGACGGCTCCAAGCTGAGCCAGCCCCTCTCCACCTCCAGCGGCAAGTCCGCCGACAAGGAGGAGACCGAAGCCATCTCGGAAGCCGACGTCGAGCGCCGCATCGAAGAGGCGACCGCCGTCGCCGTGGCCGATGCGGTAGCCAAGGCCCGCGCCGAATGGGAGCGCGAGCAGAAGCCGTCCGTTCCCGCCCCCGCGCCTGTCGCCGCATCCGCCGGCCCGGTTCGCCGCCGCCTGCCCGCCCGCCGCGGCGGCTTCACCCAGGAGGCCCGCGTCGCCGGCAACAAGGTCTTCCTGCGCACCGGCGAGTACGAAGACGGCGCGCTGGGCGAGATCTTCATCGACATGCACAAGGAGGGCGCCGCCTTCCGCTCCATGATCAACTGCTTCGCCATCGCCATCTCGAAGGGCCTCCAGTACGGCGTCCCCCTGGAGGAATTCGTCGAGACCTTTACCTTTACCCGCTTCGAGCCGCAGGGCATGGTCAGCGGCCACCCCAACATCAAGATGGCCACCTCCATCATCGACTACGTCTTCCGCGTCCTCGGCCTGGAGTACCTCGGCCGCACCGACCTCACCCAGGTCCCGCCCGAGCTGGACGAGCCCGGCCACGACGACGCCCCGATCGAAACCGCCGCCGCCCCATCGACTCCCGCCCCGGCTGGAGCTCCCCGGACGCAGACCGTCACTGCGCCTGCGCCCCCCGCCGCCCGCGCCGTCAAGAACGGCAACGGCGCCCACCGCGAAGCCAGCGCCGGGACCGCCGCCACGCTCCTGCAATCGACCGCCGCCGTCGACGTCATGAGCGCCCACCTCTCCGAAATGATGGGCGACGCCCCCTTCTGCGATGTCTGCGGCCACATCACCATCCGCAACGGCGCCTGCTACAAGTGCCTCAACTGCGGCAACAGCCTCGGTTGCTCGTAGAGGGCATACAGGCCAGACAAGAGAATCGGGGCCGGCGGATTGCCGGCCCCGATTCTTTGTTCCCGATTCGTGAGCCCGGAATTGTGCCATTCCGAGCGAAGCGAGGAATCTCGGCCGCCCAAGACGCGGCCTCGCAGCGCGAAACACTACCCCGCCGTCATCGCCGCCGCCCGATCCCGCAACTCCGAAAACGCCACCGTGCTCAAATAGCGCTCACCCGTATCCGGCAGCACCACCACGATCAGCTTCCCGGCGTTCTCCGGCCGCCGCGCCACCTCCCGCGCCGCCGCCGCCGCCGCCCCGCACGAGATCCCCTTGAGAAGACCTTCTTTCAGCATCAACTCGTGCTGCGCCGCGATCGCCGTCGCCGCATCGACGTGGACGATCTCGTCGTACACCTCGCGATCGAGCACGTCGGGCACGAAATTCGCCCCGATCCCCTGGATCTTGTGCGGCCCGGCCTGCCCCGTCGCCAGCAGCGGCGACTCCGCCGGCTCGACGGCGATCACCTGAATCTCCGGCTTGAGACGTTTGAGAACCTGCCCCGCCCCGGTGATCGTCCCGCCCGTCCCGACCCCGGCGACGAGGATATCGATCGCCCCGTCGGTGTCCTCCCAGATCTCGACGGCAGTCGTCCGCCGGTGAATCTCCGGGTTCGCCGCGTTCTCGAACTGCTGCGGCATCCAGGCGTTCGGCGTCTCGGCCACGATCTGCTCCGCGCGCCGCACCGCCCCCGACATCCCCTCCGACGCGGGAGTGAGGATCAGCTCCGCTCCGTACCCGAGCAGGAGCACCCGCCGCTCCAGGCTCATGCTCTCCGGCATGGTCAGAATCAGCCGATACCCTTTCGCCGCCGCGACCCACGCCAGCGCGATCCCCGTGTTGCCGCTCGTCGGCTCCACGATCGTCGTCACGCCCGGCTCGATGATCCCGCCCGCCTCGGCGTCCTCGATCATCGCGACCCCGATCCGGTCTTTCACAGAGAACCCGGGGCTGAACGACTCCAACTTACCCACGAGTTGCCCGGGCGCATCGCCCGCGAACCGCGACAGCCGCACCAGCGGGGTATTGCCGATCAACTCGGTCGCATCAGCGGCGATAGATGGCCGCCCACGACGCGGCGTCAGGTCGAGATTGATCTCCTGGCTCAAAGCCGCCGTCTCAGTCATCGACTCCGTACTCCTGGGGGTGATTTCCGGCAATACACTTCTGCAAATATTGTAGAGTTTTCGATCAACTTAATCCAGCCGCGCCGCCCCCGCCACCGTCGTCACCCTATCACCCCAACACCCTGACACCCCATCACCCGCTACCCCGGCAACCGCCCGATCTCCACCTGATAGTCGCGCTCGCTCCCCAGCCAGACCGCCCCGTCCGCGTAGTGCTCCTTCTTCCAGATCGGCACGATCGCCTTGATCCGCTCGATCGCGTACCGGCACGCCTCGAACGCCGCGTCTCGGTGCGCCGACGCCACGCTGATCACCACGCTCGCCTCCCCCACCGCCAGCGACCCGACCCGATGCACAATGGCAACCCCATCCACCTCCCACCGCTCCCGAATTTCGTCCCCGATCTGCGCCAGCGTCAACTCCGCCGCCGGCGCGTACGCCTCGTAGTCCAGATGAGTCACCGCTTGGCCACGCCCGTGATCGCGCACCGTCCCGGTGAACGTCGCGATCGCCCCCGCTCCGGGACTCGCCACGAGCGCCTCGATCTCCCGCGCGTCGAGCGCCTCGCTCTGAATCCGAAACCGCTTCGCCTCCCCTCCGCTTACCGGCGGAATGAACGCCACTTCATCCCCCTCGCGCAAGGGATGGTCTACCGGCACGTACGCCCGATTGACCATCGGCATCACCATCGGCTTCAGCCGCTCCAGCCGCGGATGCTCAGCAACTAGCGCATCGAACAGATCCCCTGCCGTCGCCCCCTCCGCCATCGCGCGCCGCTCACCCGAGCGCCCCACGATCTCCCGAATCATCGCGAAGTACCGAACCTCGACGTCCATCATTTTTCCCAATCGCCCCGGCTGAAAAAGCCCCCCCTCCTCTGTGCACAGGGAGAGGGGGTTGGGGGGTGAGGGTCCGCCCTACATCTCGTTCAAATGCGCTCGCAGCCGTTTCAGCAGCGTCTGCGCCGCCGCCCGGTTCCCATCCGCCACCGTCCTGAACGCCGTCGCCGACTCGCTGTCGCCAGCGTTCTCGGCGTCCCGGGCGTACTCCAGCAGCTTCTCTTCCCCCTGCAGCAGGTTGCCCACCGTCTGGATGATGTCGTACACGATGTTCGGCACCCCGAACTTCTGCTCTCCGGCTGCCATGCTCGATCCTTTCCGATCCCCGCGGCTCGCTCGAAGCGCGGCCGCGGATGCGATGCGTTCTCGCCTTACGTCGCCTCCGCGACGAGCGGCCCCGTCAGCATAGCCTCGAGCGTCGACCCCGAGGGAAGCTCCTCCCCGCCAGGCGGAACCAGCAGCAATGCGTTAGCCCCCACCAGCGACGCCAAACGAGACGACGCCTGCGGCCCGGTCGTCGCCGCCGTCAACCGCCCATCCTCTCCTACCCGCACCGCGGCTCGCTGCATCTCGATCCGATCCGACGGCCGCACCGCGTGCTCCACGCGCACCGGGACCCGCGGCCGGTCGATCTCCGCCGCCCCCATCATCGACTTCAGCGCCGGCCGCAAGAACACCTCGAATCCGACCAGCGCCGAGACAGGATTGCCAGGCAAGCTGAAGATCAGCGTCTCCCCGCACGTCGCGAAGTTGAACGGCTTCCCCGGCTTCATGAACACCCGCCGGAAATGCACCTCCGCCAACTCCGCGAGCAGCGGCTTGATCAGATCGAGATCCCCCATCGACACGCCGCCGCTGGTGATCACGACGTCGCTCTCCGCAATCCGCTCCACCAGCGCCGCCCGCAGCGCGTCCGCGTCGTCCGGCCCGTGCCCGGCCCAGACCACCTCCGCGCCCGCCTCCTGCAAAGCCGCCACCAAGCTGTACCGGTTCGAATCCCGGATCTGCCCCGGCCCCGGCCGCTCGTCCGGCTCAACCAGTTCATTCCCTGTCGACAGCACGCTCACCCGCGGCCGGCGATTGACCTCCACCGGATCGACGCCCAACCCCGCCAGGAGTCCAATCTCGGCGCCCCCGATGATGCTTCCCGCCTTCAGCACCACCGATCCCTTGGCCAGATCGACCCCCACCGGCCGAATGTTCTCCCCTGGCGACACATGCTCCTGGTGGATCACCACGTGCTCGTCGGCCAGCTCCGTGTTCTCGACGGGAACGACCGCGTCCGCGCCATCCGGCACGGGCGCCCCGGTCGTGATCCACGCCGCCACGCCCAGGCCGATCTCGATATCCTCGACCGTGCCCGCCGTCTGCCGCCCCACGATCTCCCGCCACGGCGACGGGTCGTCGGCGATCACCGCATACCCGTCCATCGTCGCCGCCGGAAACGGCGGATGGTCCTCACCCGCGATCAGATCGCGCGCCAGCACCCGCCACGCCGCATCCCGCAACCTCACCGACTCGCTCGGCAATGGCGTTACACGCGCCAGAATGCGCTGCCGCGCCTCGTCCGGATGCAGCATCCGCTCGGCATCGTCGTCCAGCCCTGGTCTTGCATCGTCCTGTACGTACAGCGTCGTCGGCTCTCGCGTCTCCATAGCCAGGAATGGTACTGCCGGCGCGCCGATCGTGATTCGCAATCCCCATTCACATCGGCGAAAATAGCATGCATGCTCGATCGATCTGCACGATTCGTTGACGCCTCTTGCGCTTTTCTCTACAGTTCCGCTACTCGCCTGCCCTCTGACGTGTGGACGGTCCTCTGAAAGCTTCGCCGATCATGGCTCCCAGACGCGCGGCCGCTCCCGAAGGGGCGCCAGCAATCGACGCATCATTGGCAATCCACGCGGTCCCCACGCCGAACGGGGCCGTTTCAGACTGCCTCCTCGTGCCGATTCAGGAAGCCCTCGACGAGTTGCTCGCGGCCATCGTCGCCCACTCCCCCTCGGCCAACCTCGATCTGGTCCAGCGCGCTGCCCGCCTCGCCATCGAAGCCCACGGCACGGACATCCGCCAGTCGGGCGAGCCCTACGTCCTCCACCCCATCGCCGTCGCCACGATCCTGGCCCGCATCCAGCTCGACGCCGAAACGATCGCCGGCGCCCTCCTCCATGACGTCATCGAAGACACCCCGGTGACGCTCGACCGCATCGAAGCCGAGTTCGGCGAGCGCGTCGCCAAGCTCGTCGACGGCGTATCCAAGCTCGGCCGCATCCCGTGGAAGACCGACGATCTGGACGCCGCCAACTCGCGGGAGAAGGCGCAGCAAGCCGAGAACCTGCGCAAGATGTTCCTCGCCATGGTCGACGACATCGGCGTCGTCCTCATCAAGCTCGCCGACCGCCTCCACAACATGCGCACCCTCGACGCCCTCCCCCCCGAGAAGCAGGCACGCATCGCCCTCCAGACGCTGGAGATCTACGCTCCCCTCGCCAACCGCCTCGGCATCTGGCAGTTCAAGTCCGAGCTGGAAGACCTCGCCTTCCGCTACACTAACCCCGTCGCTTACGCCGTCCTCAGCCAGGAGTTCGAGCAGCGCGGCCGTGCTGCCGCCCCCTACATCGAGGACGTCAAGAAGGAGCTCGCCGACGCCCTCAGCGAGGCGGGAATCGAGGCGGAGATCACCGGCCGCACCAAGCACCTCTTCTCGATCTACCGCAAGATGCTCAGCAAGAGCCGCGGCCTCGACGAGATCTACGACGTCATCGGCCTGCGCATCCTCGTCGAGGACCGCAAGGACTGCTACGGCGCCCTCGGCGTCGTCCACGCCCGCTGGCATCCCCTCCCCGGCGAGTTCGACGACTACATCGCCACCCCCAAGGACAGCATGTACCAGTCGCTGCACACCGCCGTCGTCGGCCCCGGCGGCCACCCGGTCGAGATCCAGATCCGCACCCGCGAGATGCACCGCATCGCCGAGCACGGCGTCGCTGCCCACTGGCGCTACAAGGAGGGCAGCCGCTCCGATGCCCGCGTCGAGGCCAAGGTTGCCTGGCTGCGCCAGCTCCTGGAATGGCGCGACCAGGTCGCCGACGCCGAAGAGTTCGTCGAATCACTCAAATCGGATGTCTTCAAGGAACAGATCTACGTCTTCACCCCGGCGGGCGACATCATCGAGCTGCCAGCCGGCGCCACCCCGGTCGATTTCGCCTACCGCATCCACACCGAGGTCGGCCACCAGTGCGTCGGCGCCAAGGTCAA